>JBOGMU010000315.1:0-10428 GCA_050746865.1 Candidatus Acidiferrales bacterium
CTCAATAGAGGTTGGGCCATCGAACCCTCGCTGCGGGCCGCGTTGAAGTCGAACTCTATGAGCCGCGATTGCCTGGCGCATTGAGCACGGGGGTTTTTTGAGTTAATAAACCGACATTATCCACGCCCGCGCCCCGAATCTCATCCACCGCTTTAACAACGTCGCCGTACTTCGCACGAAAATCCGAGCGCACATAGACAGTTTTATCCAGTTTGTTCGCTACAAGGGTCCGCACATCATCCGAAATCTCGCCCAACGCGACGCTTCTGTTGCCCGGGCTTAGAAAATACTGACCGTCTCGCGTGACTGCTACGATAACGGCATCGTCCTTTTCTGCATTGGGCATGTTTTCGCTATTCGCCGCTTTGGCCATATCCACCGGCCTGCCGTTCACGATCATCGGCACGATCACCATGAAAATAATCAGCAGCACCAGCATGATGTCCGCCATTGGAATCACGTTCGGTGATGACATTACCGCCTGTGCCTTTAATTTGAAGGCCATAGCCCACCTCGAAGTGCGTGGCAATCGTAGGAATGATTGACACCGCGCCTTACGCGTTTGTGCCGATGGCTGCTTCTAAGTTGATTGCGCAATGTAACGGCCGACGTGCCTTGCGGTCGGGCGCCCTTGTGCGGCGAGTGAGGTGTTCTCGCAACTCGTGGTGTTAGTGAATGAAAAGAAAAGAGGCGAGCACAAGCCTGTGAGGGCTCGACTCGCCTCAATATCTGAAAGATGCTTACTGAGCGCTCTGTGAAAGAGCCAGCCGACGCTTCCCCGCGAACAGCAAGCTGCCAAGCCCCAGCCCCATCAGCAATAACGTCGAAGGCTCAGGCGTATTGACAGGCCCGTCTCCGCCGGCGATCTGAATCGACGCGGCGACAATTCCCACCCCCGTCGTTTTGATCGTGTACTCGACTGTTTCGTTGTAGGTTCCGCTAAGATTGGGCGTGTTGCTCACCACGGAAGTTGAGCCGGAGTTCGTGAAGAGATAACTGGACAGCAAACTTCCGGAACCGGGAGTCCCAATGAACGTTTGCTCCAATACCGACGCCACATTGTCCGAAAATGCCGCCCCAAACGAACTCACAAACGGATTCACTCCCGAAGGCGACGTGAGGCCCATTTCGGTCACAAAAATATTCAGAACGTCGTTCTTGCCGCCACCAGATATATCCAGCGAACTGCTCTGCAAACCGGGCTCGGCCAACTTGGGGGTGCCGACTCCCGAGACGGAATTAAAGACGTAGTCGCCAAACTGACCAACGTACAAAGCCGATCCGTTCCCGTTTGCCACCTGCTGGATCGCCCCGCCGTTCTCCTGCAGCGAAATCACGATGTTGTCAGCCGCGGCGCGCGACGGCAGAGCCAGCAGCGCAACCACCAGCGCAAGCCCCGCTATCGACAAACGCAACGCAACCCCACGCATCGAAAAACCACTTCCCCCGACCCTTCCCGCGATCACTCTCGGCTCCATTTAATCCCCGGACTTACTTAAATTGTGCACACGCGCACACACTCAGCGCGCAGTCATATGAGCATTCCGCATTCCAAAGCCGCTGTGCGCGTAACCTCATTACAAACAATCACTTACAAACAAGAAGGGTAGCTCCAAGCCCGCATAAATGGAATCGCAACGCCCGAAGTGTGCAAACTCCTGCACATTCGCGAGGTAACGCCGTTTTCCTCTTGCGGTTGCAGCCATCATGCCACTGACTGTTCTCCGGTCACCGCCACGCTCTTCTTCCCGCGCATCGTCGTGATCACTACCACGCTCACGAGCACAAACGCCGTCCCCAGAATCGTCCGCAAGCCAAGCGGCTCCCCCGCGAAAAAATATCCCAGCAGCACGGCAATTACGGGATTCACATACGCATACGTCCCCACCTTCGTGGGCGACTCATGATGAATCAGCCAAACGTACGCTGTAAACGCGATAATCGATCCGAAAACAATCAAATACGCCAACGCAAACCACGCCCCGCGCGAGACGCTCGCAAAGCGGAACCCGCGAAACTCTCCCAGAGCTGCGGCAATAATTCCCAGCAGCACGCTTCCCGCGAGCATCTGCGACCCTGCGCTCATTGCCTTCGATTCCGGCTGCGGCAACTTTCGCATCAATGCCGACGCCACCGACCAGCTCATCGCCGAAACCATCAACGCGGCCGCTCCCGCCACATCAACCGGCGCGCCGCCCAGGAGCATCGAGTGGCTCATCAGTATCGCGACGCCGCCCAGCCCGATCAGCAGCGCCACAGCCAGTCGCAACGTGAGCATCTGCGTTCGCAGAAAAACAATCTCTGAAAGCGCCGTGAACGCAGGAATCGTGGCCAGCATCACTGCGGTAACTCCGGAGGGCACGCGCTGTTCGGCCCAGAATACAAATCCGTAATCCAGCACGAAAATGCAGACGGCCAGCAGAAACGCCGATCCCCATTCGCGCGCCCGCGGCGAACGCTCCCCCCGCAAAATCAACCATCCATAGAGCAAAGCACCCGCAACCAAAAACCGCATCGCCGCCAGCAAAAACGGCGGCACTTCGCGCACTCCGATACGAATCGCCAGAAAAGTCGATCCCCACACGCAATAGATCGTCGCGAATGCGAGCAGCCGCTTCCACGCCGCCGGCGAACCCGCCGCTTCCCGCTTTTCCATGGCAGAAATGACCGTCCTTGTGCCATCACTCTATCAATTTCGCTGCCAAAACCACGCGCCAAACGCACTCCAGCCCGTGCACACGCCCGACAATTTGGCCCGGTTTTTCTGGGAACCCCAATCTCCCGATTGGCGACTTTGTGAGCTAATGATGTGCAGCAGAATGCTCCCGCTTGCCATCACGACTGCGCGTTTGACTTCCCGCAGAATCTGCTTTTGAAATTTGCTTGTGTAGCGGCCGACTCGCGGTTTAGTCGGGCGCTTTTCGCTCGCTTTGCTCCACTTTACTTCCCAATCTTCTCCATTCGAAATGAATGAATCACGCTGGACGCGGCTGGTGTTTCATCGGGAACGCGCAGCTCCGCGATTTGCTCATTTCGCGCCCCTTCAGTCATGTAGTGCCGCAGCGCCTCACGAAAAAGCTCACTCATCGTCCGATGCTCCCGCGCCGCAAGCTTGTGTGCTTTTTTCAGCAAGTCGGGAGGCAACGTAATACAAATCGTTTTGGCAATTCGCATAGGCATATTGTAAAACATTGTTCTACAATATCCACACTAATTAGCGCCTTGCAAATTACTTCTCAATGCCGGAATATGTTCCCCGCAACTTCACTCGCTAAGGAGACTTCTTCGAATGCGCAGGCCCGTCAGCATCACTCCGCCAAAAGGCAAACTCGGCATCTTGACGCCCGGCATGGGCGCCGTGAGCACCACGTTAATGGCCGGAGTAGAACTTGTCCGCCGAGGTGCGGCAGTACCCGTTGGTTCGCTCACGCAGATAGGCACAATTCGCCTCGGCCGGCGCACGGAAGCCCGCGTTCCCAAGATTAAGGATTTCATCAAGCTCGCCGACCTCGACGATGTTGTCTTCGGCGGTTGGGATCCTTTCCCTGACAATGCCTATGAGGCCGCTGCAAAAGCCGGCGTTCTCGATGCAAAGCATCTCGATAAAGCGGCAAAGTTCCTCAAAACGATCAAGCCGATGACCGCGGCATTCGATCGCGCCTTTGTCAAAAATCTCGATGGCACGCATGTTAAAAAGGGCAAAACGAAATTCGACCTTGCCCAACAGCTTCGGCAGGATATCCGCGATTTCAAGAAGAAGAACAAGCTTGATCGGCTCGTCGTGGTTTGGTGCGGCTCAACGGAAGTCTTCCTCAAGCCGGAAAGCGTTCACAAAGATCTGGCCTCGTTTGAAAAGGCAATGAAGTCGAATCATCCGGCGATTGCGCCTTCGATGCTTTACGCCTATGCCGCAATTAGTGAAGGCGTTCCCTTCGCTAACGGCGCTCCTAATCTCACCATCGACTTCCCTGCTCTCACCGAATACGCGAAATCCAAACGCGTCCCGCTGTGCGGAAAAGACTTCAAAACCGGCCAAACACTGATGAAGACGATTCTTTCGCCCGGTTTCAAGGCGCGTATGCTCGGCCTCGATGGATGGTTCTCAACGAACATCCTCGGCAATCGCGACGGCGAGGTCCTCGACGATCCTGGCTCCTTCAAGACGAAAGAAGAATCCAAGCTCGGCGCACTCGAATACATCCTGCAACCGAAGGTTTATCCCGAACTTTACGGGAAATTCACTCACAAGGTCCGCATCAACTACTACCCGCCGCGCGGCGACAATAAAGAAGGCTGGGACAACATCGATATTTTCGGCTGGCTCGGCTATCCAATGCAGATCAAAGTCGATTTTCTCTGCCGCGACTCAATCCTTGCCGCGCCCATCGTTCTCGATCTCGCGCTTTTCATGGACCTGGCTCACCGCGCGGGCATGAACGGTATTCAGGAGTGGCTCAGCTTCTATTTCAAGAGCCCGATGTGCGCGCCCGAGCTTTATCCCGAGCACGACCTTTTCATCCAGCTCATGAAACTCAAAAACACGCTCCGCTGGATGATGGGCGAAGAACTCATCACCCACCTCGGCGCCGAGTATTACGACTAATATCAGGACAAACGGCGAAGTCCGATGTGTTTTCGTAGCGGCCACCATTGCGCGCGGTTTTCGCGCGCGATTCTCGGTGGGCGCTTTTGATTTGGGGTAGCTGTGCGGTTCCAGGTTGCCGTGCTTTTTGATTTACGTATTAGCCGAGGTTCCTACCATATGGTGCGAATGCCTGCCGATTGCAGGGCACGGTCGCGCGTGACCAGCGGCATATCGAAATACAGGGCAGTCGCGGCAATAATCCGATCGGGCATATCGGGACGTTTGACAGCAAATACTTCCCTGCACTCGCCGCCAAAGTTCGCGATAATCTAAAGCCATGTACCAGCCACTCGCATTCAAAGAGGAGCGCCTCGACACGCTTCATGCGCTGATTCGCGCTCATCCGCTGGCCACGATGATCACGGCGGGCGCCGGCGGACTTCTCGCCAATCTTGTGCCGTTCATCTTGGTAGATGTCGGCAACAACGGGACACTCCGCTGCCACGTCGCGAGAGCCAACGATCAAGTCGAAGCGCTCAGAGCGGGTGCCGGGACGCTCGTCGTGTTTCAGGGCCCCGAGGCATACATCACTCCCTCTTGGTACGCTTCCAAGAAAGAACACGGACGTGTTGTCCCAACGTGGAATTACGTCGTCGTTCAGGTTCGCGGCATGCCCCGCCTGATGGAAGACTCCGCCTGGATAAAAGAGCAGATTAGCCATCTCACCTCGATCCACGAAGGCCAGCGCGCAAAACCGTGGGCCGTAACCGACGCCCCGGAGTCATATATCGAGGGCCAGATAAAGGCGATTGTCGGCGTTGAGATTCCAATTGCAACGATCGAAGGCAAGTGGAAGGCAAGCCAGAATCGCCCCGAAACCGACCGCCACAGCGTCGAAGAAGGTCTGCGCCAGGAAGCGCTAAACGAGATGGCTGCCCTCGTCGCACAAAAGCGCAAAACTGATTGAGCTTAGGCATCACTGCAAACGCGATACCTTTAAGAATCAGATACTTACAAGCTACACCGTCCGACTGTCTGCCCGTCTACTGTATTCACTGTACGTAGTTTCACGGTTGAGTCTTCAGAAGAACACCCCTATTTCCGTCGCGCCAAACCCTTTGTTTTTGTTCCGAACCGGGACAAACTTACCACACAACAACAAGAGCGTCGGAGTGACCTGCGCTCCTTCCTTTTCGAAAGGGAGGCAAGCGGTATCGCCTGGTGCAGCTGATCTAAGGACTTCCGTGCTGATCGCTGCGAACAGAGCGGCGCAGCCGACAAGCAATCCAGAAGGTGTGAGATCAATGTTTTCACGCAAATGGCGCGTCACAAAGACCGCGGCAAATGATCAAGCCACAAGAACGCGCGCAAATTTCCGCAAAATCGAACGGCGCGAATGGTGGTTGTGGGCGGGCGCGTTAGTTATTACGCTGGTCCTCACTGGAGGGCTCCTGTCCTTTTTCCTCCCTGCAGACCGCTTTTTTCTGAGCCACTACTCGGCGGAAGTATCGCCGAACATCATTCGCGGCTTAGTCGGCCTCGTTTTTCTTTTTGACTTGTACACGATTTATCAGCACCTGCTGATCCATCGCATTCGACGCCAATTGCTGCAACGCGAAGAGCTATTTCACCTCATCAGCGAAAATGCTGCTGACATGATCGCCGTCGTCGACATGGACGGAAAGCGAATCTTCAATAGCGCCTCTTATGAGAAGGCCCTCGGATACACACCCGAGGAACTGGAGGCCTCGTCTCCGTATGAGCAGATTCATCCCGATGACAGCGACCGCCTGAAACAGGCCCTGGATACTGCGCGTCGCACCGGCACCGGGCAGACTCTCGAGTACCGCTTTCGCCATAAGAGCGGCATTTGGCTCGCCTTGGAATCGACTTCAAGCGTCATTCACAACGCTATCGGCCTTCCCGAAAAGCTCGTCATAGTGAATCGAGACATCACAGAACGCAAAAGGGCGGAAGAGGCACTGCAGCGATCGGAAGGCGACTTTCGCTCCGCCGTGGAATACGCGCCTTACGGAATTTATCGTGCCCGCACCGACGGCTGTTTCCTGCAAGCAAATCCAGCCTTGCAGAAAATGCTCGGATACGCCTCAAACCAGGAAATCTTCGCCAAAAATCTGAAGACCGAAATTTTTCGTCATGAAGCTGAATACACGCGCCTGACGGAAATCCTCGCTCGTTCTGAACAGATCAAGGACATCGAAGTTGAGTGGAAGAAACAAGATGGTGCCCCGATCACCGTTCGATGCTCTGGACGCCGCGTGAACGATGCCGAAGGCAGCCTCGCTTACTTTGAGGTGTTCGCGGAAGACGTAACAGAAAAGTTCGCGCTCGCAAAGCAACTCCAGATGGCGCAAAAAATGGAGGCAATAGGCAGGCTTTCCGGCGGAATTGCGCACGACTTCAACAATCTGCTCGGCGTGATTATCGGCTATGCCGGTGTGTTGAAGAAGGCACTGACTGAACACGGTGCTCTTCAGGAACACGCCGTGGAAATCGAAAAAGCGGGTCAACGCGCAGCTTCCTTGACAAAGCAGTTGCTCGCTTTTAGCCGTCAGCAAGTTCTTACTCCCGCGGTTCTCGATCTCAACACGCTCGCCGGGGACTTGGAAAAAATGCTTCCGCGCCTCCTAGGCGAAGACATTCAGATTTCCATGGAGCTGTCGCACGACCTCCGCAAGGTCAAAGCCGATCGCACCCAAATCGAACAAGTGATCTTGAATCTCGCCATCAACGCGCGCGACGCGATGCCTTCTGGAGGCCGCCTCCGGATCGCGACTTCAAACGCAGACCTGGATCAACCCTACACGTGGAGCCATCCAGGGTCGAAGGTCGGCAGTTATGTCCTGCTCACCGTCACTGACACCGGAATCGGCATGAACTCGGAAACCCTCGCGCACATTTTCGAGCCATTTTTTACGACTAAGGAACCGGGAAAAGGCACAGGCCTCGGTTTGGCCACAGTGTACGGCATCGTGAAGCAAAGCAATGGCTACATCTGGGTGGAAAGCGCTCCCGGAAAAGGCGCAACATTCCAGGTTTACCTGCCGCAGTACGCAGGTGAAGCCCAGAAAGACGAATCGAGGCCCGAAAGAAGCGAAAAATTATCCGGTTCTGAGCGCATCCTCCTCGTAGAAGACGCCGAGCCCCTCCGAAAACTGGCACAAAGATTCCTCGAAATGGGCGGATTCCGCGTCGTGTCGGCCGGCAGCGGCGAAGAGGCGCTCCAAGTGGCGGCGGATCATCCAGGCACGTTTGACCTGTTGCTCACAGACGTCGTCATGCCAGGCATGAACGGCCGCGCGTTGGCCGGGCGACTGTTGCCGCGCGAACCGGGAATGAAAGTGCTTTACATGTCCGGTTACACCGATAGTTTTATCGCCGGCCACGGAGTCTTGGAGGAAGGCCTTCATCTCCTACATAAGCCATTCACCGATGAGGTTCTTCTCCGCAAAGTTCGTGAAGTGCTCGATAACGTACAAGAGCCAGTGGGAGTGCGATAGCGTGACCGTAAATACCGAAACAGCCAAAGCCATGGGGCAGGAGAGCAAATCGATGGGAAAGCTACTGGTCGTTGATGATGATGAAGCGCTGCGGCGGCTCATTCGCATCCAGTTGAGCGACGTTTACGAGATTGTTGATTCCGGCGAGCCGGATCAGGGTCTAGCTCTCGCGCTTGAGTCCAAACCGGACGCCATTTTGCTCGACCTTCGCATGCCAAAATATTCGGGGTACGAATTGCTTCAGACGTTTTCATCTTTCAGCCGCACTCATACCATTCCCGTGGTCATTGTCAGCGGAGAGGCGGGCGGACAAACGAAGGAGTATTGTCAGCAACTCGGTGCCGCCGGCTATTTCGAAAAGCCCATCGATTTTGAGGCGCTCCGCGCTTGCTTACAGGACCTCATCAAATCGCGGCCCGCTTTTCCTCAAACCGAAGCCCGCGTTCGTTTGCGCATTTCTCTTAAGCTGCGAGGCACCGACGCAAACGGAAAAGAGTTCGACGAGCCCGCGTCGACCGATGAAGTGAGTCTCAGTGGGTTTCTTTGCGCCTGTAATGCCGAGATGGGAACGAGCTCAATAGTCGATGTCTACCTGGCGCGCCACGGCACCCAGCACGTCGGCAAAGCCCGAATCATTCACGTGAGCGCAAACGCAGACCCGTCCCGGCGCTATGGTTGCCGCTTCGTCGAGAAGACTGGCCCTTGGGTGCTCCAGTAAGCGTTCGCTGGCCTGCTGTTTTCCGTCAGTCAACCAAGATCTTGGAAGGGTGGGGCTTCGAGAGTCTGTGTGGAAACTTGGATTTTTGGAAGGGCACGGCTTTAGCCGTGCCGTAAATCGTGCAGAATTAGTATGGCTTCAGCCGCTGAAGCCTCGGTTTGCTCTCGCCACACAGACTCTTCGAACCTCGCCGTAAGGGCAGCAATATCAACGGGGCTTCACGTCCAGAATCTGCTTACTCTTGTAAGCACGATTCACTTTTTGCTTCATGGAACATTGAAACGCGGGAAAATCTAAGCCATGACTGAAAAGACTAAAAAACACGCCGAACTCCGGCGCTCGGAGCCAACTGCGCGAGAAGTTGAGATAATCGAATGTTTGGCGAAGGGCAAATCCAACAAACAAACAGCAGCCGAACTCGGCATCTCAGTTAGGACAGTCGAGGCACATCGGCGCCACATTATGCAGAAACTCCACATGCGTTCATTCGTCGAATTACTTTATTACGCTATGGACCGCGGCATCGCACCTCGCCCCAGATCCCGGTCGGAAGATCAAGCAATCATGAGCGTTCCCGAAGCTCTGGCGTAGATCGGCCGGCGCAGCCTGGAACCCAAGTCCAAAGTGATACTGGCATCTACCGCCAAATTCCGTCTGCGCCCACGTCTAGCAGCCTCAACACCGTGATCGGCGATCTACCCTACAGCGCGCCATTTATTGACGCGGCGTGCGCGAAGGCAAAAGCTATCAGAGTAAGGCGGCCATGTCCCCGTCGGGAGTGACTGCACACGGTGACCCCTGTGGAACTTTGCAGTTTTTCCGCTTGGAAGTCATCCTTGGCCGCCTCGCCTTTTCTTGCAAGCGCGCATCGGTAGAGCGCAGTACATCAAAAAACGAGCCTTGCATGACAAAATTCATGAAAATTCTGATTGGCGCAGCAGGCGGCGTCGCAGGCGCGGCGTTGATGGGCGAAGCATACAAATTGACGGCCAAACTCGTCGACGCCAAACCCGCAAAGGGCAAGGATGCCACCGAAAAAGTAGCGGATTCGGTTGCAAAACAATTCGCTGGCAGGAAATTGCGATCACCCGCAAAAAAAACCGGCGGCCAAATCGTACATTACGCATTTGGCGCGTCGATGGGAATGTTATATGCCTCTCTCTCGGACGCTCTTCCCTCCGCTACATCCGGATGCGGAGCGCTCTTCGGCCTCGCGCTCTACGCCGGCGCCCACGGCCTCGCAGTTCCCGCCCTCGGCCTGGCGCCCAATCCCATCGAAAATGGCACCGCCCGCGAATGCGCCGAACTCTCCTCCCACATCGCCTTCGGCCTAACCACCGAAACCCTCCGCCGCCTCCTCACGCGCTAATCGCGAGTTCCACCCACCACCGTGGACCGTGAGCCCGCCGGAAGCACCTGAAGAGACTTGAGAAACTCGATGAGATCGTCTTGCCGGTCGCGCGGAAGCGCATCGAAGGCCCGGCGCTCGGTCACGGCTTCCCCGTTATGTGCCTCCACAGCTTCCCGCGCCGTCGTGAATTTTCCATGATGCATGAACGAGCCACCCTGATTGTAAAAACTCCAAAGCTTCCGTGTGATGAACT
>JBOGMU010000316.1:0-59304 GCA_050746865.1 Candidatus Acidiferrales bacterium
CGCCGATTCCGATGCCGACGATCAGTATTGCGAACACGGCGAAGGCAGCATCGCGACGCAACATCCGAAACGCGTAGCGCAAGTCCTGCAAGAAAGTATCGAGCAGAGGCAAGGCGCGTAATTCGCGATGCTGCTGCTTGATTGACTCGCGCGCTCCCATTCGCACGAGGGCCTCGCGGCGAGCTTCGTCCGGCGACATGCCCTTGCGGATGTTTTCGTCGGTGAGCATGGCGATGTGGGATTCGAGCTCATGATTGAGATCGCGATCGAGCGTCGACGAGGAAAACAGTGCGCGGAAACGGGCGATGATGCGATGAAAGCCGGATAGCATGATGCTACCTCCGAGGAGAGAGCTGCAGAACCTTGCCGATGACGCCGGCGATGCGTTCCCAATTTTCGGTTTCGGCGATCAATTGTTTACGGCCCGCCTTCGTGATCGAGTAAAAGCGGGCTTTGCGATTATTTTCGGAGGCGCCCCATACGGCGGATATCCATTTGTTTTGCAGCAGGCGGATGAGGCAGAGGTAGATTGTGCCTTGATTAATCGCCAGGGCTTCGTCACCGATCTGCTCTATGCGGCGGGCAAGACCATAACCGTGCATCGGGCCCATGGCATCGAGAGTTTTTAAGACCATGAGGTCGAGAGTTCCCTGCAGCACGTCTGAGCGAGAGTCTTTCACACGGATCTCCTGTTCGTTGCTTAGAGGAAGGTACGCTTCGCTCTGTGGGATGTCAAGAGAGCGTGGCATTGTAAACGAACGGGCCAAAAGCGACCGGTAGAGCTGCAGCTCTGCCGTTTGGCCAACGTGCTATGTACGGAGGCTGCGGCACGCAACGTTTTGGCTTAAAATGTGTTCTAGAGATATGTAAGTGTGCGCAGATGGGTGTTTCGCCTGTGCACGGCGGGCGTTCGTTGACCACTTTTATTTATAGACGTGATTTCTTCACTTAAGAGGAGAGGAGAAAATCGCAATGAGCACGATCATAATGCACTACTTCAAGCAGTTTGCAAGGAAGGCGTTGCTACCAGTGACGGTGCTGGCGGCGTTGTGTGCAGCATCGTCGTTCGCGCAGCCGGCGCAGACGATCAGGGTGGTCCTTTCGCCGCGGTCAACGGCAGACCGTTTTGAAGTGACCAAACATTTCGGGCAAAGCTGCCGAAATGTGCTTATCACGAGCAACGAGCACCAGTCTGACTTCATGGTGGTGGCGGGAGGCTGGTCCGGCGATTACCGGTTCATGGTGATCAAGAAGGGCGGCGGCGTGCTCTACGTGACCGAAACGATGCTGCTGAGTAATTCAGTGAAAGACGTCTGCAAATTTTTGAACACGCGGACGTAAAGGCAGTAGCAATCGAAAGGACTTCCAACCGCGCATGCAGCGGACACTCCGCTCATGCGCGGTTTTCTTTTGGACCTTACGCCATGCTGCCGCAGCATTTTTTGTATTTTCGGCCGCTGCCGCAAGGGCAGGGATCGTTGCGGCCGGGGCGTTCGGAAGGATTGCAGCGGGCGGCTTCCACGTCACGGGCGCGCGTCCATTGCATAGCGTTGGCGGGCGGACGCTGGGAACGAAGCTCGTTTGCCATGAAGCGCATGTAAGGATCGATGTGGTGGAAGAACATTTTGTATCCAGCGCATAGGTAGTTCAGGCCGGATTCGCCGTCCGGCGTGCGAATGAAGCGGTGCTTGGGACATTCGCCGTGGCAGGCAAAGCGCACGTCGCATTCGCGGCAGTAGCGCGGGAGCGAATCGCGCTTATCGAGGCCAAACTTCGCCTGCTGGGCGGAGGCGACCATGGACTCCAGCGGGTTTTCTATGATGTTGCCGAGCTTGTTTTCCGGATAGACGAAGTGATCGCAGGAGTAGAGGTCGCCATTGTGCTCCATGGCCATGGCTGAACCGCACGTTTCGCGAAAGACGCAAAGGCTGGCGGGAATGCCGAGCCAGGTTTCGAGAGCGACATCGAAAATCTGGACGTAATAACGCGCAACGTCGTTGCGAACCCATTCGTCGAAAATCGCGCAGAGGAATTTGCCGAAATCGACGGGATCGACAGACCATTCCGATACGCGCGCATCGCCAGAATCGGAAGGCTGGATCAGCACCAGGCCGGAATCGTTGGCCTCACGGGCCATGCGCTCGACAACGGGAATGAACTGCATGTAGCCGCTGCCGATTTCTTTAAGGAAGCGATACACCTCGAGCGGGTGCCGCGCATTGTGACGATTGACGACGGTTAGCGTGTTGAACTCCACGCCGTGCGTTTTCAGCACGTTGAGGCCAGCGACGACGCGGTTGAAGCTCGGCTGGCCGCCTTTGTCTACTCGGTAATGATCGTGAAATTCGCGGGGGCCATCGATGGAAAGGCCGACAAGAAAGTGGTTGCGCGCTAGAAATTCGCCCCATTCGTCGTCGATCAAAACACCATTTGTCTGAAGGGCGTTTTCGATGCGCTTGCCGGCGGCATATTTCTGCTGGAGCGCGACGACGCGGCGAAAGAAGTCGACTCCGAGCAGCGTCGGTTCCCCGCCCTGCCACGCAAAATTGATCGTGTCCATTTGCTGCGCTTCGATGTATTGACGGACGTAGTTTTCGAGAACATCGTCGGGCATTTTCCAATCGGATAGGCCGGAATGCGCAGACAGCTTCGGATAGAGATTCTCCTTCTCCAGGTAGAAGCAATATTTGCAATCGAGATTGCAGATTGGGCCTATGGGTTTCGTCATGATGTGGAAGCCGAGCGGCCTTTGGATTGCGTTTGAAGCTACTGAGTCCATTCAATCTCCATTGCGATGACGGCAGGGTGAGCGACTGAGCGGCGAAGCGCGCAGAAACTTCTACGGGTAGAGACGCGAGGGCGTGATCTGCGGAGCGGCTTCGCCAGCCTCTACCATGCGCGCGATGAGGCGTTGGCGCAAGTCGGCGGCAATTTCGGGAAGAGGACGGTCGCCCTCTGCGTGAATGAGATTCCGATTGTCCTGACGGCCAGCAAGATTTACAAGTTGATACGGGTCCGATGCGAGATCGTACATCTGGTATTCGTCGTAATGCGTGCTGCCGGGATCGGTAGCGACATTTGCGGTGCGGTCCGCGATGCAATAGGTGAATCGGGGAGTCCGCAACGCGCGTCCGACCATCGATTCGCTGATTTGAACCAGCACTTCCTCGCGCCAGGAGTCTCGACCTTCAGTGAGATTCACGAGCGGCATCGCGCTGTGGCCTGAGACTGTATCCGGCACTCTCACGCCCAGGCCGTCGAGGATCGTTGGGCAAACGTCGATCATGCTCACAAGTTCGGGAACGAGTCGAGAACGATCGAAACCCGGGCCTTGGATTAGGAATGGAATATGAATCGAGCTTTCGTGGGGACTGCGCTTGTATTCGCCGTTGCGCGTGCGGAAATGGCAACCGTGATCGCTGATAAAAGCGACAACAGTGTTATCGAGCAGGTTTTGTTCTTTTAGCGTCTGGAGCAGTGTGCCGACGCAATCGTCGATGCGTTTGCAATCGCCGTAATAGCCGGGGAGCTGCGCTTGCCAATCGCCCGGGAAAAATTTCAGGTCCGCGGGTGCGAAGCCGTTTACATATTTTGTGGCGTATTCATTCGGCGGAATGAACGCATTTGCGTCATTTTGAAAATGCGGCTCGAGCTGCGAGACCACCAGGAAAAACGGCTTGGTCTGCGGCTTCTTGAGAAAATCGACGGCGAGTTGAGTGAGAAAGTCGACGCGATAGACGTCGTGAAACGTCAGAGGCTTGCCGTCGTTGTCCCAGATCGTGCCTTCGTAGGGATGCGAAGTAAGCTCCAACTCGTTTGATGCCTGCCACAGATCGTCAAAGCCGCCGCGGTTTTCCGGTTTAACGGGGCCGCGAAGCGCCGCCGGTACGCCGATGTTTGGCGCGAGGTGCCATTTGCCGATGTAGTTCGTCGTATAGCCCTCACCCTTGAGCGCGGTGGCGATCGTGGTTGCGCCGGGACGCAGGCCGAAACCGTTTTTCCAGACACCGGTTTGCGAAGGGTATTGGCCGGTGAAGAGCGAAGAGCGGGAGGGGCAGCAAAGCGGCTGATTGGTGACAGCGTTTTGGAAAGCGACGCCGCGGCGCGCGATGCTATCAAGGTTGGGTGTGACGCCCATCGGATTCAGGCCATAGGCGCCGACGAAATCCCAGCGGA
Source organism: Candidatus Acidiferrales bacterium (assembly GCA_050746865.1). Lineage (GTDB taxonomy): Bacteria > Acidobacteriota > Terriglobia > Acidiferrales > UBA7541 > Palsa-295. The sequence continues at coordinate 4,177 of JBOGMU010000316.1, forward strand.
ACTGATCGGCGATAACCAGGAGCAGATTCGGCTTGGATTTCTGCTGCGGCTGCGGCGATGGTTCACCGGTTGCGGCTTCGCTTGAGGCTAATGCAGGCAAGGCGATCGCAGCCGCGGAGCTCTTGAAGAATTCGCGGCGGCTTGTTTGCGCGCGCGGGCCGGACGTAGGCGGTTTTCGCTGCATTGGTCAGCTTGGCGGGAGAGAGCATAACACCGTTCGCGATGGGCGGCGTTTGTCTTGTGAAAAAATGTGAGAACGGCCTGGGAGCCAACGGTGTGATATTTTAGGAGTCTGCTGCGCTGGCAATTGCGAGCATCACCATGCCGAAGAAAACCACGCCACAACCGGAAGAAGTGACGATTGACGACATTTTCGGCGTGGGCGGACATCTGCAAAAGAGCCATCCGACATACGAATTTCGGGCTTCACAGCTGGAGATGGCGCGAGTCGCAGATGAGGCGTTTCAAAAACGACAGCATGTGGTGATCGAAGCGGGCACGGGTACGGGGAAAACGCTCGCGTATCTGATTCCGGCGATTCGCAGCGGGCGCAAAGTGGTGATTTCGACGGCCACGAAATCTCTACAAGAGCAACTTTTCCAAAAGGATGTTCCCTTCCTGCAGAAGCATTTCGCGCCAAATCTGAAGGTTGCGCTGATGAAGGGGCGCTCGAATTTTCTGTGCCGGCAAAAAGTCCATCAAATGGACACGCAGGCGGCGGTGCTGAAGGGTATCGACGAGGTCGATTGGTTCGCGCAGATTCGCGATTGGGAAAAGCTGACCGAAACGGGCGATCGCAATGAGCTGACGTTTTTGCCGGATGACGCGGATCTATGGAATCGCATTGACGCGCGAAGCGACCTTTGCACGGGACAGAAATGCGCTGAGTTCAACCGGTGCTTCATCACGGCGATGCAGCGGCGCGCGGCCGAAGCGGACCTGATTATAGTGAACCATCATCTGTTCTTTGCCGATCTGGCGATTCGCAACGACGATTTCGGGTCGATCCTGCCGGAATACGCGGCGATCGTGTTCGATGAGGCGCACGAGATTGAGGATGTGGCCAGCGACTATTTCGGGCGACAGCTATCGAGCTACCGATTCGAGGAACTGACGCGCGACATTGAAGCGATGCTGCGCATGCTGAAGATCGAGGCGACTCCGCTGCGAAGGCACCTTACAAGTCTGCGCGAACGGAGCCGCAGCTTCTTTGAGAGATTTCCGGAACGCGAGGGGCGGTATCCGTTTGGTCCCGAGGACCGGAAAGCGTTTCTCGAGCGCAATCATGAGGCGTACAGCGATGTGGCGACGGGCTTGAAGCGAGTGGAAACCGAACTTGCGGCAATAAGTCCCAAGCCGGAGGAAATCATCGCGTTAGCCCGGCGCACGGCGGAAGCGCGGCGCGAGCTGGCGTTTTTGCTCGAGAGTGAAGAACATAGCTACGTTTACTGGTATGAGCGACGCGGCCGGGGCGTCTTTCTTGCGGCGACGCCGATCGATGTAAGCGAAATCCTGCGCGAACAACTATTCGAGCATTTCGACACGGTGATTCTCACGTCGGCGACGCTTTCGGTGGGCGGCAGCTTCGACTATCTGAAACAGCGGCTCGGAGTGCTGCCCTCGAAAGAAGTTGCTCTGCCGCAGGAATTCGATTTCCGCGAGCAGGCGATGCTTTATATTCCGCGGCAGATGCCGGACGTGCGCGACGCGAAATTCTCGGCGAGCGCGGCCGCGGAAATTGAGCGCTTGCTGGAAATTTCGGAGGGCCGCGCATTTTGCCTTTTCACCAGCTACGCGCAAATGCGCGACGTTTATGAGCGCGTAAAGATTCGCGTGAACTTCCCGCTGCTGCTACAAGGTACTGCGCCGCGTTCGACGCTGCTCGAGCGTTTTCGTTCGACACCCAACGCCGTGCTCTTTGCGACGGCAAGCTTTTGGCAAGGCGTCGACGTTCCGGGGTCTCAGCTTTCCTGCGTGATTATCGATAAGCTGCCTTTTGCGGTGCCGAGCGATCCGATTGTTGCTGCCCGAGTTCGCGCGCTTCAAGAAGACGGGCGCAACGCCTTCGCAGAGTATCAGGTGCCGGAGGCTGTGCTCGCGCTCAAGCAGGGCTTTGGGCGGCTGATCCGCACAAAAACGGATCGGGGGATTCTTACCATTCTCGATAACCGCATTCAGCGCATGCAGTATGGTAAAATTTTTCTCGACTCCTTGCCTTGTTACGGAACGACGCACGACCTCGCCACAGTCGCTCGCTTCATGGAAGCTTTTCCGAAAAAGGAAAGACCGGAGGCGGCATCGGCGAACGCAGGAGAGTCGGGGACAGTTCATGTTTGAAGTGAGCGTGGACGCGACTTTTGCCGCGGCGCACAGGTTGCGGGGTTATCAGGGCAAATGCGAAGAGTTGCACGGGCATAATTACCGCGTGCGTCTCATCGTGGCGGGCGAACAGCTCGACCAAATCGGCCTGCTGCAGGACTTTACGATTTTGAAGCGCGTGCTGCGCGGCATAGTGGATAAGCTGGATCATAAGTACCTAAACGAACTGCCGCCATTCGATTCGATGAACCCTTCGGCGGAAAATTTGGCTCGGTTTATTCATGACGAAACGGCGAAGCAGCTTGCCGGGCAGCTCGGCGAAGCATCGCTCGCGAGCGTGACGGTATGGGAGACGGATACGGCTTCGGCCACTTACAAACCTTAGTTATCTGCTTATAACCGCGCATGTTCATCACCGAAATCTTCAAATCCATTCAGGGCGAAGGCACACGGGCCGGACTTCCGTGCATTTTCGTACGGCTCACCGGCTGCAATCTGCGATGTGTGTGGTGCGATACGACTTATGCGTTTCATGGCGGCGAAAAACACTCGCTGGACGAGATAATAGAACGGGTAGAGCGGTTTGCGACTGGTCCCGGGGAGCGAAACGAACCGCCGGTTTCTCTCGTCGAAATAACAGGGGGCGAGCCTCTACTCCAGCCCGATACGCCGGAACTCGCCACACGGCTTTTGCTGAAAAACTATACAGTGATTATTGAAACCAGCGGTGAGAGATTTGTGGGCGGGCTGCCTTGCGAAGTGATCAAGATTGTTGACGTAAAGTGCCCCGACTCCGGCGAGGCTGGTAAATTCAATATGGCGAGTCTCGAAATTCTGGACGGGAAAGACGAAATGAAGTTCGTGATTGCCAGCCGCCGCGACTATGAATTCGCGAAGGAATTCACCGCGCAGCATGGATTGACAAAGCGCGTGGCGCAGGTGATTTTTTCGCCTGTGTTTCCCGATCCGGCGGGATTGTGGCCCGGCTTGAGCGCGCGCGATCTGACGGAATGGATTCTTGCCGACGGCTTGCCTGTACGCCTGGGATTGCAGTTGCACAAATTCGTGTGGGATCCGGCAACAAAGGGAGTTTGAGCTGGAAATGGCCGAAAAACCCAAAGGCGTGGTTCTTTTGAGCGGCGGAATGGATTCCTGCGTCGTTACGGCCATTGCGAATCAATCACACCGGCTTGCCCTGCTCCACGCAAGTTACGGCCAGCGAACAGAACAGCGCGAGCGGCGCTCGTTCGATGAGATTGCAGATTTCTATGGAGTGCCCGAGCGGCTGGCGATCCGGCTTGACGCATTCCGGCAGATCGGCGGTTCAGCGCTTACGGATCGGAGCATGGCTATCCCTGAATCGGGGCACTCGCTTGCGCCAGATGCGGGCATTCCGATTACGTATGTGCCATTCAGGAATGCCCATTTCTTGTCCGCCGCGGTGAGCTGGGCGGAAGTTATAGGGGCGAAGGCTATCTTTATTGGGGCGGTAGAGCAGGATAGTTCGGGCTACCCGGATTGCCGCCCTCAGTATTATCATGCGTTTGCGGAGGTAATCCGACAGGGTACACGTCCGGAGACGCAGATTGAGATCGTAACGCCCGTAATCGCGATGAAGAAGAGCGAGATCGTGAGGCGGGGCGTGGAGCTCGGAGCTCCGCTCGATCGGACGTGGTCTTGCTACCAGTCTGAGGACGTCGCCTGCGGGACTTGCGACAGTTGCCGCCTGCGGTTGCAAGCGTTCGCCGAAGCGGGCCTGGGTGATCCGATTCCCTACCGCGCGAGCGTCGCGCAATAATTTTGGATGTCGAAAGCGAGGAGCATACACAAATGAAACGATTCGTAAGTGCCGGATTGACGCTTTTTGCGTTCCTCTTGCTATTCGCGGGGTCGGCAGCCGCACAGGGGAATAATGTGACGGGGCAGGTGATCGGGCTCGACGGCAACCCACTGCCGAACGCAACGATCACGATCAAGAGTGACAGCGGCCGTACGTTCACGACGAAAACGGACAGTAAGGGCAATTTCATTCAGGTCGGCGTACCGGATGGTGTATACACCGTCAGCCTGACCAGCCCGGCGGTGCCGCAGGGTTTCAGTACGCAATTCCAAGCCAGCGGATCAAATAACCAGCCGTGGAATATCAATTTGAAAGAGATTGCCGCCGCTTCGGGAGGGTCTGAAAAGGCCGCAGCCGAAAAGCAGGCGTTCAACAACATGAAGCAGCACTTCGACGCGGCGACAACGGCAATGAATGATGCGGATGCGATCAAGAAGCAGCTCGCGACTGCACCGGCCGACCAGAAGTCCGATCTGACCAGCAAGATGACCGCGGATTACCAGACGGCAGCGACCGAATATACGGCGGCCGAGCAGGGCGTAAGCGCGAAAGATACGGGCAACCATGCACTCATCTGGGCCAGTATCGGGCGCGCAGACGATGCCACGCAAAAGTATCCCGATGCGGTGACCGCCTATCAGAAGGCGATCGATCTGAAGCCGACGGCCGACTACTATTCGGATCTCAGCACGGCGCTGACAAATGTGGCGGCGGCGCAGCATGATCCGGCCGTCTTGCAGCAGAAGATCAGTGATGCTGATGCGGCCTGCCAGAAGGCCATGGCGCTCGCAGGTACGGCGCCGGCAGCTCCTGCGCCTGGAGCCGCTGCTGCTCCGGCGCTGACTTCGACGGCGGTCGCTTCGCGCTGCTACAAGAACATGGGTATCGTTCTGAGCAACAAGGGCGATTTACAGCAAGCGATCGATCCTTTGAAGAAGGCCACGGACGCGAATCCAAAAGATGCGCAGGCGTGGTTCCTCCTCGGCAGCGCATACGTCGGCTCCGTGCAATCCAAGACGGAAGGCGACAAGGAAGTGTTCACGTTCGATCCGAATACCTCGGATGCACTTCAGAAGTGCTCCGACCTCGATCCTACGGGCCAATTGGGCGCGCAGTGCAAAGACATGGCGGCGAGCGTGACGCAGATGAGCGGCGGCGTGAGTACCAGCGTTGGAACGAAGCCATCGAAATCGGCGAAGCCAGCCAAGAAAAAACCGTAATTTGTGAAAGTGGGAGGGCGCTTGCACGTCCTCCCACTCCACGTTTTCTCCGCATTATCTTCCCGCTCGACCCACTACGGCCCGGAGTGTTAGTCTTGTCGTACCTTCTCCGAGGTAGGCCGTGCAAGACGTGTCACCGAATCCCTCTATTGAGCGCCGCAGGAGCAAGCGCGTATCCGAGTCAGTGCCGCTGGTAGTTCGCGGCGTCGATCTGCTGGGCCATCCGTTTGAAGAGCGAACCGCTACGCTGACTCTGAATCTGCAAGGCTGCCGGTATTTCTCCAAGCATCACCTTCCGCGCAATTCGTGGATCAGCATTGAAGTAGCGAACGGCGGCGAAGTACGCAACGTGCGCGCCCGCGTGGCGTGGATTCATCGTCCGCATTCGATTCGCGACTTATTCCAGATTGCCGTAGAGCTGGAGGGCGCGACCAACATGTGGGACCTCGAAGCGCCACCCGAAGATTGGCAGGCGGTAGCTCCCGCCGGTGAGCATGCATTTGGCGGAACGCTGCAAAACGTGCAAACGAAATTGGATGTGGCCGAAATTTCGAACCAAGGACAGACAATTCCCATGAACAGCTTTTCCGGAGAGTCAGTCAGCGGCTTTGAGCAGTCACCAGTTGTGAATCCGATGAACCGTGCGACGGAAAGTCGGGAACCGAATTCGACGGCTTGGCGCGACCAACTCGCGTCCGATATGGCTATCGCGCAGCGCCAGTGGGACGAACTGCTGCAATCCTCGATTGATCGGTCGCTGCAGCGGTTAGCTGAGGAATTACCCGGCCGCGCGCAAGAAGCGGTTCGCGCGACTGAGGACAGAATGGCGCAGCAGTTTGCGAATCTGAGCCAGATGCTGGCGCAGATGTCAAACGAGGCGCAGAATGCGCTCGCGGGAGTGAGAGCGTCGCTCGAGCAGGAAGTCACTCGCACGCGTGAAGCCATCGAGAACACTCGGCAGCAGATGCTTGATCGCGTGGGTGCGGAGGCGGAAGCGCGAGTGGCACCGCACGCGGCGCGTGTCCCCGAGCTGCTGCGGGAGGTGTCCGGGCGCGAGGAGCAGATGTCTGAAGGCCTGCGTTTACATCGCGAGAGATTGCGCCATGCGGCCGACAACAGTCTGCGCGAGATTGCTGCGCACGCGGAGACCACTGCCGCAGCGGTACGGCGCGATTTTGAAGCAGCGAGGAGCGAGGCGCTTGCGAAGTGGAGCGACGAACTGGATGTGCTTAGTACGCGTGCCGCGCATAGTGCAGGCGAGTCTCTTAGTCGCACGTCCGAGTGGCTTCAGCAGGAGACTCGCGAGCGCTTGCAGGTTTTGTCTGAGCAGACTCTTGCGACCGCAATTGCCCGCTTCGAACAGGAGACGACCAAGGCTGCAGGACTGTTTGCCACCCACCTAGAGGGCCAGTCGATTTTCCATCTCGGGCAGGTTCATCAACAACTCGACGACGTGGCCGATGACCTCGCGGGGCGTGCACGCACACAGCTCGCGGAGGCTGCTGAAGCCGCAGCGGCTTCTTTCGGCCAAGTGCTTCACAATATGTCGGCGGAACGGGCCGAGCAGTTTAACCAAACGAGCCAGTCGTCTCTCGACGCGAAACGCCAGGAACTGGAAAATTATACGCGCCAGGTGCATGCAGCGTTCGAGAGCGAATCGGCGACGGCTGCGCAAGGTATGCGCGAGCACGCTCTTTCGCACTTGCAATCTGCCGTCGCAGAAGCGCGAGCCACTCTCGTTGCAGACTCCGCGGCGGCGATGGATGCTCATCGCTTGCAGCACACCGCTGAGGCGCAGGAGTGGTCGGAAAGGCTGAATCGCGTGGCTGAAGATGCGGTCGCGCAGGGTGCCGGCCGAATCCAGACCGCCGCCGATACGAGTACGGTAGCCGCGGTTCGGCGCCTGAACGAACATGGGCAGAACATGATCGACTCGCTTATGCGATCGGCGAATCAGGCACTGCGCGATTCGGCGTCAAAGATGTTTGAAGGCTTGGCCGCCGCAATGCGTGAGCAGGCTGCAAATGCCGTTTCGAGCACCGCCGCGGCGAATTTTGCCGGCGGCAGCGCCTCTGCCAGTCAGTAATCGTATCGTTCGGTCGCGTCATTCGCTAACGATCTGCGGCGATTTGCATCTAAACTTCTCTGGATCAACATGAAAATACTTTTGAGTGTGTCTAAAAACGAGGGGATCCGCCAGGTGTCCTTGTGAGTCGCAGAAGATTTGCAATGTCCGCACGTGCTGGCGCGGGCATCATTGCAATCGTGATCTGTATGCTGGCGGGCGGGCTGTTGCCCTCCACGGCCGCAACGCGATCGCCGGATGCTGCTGCCCTGCCACGACCTGCGTATGCGGCAGGCGGCGATCAGGCCGCTCTGGCTAAGGCCTATCGTTTTGATCGAGGCGGATGGATTTATGTCCATCTTGAAGGCTCACCGCATGACATCGGGTACCAACATGGGTATCTCCTTGCACCGGAAATTGCGGACGCTTTCGCTGTCGTTAAACTTGAAATGACGCACGACACGGGCCGCGATTGGGAGTTTTTCCGCCGCACGGCGCGGCAGATGCTTTGGCCGAAAATCGATCCGGAATATCAGGCGGAGTTGCAAGGTATCGTCGACGGCCTGCATGCGAGAAAAACGAAGTTAGATCTCGACGACATTGTGGCGTTTAATGCGTTTTCGGAACTGCCGGATTATTACGTTCCCTGGTTGAATCAGCAGGTGCATGCCGAAAATACGGCGCCGCCGATTCCGCCCGGCCACTGTAGCGCGTTTGTCGCGACGGGAAGCTGGACGAAAGACGGCCAGATCGTGATGGCGCACAGCAATTGGACCACGTACATCGAGGGCGCCCGCTGGAACATCATCTTCGATATCGTGCCGCAACAAGGAAATCACATTCTTATGGACGGATTTCCGGGCGCGATTGCCAGCGACGACGACTTCGGCATCAATTCAGCGGGAATGATCATTAGCGAGACCACGATTTCGAACTTTCACGGGTTCGATCCCAATGGCAAGCCGGAGTTTGTGCGGGCACGCAAGGCGATGCAATACGCGGGGTCGATCGACGATTACGTGCAGATCATGTTAGATGGAAATAACGGCGGATATGCGAACGACTGGTTGCTGGGCGACCGAAAAACGGGCGAGATCGCACGTTTTGAACTGGGACTGACGCACCACAAGCTGTGGCGGACCAAGGACGGCTACTATTCGGGGGCAAACTTTCCAAGCGATCCTGAGTTGATTCGGGACGAGACTAACTTCGATCCAAACGACTTATCAAATTCATCGAATGCGCGGCGAATTCGGTGGGATCAATTGCTGATCCCAAACAAAGGGAAAATCGATGTGGCAATGGCTCAGACATTCCTGGGCGACCACTACGATACCTTCACGAAGACAGATGGGCCGGATAAGCGAACAATTTGCAGCCATTATGAGACCGTGACCGGGCATGTGGCAGATTCCGCTTCTGGAGCTTATGAGCCGTACGGTGCCGTCGAGGGGAAAGCAGTGGACAGCAAAACGGCTGAAAACATGTCATTTACAGCGCGGGCTGGACATCCATGCGGGGAAAGTTTCAATGCCAGCGAATACTTAAAGAGCCATACTAACTCGGAATATGCTTGGGAGGCGCCCGTGCTCCGCGACCTGATCGCCGGCCCTTGGACTTCGTTCAGTGACGGCGATCATTCCGGGCATTAAGGGCACGCCTAAGACTAGTGGGCGTCCGGGCGCTTGGGCTGTCCCACCTGCAAGTTATTCTTCACGCTGAAAACACCGGAGACGGAGTTGGCTCGCACGTTCGCTGCGTCTTTGTCTGCCTGATTGTCTACCCAACCTTCGAGCGTCACGTGACCGTTATCTACAATGATGTGAATAGATTGCACCGAATACCAAGAGTACTTCTGCAGACTTGGCAGCGAATAGATCGCGTGAAATTCGGCTGCTCTAATCTTCTGATCCATCGGAGACAGGGGCAGGACCTTTATTTGATTGTCGACCTTGTCGACGCCTTCGATGCCTTTTACAGCGCCTTCGGCGTCACTCTTTTTTACTGGCTGAGTGACCTCGCCGGTAAGTGTAACGGTGCCACCATTTACGTGGAATCCGACGACGTCAAAGACGGACAAGCGCGGTTCCAGCGCGAGCTGGTGATAGACCTCGCGAGAGATAATTTGCTCGTTACGCGAGGAATTCTGGGGATCCTGAGGCCGGGCCGCCATCGTGAGCAATGCCAGCAACGCTAACGGTAAAAGGTAGAAAACGAAGGGGTTGCTGGTTCTGTTGCGAAGTCTGTGCGAGGACATCTTGTCTTACCTCCAAGGCTATTGTTAGCGCGCGGAGGCGTTTGCCCTATCGGGCAAAAAGTGTAAAGGGGGATATAACGTGTCGTAGGGTAAGTGTTTGGTATCACAGGGATTTATCTTTGTGGAAATTGGTTGGTTTTGATGTTACAAAAAAATTTCCGGAGCGCCCGTGCCAGAGATGTGCAGCGCCAAAGGTTGCAGAGTCGTCGTGCCCAGCGGCTTGCTGGTGGAGCACATGTGCGTGCTGCATTTCACCCTTTTCATCGAGCAGGAATGCGCCGAAATGTGCCGGGAAACTGCCCTCGGGATCGCCAGCCACGAGCGGCAAGTCCAATTTATGGAACAGATTGCGGGCCGGGGGCAGTTGCTCGTCCATGTGGGGACGAGCGGATTCTCGATGTCCGATGAATTGAAGGCGCGCATCCTCAGCACGATCCTCACCCTGATGAACACCCGCGAGAATATGGACCGCGCGGCCATGCGTCAAGCCGCTTTGCGCAAATTTGCGGTCTGACCTGCCTGAATTTTCTGCTCGAGATCCTAGGAAAGCTAAGGAATTCGTTCAACGCATCGGTACAAATTTGGCGCCTTAAAATGGGTTAAATGGCCTTAAAGTGCCAAAAATGGCGCGTTTGGCACCTTAAAAACGCCTTGATTCCGTCAACTGAGCCGAGAAGCTTGAAACGGGGGTAGATAGCTGTTCAATCTGCCGCTGCAGACGACGCAGCTTCCTTGGACCGAGCGATCATATAGGCAATGAGCGATGCCCACGTTCGATTTCGATCAATTTCCAACGCTGTGGGGAAATGGACTTCTGAAAAGTGGCGCGCAAAGAAGCCGAGTGAGATCGACGCATCGCCTGCGATGATCGCAGATGGGGCGTGGCGGTCAGTGTTGCACCGTGACTGTTTCAAGATTGAACGAACCGACCAATTTCGACTGCCAGGTGCCACGATTTCTCCGCTGGACATAATCACTCATGCCGCAAGGCTTTAATCGGGTCAACGCGGGTCGCCCGGCGCGCGGGAGCATAACTCGCGAGTAGCGCTACGGCGACGAGAACGACGGTTGCGGCGGCAAACGTCAGCGGGTCGGTCGGTTTGATGCCATAGACGTAATCCGCCATGAGGCGGCTAAGTCCCAGGGCCGCAACTAATCCGATCGCAACGCCTAACAACGTCACACCCAAGCCTTCGCACAACACAAGCAGCAGTACCTCGCGCGCGTTCGCGCCCAACGCCATGCGAATTGCCATCTCTTGCGTCCGGCGGCTCACGGTGTACGACATCACGCCAAAAATGCCGATCGCGGAAAGCGAGAGCGCAAGCCCGGCGAAAATCCACACGAGGAGCATAGGAAAGCGGATGGAGCCGTACTCGTCTGCGATTAGTTCATCAAGCGTCGTTACGCGATTGATGGGTTGCTCAGGATCGATTGCTGAAGCGGCGTCGCGTATGGCCGGCATCAGGGTGAGTGGAGGCACGGCGCTACGCGCTACGAGAGAAACGGAAGGGGCGGGGTGTTGCGCGAATGGAGCGTAAATATTTGGATTCGGCGACCACAGACTGCCGTTGCGCACATCTTTTACCACGCCGACGATCTCCAGCGGCTGCCCAGTGCCCAGCGATTCGCCGGAATATTGCCGCGAAATGATCGTCAGATGGCTGCCGATCGGAGTCGAGCGAGGCCAATAGCGCCGCGCAACCGTCTCACTAATGATGGCTACATCGGGCGCGGTGCTGGAATCGCTCGCCGAGAATTCCCGTCCGGAACTGAGCTCGATTCCCATGGCATGAAAGTAACCGGGCGTAACGTAGTCGAAATCCGATGTTGGCTCCTGGCCGGGAGCAGGACGAGGCATGCCTTCCGGCAAAAAGAACACGCCGGTGCCGCTTAGCACGCCTGCGGCGGAAACGCCCGGAATCGCTTGAATACGATCGAGCAAATTGCGGTAGAAGAGCGCCTGTTGAGTTGCGGATGCATATCGATACGGGGGCAACGAAATGCTCATGCGGATCGCATTCCGAGGGTTGAACCCCAGGTCCACGTTCATCAAGCCGATGAATGTGCGGATCAAAAGACCAGCGCCCGCCAGCAAAACGAGCGCGAGCGCCACTTCAGAAACGACGAGCGCATTCCGCATACGCCGTCGGCCAGGCTCGGATGTAGCGCTTACTGCACCTTCCTTGAGCGATTCATTCAAATCTGTCTTTGCTGTGGCCAGCGACGGGATGAGGCCGAAGAGCAGCACGGTCCCTATGGTTGCCGCAACGCTGAACACCAGCACACGCCAATCGATCTCGATGATTTTGGCGTTCGGCAGTGAGAGCTGATACCGGTTCAACGCGACCGTAAGCAGCCGGTCGCCAGTATACGCGATGAATAAACCGAGCGCGCCTCCGATGACGGCCAGCACAACGCTCTCGGTGAGAAGCTGCGTGACAAGACGACGCCGGGTCGCGCCAATAGCCATCCGGATCGCAACTTCGCGCTTTCGTCGAGTGGCACGAGCGAGGAGCAAGTTGGCCACATTCGCGCAGGCGATCAGCAGCACAAAGATTGCCGCGCCTAGCATGATCAGGAGCGGAGTCCGCATGTGACGGTAATAAGCAGCGTGCAGCGGTTCCACTTTGATGCCCCATCCTTCATCAGCGTCGGGATATTGCTTCGCCAGATTAATGGCCAGCGAGTCCATTGCGGCTTGCGCGTGCGCGATACTGATGCCGTCCTTGAGGCGAGCCTGTGTTTGGAGGTCGCGCGTGGTGCTGCGCCCTTTCTCGCTCTGTTCTTCTGGAGTGAGTACGAGTGGCACGAAAACGTCAATGTCTTGATCCCATGTGAACCGGAAATTCGCGGGCATGACGCCGATGATCGTGTAGCGGCGCTCGCCGAGATCGATTGTCTTGCCGATGATTGCGGAATCCGACGCGAAACGCGTTTTCCAGAGACCGTAACCAATAATCGCGACCTGATCCTTGCCCGATTGCATTTCACTGCTGCTGAAGAACCGTCCCATCAAAGGCTGGATTCCGAACATGGGCAGCAGTTCATCGGATGCACGGACACTGGTGACGCTTTCCGGGCGGTCGCTGCCCGTAATGTTGAAACGCGACGAACGGAAATACGCGACCTGCTGGAAGGTACCCGCGCTCGCGATATCGGCAATATTCGGCGCCGACACGCCGACTTGCATATAGCCCTGGCCTTGCTGATTGCGCCACTGTCCAAGACCGACAAGCTGTTCGGGATCGGGATAGGGAAGTGGCCGGAGCAATACGGCGTCGACGAGGCTGAAGATCGCGCTGTTCGCGCCTATGCCAAGCGCAAGCGTGAGCACAGCCACAGTGAAAAAGCCTGGGCTATTGCGCAACACGCGAAAAGCGTAACGAACATCATGGAGGGGGTTCATGAGGGTACCTCCGCAGTTAAGCAAGTATAGTGCAACTTGCCCTCACGCTCTAGGTCGCTGGCGCATACGGCGCGGATGGAGACAGCGCGAGTGCCAAACCAGGGCTTCAACAGTTGGGAATCCAAGACTGTCAGATTACGTACACTCCCATGTGCGTCTCGTAGCGAGTCGGCGGAAGATCGTGCCGCCGGTTGCGCATTTCAGCTAGGCTAAGGCGATGGAGCGTATACAGACGTTGGTGGCGGCGAAGGCTTGCGCTGGAGCGCTCGGATTGCCGGAGGAACTGCGGACGATTTACGATGGCGAGCTTTGTTTTCCAACTGCTCCGGTTGGGCGTCCCTATGTGATTGCGAATTTTGTTTCGACACTTGATGGCGTGGTCACGTTCAACATGCCGGGGCAATCGGAAGGCAAGCAGATCAGCGGCTCGAACGAAGCGGATCAATTCATTATGGGTTTGCTTCGCGCGTCCTCGGATGCAATCGTCGTCGGCGCCACCACCTTTGAGATCGCAGGGCACGACACGCTGTGGTTTCCAGAAGCCGTCTACCCGCCCGCTGGCGATCTATACAAGCGTTACCGCAAGGACGGGCTCAAAAAATCGGAATATCCGCTGCTGGTGATCGTCAGTCGATCAGGGCGACTCGATCTGAGCAGCGCGGCGTTTCACGCAGAAGGCCACCGCGTTCTCATCATCACGACGGAGCAGGGCAATGAAAATTTGCGAACGGGATCGAACGCTTCCGCTGGTTTGCGTGTAAAAGTTTTTCCGGCGGCGCTCCCGGTCAATCCTGCGGCAATTCTCGCGCTTCTGCGGCAGGAATTCGATGTGAAGCTGGCGCTTAATGAAGGCGGTCCGCACCTTTTCGGAGAATTTCTCGCGAGCGGGTTGGTGGACGAACTGTTCCTGACGGTAGCTCCCCAGGCTGCCGGCAGAATTCCCCACCATCCCAGGCCGGGGTTAGTTGAGGGTGTGGAATTTGCTCCCGGAAATGCGCCGTGGTGGACGATTCTCAGCGCAAAGCAGGCCGGGAGCCACTTGTATCTGCGGTATCAAAGGAGCGGCCCTAGCGCAGACTAGTGCTTAGTTGCTGAAAAAAACCGTACGAAAGGCACAGCTACATGGCAGGCCCACCGTTATGTTAGTTAGAGTTTGGATTGCTGCGCCACTCGTAAAATTTGTGTCGCGCCTACGGCGCTCTTTCCGCGGTGTACGCGCACCCAGCACTCGCGTGCTGGGCTACATTGTGCCGCGCCTACAGCGCTGATTATTCCTCACGGGCGGAACGGACAACGCACAGTTCAAAAAGTGCGCAGCGAGCAGCGCCCCTGTCTCTCACGCAAGTTTCAATCGGCGCGCACATAGGAGGCCAATTAATTTTCGCGGGTTTCGCCCGGATTTCTAGCTGGGTAAGCTCCCCGTTTGTAGGGCGTTCAAATAGGCCGGGAAAAATTAGTTGAACGTAATTCTCAATCCGGAGGCTTGCTATATTAGCAATCGGACGTATTTGAGGGGATGTGTTGCCGGATGACAGAGGAGTAGCGCACTGGATTTGGCGGCCGGGATACCTGGCCCGGTTCGTAGTTAGCGCGCGTCGGCTAGGTCACGCGGCGAGAACCCGCTATTGGTTCCCCCACGTACCTTTGGCTCTGGCGCTCGCAGGCGCCGGTTATTTGCTTCTAAGACTCGTCGTCTACTCGCAGCGACAAGTCCTCCTTCACGATTTTCCATATCATATTCTCGATTTTCGCCCAGAGAGCATGCCCTACGTCCTCATCGGCGTGGCGATGCTGGTTATGTCGGTGGGATTGTTGTTCCGCTCGCGATTCGCATGGATCATCACGATCGTACTCACGTCATCGATGGTCCTCAGCGCAGCCGTCATCGGGCGCGGACAGCACAGCGGACTAATCTCTTACGACGGAATCCTGCTTGTGGCGCTGCTGCTTTCGTATTCGTGGTTTGACAGGACCAGCCTTGCAGCCGGAACGCTCTTCGCCGTGACCAGCGCGCTGCTGCTCTTGATCTACGCCGTTTTCGGGAGCTTATATCTGGGCGATCAATTCTCGCCGCCGATCAAAGACCTGGCGACGGGCTTCTACTATTCCGTGGTCACGATGAGCACGGTGGGCTACGGCGACATCACCCCCAAAACGGTAACCGCCAGGTTTTTTGCGATATCCGTGATGTTCCTCGGCCTCGCAGTGTTTGCCACGTCTGTCACCGCGATTGCCGGCCCCATGATCGCGCGGCTCACCGCGCGGAAGGAGAAACGAATGAAACGCACAAACCATTTCATCGTGGTCGGCGCAACCCCGCTGGCGTACAACACGTACCGCGAATTCAAGAAGCGCAATCAGTCCGTGGTGCTGATCATGCCGCAGACGCCGACATCGGGTGACATCGACCCGAACGACCTCATCGTCGGCGATGCCAACAGCCTCGCGATTCTGCGCCAGGCGTATGCCGGCGAGGCGCAAGCGGTACTTGCCATGCGCGCGGACGATTCCGAAAACGCGTTTATCACACTGGCTGTGAAGGAGCTGAAAGGCCGAGCGAAAACCGTCGTCGCCATCAGTGACAGCAAACACATGGACCGCATCAAGCTCGTGCAACCCGATATCGTCATCGCGCCTGAAGTGCTCGGCGGAGAATTGCTGGCCATGATCCTGACTGGAGAAGCAGTCACGAGCGATTTTCTAGTGGACCGTTTCTTCCAAGGCGGCCACACATCCCGCAACATCCAATCTTGACGTCTTCAAGGGCGGACCACCTCGCGTAGGAAATGCCTGGTGCTCCGCGCGCCACCCGATTCATTCGTCTTCATTCGTCATTTTAGGCGCCGAGGTAGCGGGCGTAGAGGGAGCGGGCGATGGCGGGGTCCTGGGTGCCTTTGACGATGGCGCGGCCGTCTGGGAAGACGGTGAGTTCGTAGGGCGGAAGGGTGAAGCGGAGGAGAAAATCGTTGTGGCGGATTTCGGCGGCGGACGAGGCGAGGCGGCCGCTGAGTTCGGCGAGATTGAAATTGCGCCCGTGTTCGTGGATTTGCACGGAGTTGCGTCCGCACATGGTGATTTGGGGCTGCGCTTCGCCTTCGAGATACGTGAATTCGCGACGGGCGCAGGCGCGGCATTCGGGATTGCGCGCGATGCGGATGGATTGGAATTTTCCGGACCAGACGTCGCAGGAAACGAGTCGGCCGTGGAGCGCTTCGGGTTTGGCGGCGAGGATTTTGAGCGCTTCGGCGGCTTCGATGGAGGCGATGACGCTGGCGGCGGCGTTAAGGATGCCGGCGGTGTCGCAGGTGGCGTCGGCGCCGATCGTCCCTATGGATGCGCCAGACTCGAGAAGGCAGGCGAGACAAGGCGTGTGGCCGGGACGAATCGTAAGCGTGACTCCGTAGCTGCCCACGGCGGCGGCGTAAATCCACGGAATATTCAGGGCGAGCGAGGCGTCGTTGATGAGGAGGCGCGTCTCGAAATTATCGGTGCCATCGAGGATTACGTCAAAGCCAGAGAGGAGTTCGCGGACGTTTTCGGGCGTGAAATCGGCGACGACGGCTTCGATCTTGGGGCCGGAATTGGCTACGCGAAGATGGCGTTCGGCGGCGATGGCTTTGGGCAAAGCGTCACGCGCGTCTGATTCATCGAAGAGAGTTTGGCGCTGGAGATTGGAGGATTCGACGAAGTCGCGGTCGATGATGCGGAAGCGTCCGACGCCAGCGCGCACGAGAAGGCCGGCGAGGACCGTGCCCAGCGCGCCGCAGCCTATGAGGACGGCGCCGGAGGCGAAGATGCGTTCCTGCCCTTGTTCGCCGATGCCGCCGAATAGGATTTGGCGGGAATAGCGGTCGCGTTCGGCGGGGTTCATTGGTAAGGATTAATGATAGCGCGCTTTCCGACGGGCGCGGAAACAGGCCGAACGCAACAGGTGCATGTGTATTACGACGAAGCGAATACTTGCTGCGGGTGATACAGCGCAGAGGTTGGCGCTTCGCGCCGCAGTTTATGTCGGAGCTGAAGCTCCGACCCCCTAAACAAAGCACCGGCTGCCCGACTAAAAAGCGAGTCGGCCGCTACGAAGAGCAAAGCAAAAGGAAAGGCGCCGACCGAGTAGCGCCCGCATTAGTGCGCGGGCAACGCCGCCGTTGCGAAACCTGCACAGCCAGGAGTGGCTGTGCCACAACGGTGCCAGGGAACGCTTACGCTACTGCGGCCTGGTGACGCGAACTTTCGATTGAGTCGCAACGACGCAACACCGCGCCCACTGCTGCACGGACTCAGTTTGGAAAAGTTCCGTGACGCGTTCGACGATTTCGATCATCCTCAGATCGCCAAGCCGGAGTACTAAAATGCCAAAGTGACTTCCCGCCGGATACCTTCGTGCATCCGAAAAGCCTAAATCCTGCGTAACGAAGAAACGCTCGTCAGCTTGCGCAGCGCGCCACAATGTTTCGTCGTCCGAGCCAGCCAAGCCCTCCTCCGCAACTGTGTCGGCCTCGTGACCCAACTCCCGCATGCGGCTTGACAGCGCAACAGGAAGATTTTCATCGAGTTTGATCCGCATTATTCAGGATTCGCGATGCGTGACAAGAGGCAGATCTTCAGCGGCGGATGCAGCGGCGAACATAATGGCGGCCTTTATGTCATCCGGGACCAATGTTGGAAAGGCTTGCAGGATATCTTCGGGTGAGTCCCCAGCCGCTAAGCCGCCAAGGACGATACGCAACAGAACGCGCGTTCCGCGAAAAGTGGCTTCCCCGCCGCATATATTGGGATCGCGAACGATTCGCGCGTCCCAACCTTCATTCAATTTTGTGAGGGACTTCGCCATAAGCGACGGCTCCTTTAGCAAAATCATACCACTACTGGAAAGCGCCACGGTGTACGACGCAGACAAGGGTTAAGAGCTTCGCGATAACCACGGGGAGTTTGGGAAGTGAGCGACTGCCCCTGCGGCGGGCGACCGCGTAAAACCAACATCAAAGCAACGGCTGCCCGACTAAAAAGCGAGTCGGCCGCTACGAAGAGCAAAGCAAAAGGAAAGGCGCCGACCGAGAAGCGCCCGCGAAATACACGGGCAACGGTCGCCGCTACGAAACCTGCACAGCCAAGAGTGGCTGTGCCACTAGCGGCGGAGGACGCGCGTCATTGTGGGGGAGACCATTTCGTAGCGGATGCCACGCCAGCGGATGGTCTTGCTGAGCAGCGAGCTGAGGAAATTCCACGCGAAGAGGAATGAGACGATGGGCGCGAGAAACGTCCAGACCCAGCCCCATTGATTGAGTTGGGATTTCCATTCTGGAAGCGCATCGCCGATCGCGACTGTGCGGATTGCGCCTTTGATCGCGGCAAGCATTGGAATGACGAGCGCGATGAGGGCGAGTTGGGTCCATGGATCGCCTGAGATCATCGCGGCGAGCACTGTGATGAACGCATAAATCAGCGTGATCGAATAACTGAGATGCGCGATGGCGCCGAGCGTCCAACGCTTTGACGAGTAGACGTGGGTGATCGAAATCTGACGATTGGTGAATTCGAGCAGGTCCTTGCCGGTCCAGGGATGGACAGTAGGCGCCATGCATTCGGGGCAGAAGACGATCGGTTTGCCGTTCTGCTCCAGCGCGGAGGTGAGGGCGAAATCGTCGCTGAGGGCGCCATCCCAGGCTTCGAGCCCGTGCACATCGTTGAACATTGCGCGGCGGATTGCAGTGCCACCGCCCCAGCAGAAATTGTCGCGCGGACGGCCGAGCATGGTGGCGATTGCTGCGTTCCACGCGGAAGCCATCGCGCTGGCAAAGCCGCCTTCGCCGATGCGGCGGCTAGGAATGATCCAACGGTAAGCGGTGGTCGCACCGGTGCCCGCGTCTTGCAATGGGGCCACGAGTTTTTTCAGCCAGCTGTGCGGCAGGCGTACATCTGAATCGGTGAAAACCATCACTTCGAATTGTTGCGGAAGGGCCTCGACGGCTCGGCGGAGATTGTAAACTTTTTCGCCGCAGCCTTCGCCCGGGCCAGCGATAACGATGTGTACGGGGCGAGTGCTCGCGGCTTTGACGCGTTCGATTACTCTCAGCGCAGGATCGAGGCTCGTGGCGAGCACAAAATAAATTTCGTAATTGGGATAGTCAAACTTGGTGAGTGCGGTGAGATTGTCCTCGAGGCCTAGCTCGTTGCCTTTGCACGGGCAGATGAGCGCCGTGACGGGCGCGTAAAAACCAGCGTGCGAATGGAGACGACGCTGGACCATGCGATACCACTCGAAGCCGTCCCAGAGAGAGTAAAGGCCGGCGGCCACCTGCAACAGCACCAAGACATAGAAAACAGCGTACATACCGCGAGAATATCAGCTTTGGCAGACGGTTCGGAGCACGGCCAAGGCGGGAGTGGCCAAATCGGTATTGGCTGTAACGCGGCATCCTTTGCAGGCGGCTTGGCATTGGATTTCGGGTAGATCAAGCTGGATTTTACAAATTCCCTGATATACTGACGGCTATCCGTAGATGAAAACCGAACACAGTCCGGCGTATTCCATCGTTGTACCCCTATTTAACGAGCAGGAAAGCGTTGCGCAGCTCTACGTGAAGATCACAGAAGTGATGGACACGGTAGGCGAACCCTTTGAAATGGTGTTCGTAGATGACGCAAGCAAAGACGGCACGTTTCGCCTGCTCTCTGAAATTGCCAGCGCCGATCGGCGCGTAACCGTAGTGAAGCTGCGGCGGAATTTTGGGCAGACCGCTGCGCTGAAGGCCGGCTTCGACCATTCGCAAGGCGAGATCATCATTTCGATGGATGGCGACCTGCAACACGATCCTGCCGAGATACCTCTATTTATCGAGAAAATTAAAGAGGGGTACGACATCGTGAGCGGGTGGCGCGTTTCGCGCACGGATCACTGGCTTGCCCGGCGTTTGCCGAGCCGAATCGCGAATTGGATGATGGCGAAACTCTCGCGTGTGGATCTGCACGATTTTGGAACCACGTTTAAGGCGTATCGACGCGAAATTCTGTCTGAGATTCATCTTTATGGCGAGCTGCACCGTTTCATACCGGCGCTGGCGAGTTGGGCCGGAGCTTCGGTGGCGGAAGTGCCGATTACGAATATTCCGCGAAAGAGCGGAAAGTCAAATTACGGGATTTCGCGCACAGTGCGCGTGCTGCTCGATCTGATGAGCGTAAAGTTTCTGCTGGATTATTCGACTAAGCCGTTGCAATTTTTTGGGCTCATGGGACTGGTGTCGCTGATGGGCGGAGGCGCAATCGGCGGATGGATTTTTGCGCGCAAGGCGTTTTTGCATGAGGGACTGCTGGCGAATCATGGGCCGTTGATTCTCCTTGGAATGGCGGCGGTGATGGCGGGCATTCAGTTTATTTCGATTGGGCTGATCGGCGAGCTTCTGGCGCGGACTTATTACGAGAGCCAGGATAAACCGGTTTACACCGTGCGGGAGATTGTGGCGCACGGCGTGGCGCCTACGCGGGCTTCGCGTAGCCGGGGCGCGGCGGGAAGATAATTCAGGAGGGTAGAGGAGGTAAAGGAGGCATAGGAGGTAGAGGAGAAACCCCTTTCGCGCTTGTTCCCACCAAGCCTTGGTTTTTGGAACGCATCTTCAGATTTAGACGATTCAAATTTCTGCATCGATGAAATTGAAGGGCCGCGCAATTCGTTTTTCTTGCAAAACAAGAAAACAAGAGAGGTCCTTCGGGTCGCTTCGCGGCCCTCAGGGTGACGATTTTTTTTGTTCATTCCGTTGGTAAATTGAAAATTCCATGCTGTCTGAGAGGCCGAGGGTCGCGGAGGTGTAGCCGTTTGTGCCCGATTGAACGTAGTGTAGGAACGGAGCCACCTGGTTGCGAAATGAATCAATATTGTCCGAGAGGATGACGGCACCGGGGCGCAGCTTGGGTTCGAGAAGCTTCAGCACGGGGAGATATAAATCCTTGCGGCCGTCGAGGAAGGCGAGATCGATCGGGCCTTCGACCGATTGCAATGTTTGCAGCGCGTCTCCTTGAAGGATTGTGACTATATCCGCCACTTCGGCATCGTGAATATTTTTTCTGGCGATCGCTACTTTGTGCGCTTCCATGTCCGAGCCGATTACTTGCGCGGCGGGCGCGGATTCGCCGGGACAATTGTCGCGCACGGCGGCGGCGAGGTAGAGCGTCGAGATACCGAAGGATGAGCCGAATTCGACGATGCGGCGGGCGCGAATTGCGCGCGCGATGAGATAGAGGACAGCGCCGCGTTCGGGCGTGACTGCACTGTAAAGGTCGGAAAAGAGGCGATGCTGGACAGACTTGTCAGCAAGACCGCCGGTGAATTTTGCCCAGAAATAACGCGGGACGCGCGGAATGATTTTCCATTTGTCCGCAGCGGCGGAAGCGTGGAGGCGCGCGATAACCGCCGTGATTGCGGGATTTTCAAACGGGAAGCGGGGATTCATCAGAGGGCCGGGCAATCAGCAGAGAGCTCAATAGGGGAAATCCGCGAGCGGTTCACCGGGGTGCTACGGGGTGTTCGGGCTGCTGTTCGCTGGATTGTTGGTCAGCGGCTTGCTCTTCGATGGGGAGGTCGAAGACGAAGTCCTGATCCGCATAGCCGAGCTCGGTGCTGTGATCGAAGGGCCGCGCGATGCCGTTGACCGTTTTGATTGGCGAAGAACTACGGACGGGCGGATCGAACACGTAAGGACCATAGCTGATTTTTTCCGGGCGCTGATTTTTTTTGTTGATGTAATCGATTCCGCTGAAATCCTTGAAGCCGAGCTTGTGGACTTTCCAGCGGCGCAGGCGCATGGGCGCGTCTTCTTCCCAAGTGGCCCAGAACCAGCGCTGGAAGAGCTTTGTGAAGAATCCCTCGAAGAGTTTGAAAAACCGGTGCGCGTTGATGCGATAGGTAACAGTGACGCAGCAGCGATCATCCGGAAGATCGGTGAAGAGAGCTTCCATTTCGAGCAGGAAGCCAATGGAATCCATGTGAAAGCTCTTCATCGTATTGCCATCCATATATTGGAAGCCAACGCCTCCGGTGTAAAACGGGAGCAGCGGCATGCGTTTGCTGCGGTAGACGAGCGACCAATTGTCGCGCTCGGCCAGGACGCGGGCGCGATCATAGAGCTTGAAATGCGTGCCGACTAAGTGCTCGTGATCGTAGTAATTCCACATCACAACTTCTTTCGGGCAATCCATCTCAGCCGAAAACTGAGCCTGCAAAGTGGCGCGCTTTTTCATGGCAATGTCATCCAAGCAAATCGATATAAATTTTGTCGTTCACGATCTTCAAAATATATTGGCGCAGCGGTAGGCCGGGATGCGTGAGGCAGGAGCCGTCCTTGCAGGAGTAGCGCCAGTTGTGCCAGAGGCACGTAAAAACACCGTCTTCGTGCTTGTGATAGCCCACAGGTCCGCCGAAATGACGGCAGACGTTGCTCAACGCTTTGATCTCGCCTTCGTACTCATAGAGCAGAATATCGTGACCCTTCACCCAGCGCGTGAGCTGGCCCGTCTTCTTCAATTCCGGGATCGACGCGAGATAGGTGTATTCTACTTCGCGTCCTTCTTGTTGCACAGTGATAGCGTTTGCCTCTGTTGCCATATGATTTTGACTCTATCGCCCAGCCGAATTTGTGTCAACGCCCGCACGGATAGGATTTTGCCGCAGGTGAGGAATCTCCAGCGCGCGACGCTTGCGCGCGCCCTGCGCCGACGGTAAAAGGTTATTCAGAGTCGAATGTCCTTCACTACTGAATTAAACGAACCCCACCAGCCCGATGCGGCCGGCGCGGTGCGGCCGAAAAGCGTGGGTGCAGCCGTATGGGCAACCATTCGCCTGGCGGTCGGAATTGCGCTGCTTGTTTACCTGGCGAAGTCGCGGCTCATTCAATTCGGCGAGCTGACAAAGCTCTTCACGGCGTGGCCAATTACGCTGGTGGCGCTTGCGCTCGTTTTCCTCGATATATTTTTTATGTCAGTGCGGCTGTGCTGGCTCTTTCAGCCACAAGGCTTGCGTCTGCCGCTGCTGCGGTCGCTCGATCTGACGCTGGTTAGTTCGTTTTTCGCGACGTTTCTTCCGGGCGCTGCCGGAGGCGATCTTGCAAAGCTGTTTTATGCGGCAAAGGAAAACAAAGGGCGGCGCGCTGAGATTGTGACGACCATCGCTTTTGATCGCACTGTGGGACTGTTTTCGATCTTGCTGCTGCCGCTGCTTTTTGCGCCGCTGTTTGTGCCGTTGATTCGCAGCGTGCCGGCATTGCGGGTGTTGCTGGCGATCACTGCCGCCCTTGCCGCGGCGATGTTGGCGGTTTTCCTGCTATGTCTTTTGAGCGAGGCTTCGATGATGCGTGCGGCGAAGTGGGTTTCGCGCGTGCTGCCCGTGCGTCAGTTGCCGAAGAGGGTGGTGGCAAGCATTGCTGCGTATCGTGGACGCTGGCGGGTTTTACTGGCTGCACTGGCGGCGTCCCTTGCTTCGAATCTGACGTTGATTGCCGCGACGGCATTGGCGATTTTCCTGCTCAGCCCCGGCAGCGTGTCACTCAAATTGTGCCTGGTGGTCCCGATGGGAGATGTGGCAAACAGCTTGCCGCTTACACCGGGCGGGCTGGGCGTGGGCGAAGCGGCTTTCAGTGCACTGTTCGGGATTGCGGGGTTGAGAGGCGGAGCAGAGGCGTTGCTTTGCTGGCGGGTCTGGCGCGCGATGGTGGGATTGGTTGGGCTGGCGATTTATTTGCGAGGAATGCGGCGCGCGGTGTTCTGATGGACTTAGGCCGTTGGCTGAACCGCTGGGAAAGCCCTCATGTCGTGCGCACAAACCGCGCACGACATGAGCTGCCTTACACGGCAAAAGCACGATAGAGAAAGCCACTGAGTGTCGTTGACGGTCTGGCGTTTCAATCAGACCTAATCGGGTCTGGCAGCGAAGGCTTTGCGCAGGACTTGGTCGGCGATGACGTTGATTTCGGCGAGGAATTTTGCGGCTTCGCGGCGGGCCTGGTCCATTAAGGAAGGGTCGAGGAGGAAGCCGACGCGATCCACGAAAGGGCCGGAGGCTGCGGGAGGTAGTCCGCGCAGGACGGGCTTTCGCGAAGCAGGTTTTTTTGCGGCAGCGGCGGAAAGCGTCTCGTATAGCTCGAGATCGCGCCAAAATTCGTGGGCGTCATCGTCGTCCCATTCCATCGCCTGACCGAGCGCCACGAAAAACTCTTCGCGGAACAGATCGAGCAACGGAATGGCAAGGTCGAGGCCTGTGCGGCTCGGCTTTTTTGCTTTGGCGGCTTTCTTGCCCTTCTTCCCCTTCGCGGAGTTTTTCAACGGACGCGCTCCGCGCACGGTGACGTGTACATTCAGCCGCTTGGGCAACGCACCCTCAATGCGCAACACCATCGCGAGAATTGCCTCGCGGCGGATCGTCTCTAATTGCTCGCGATAATGCCAAGGTTGATCGGCGCGACCGGGGCGACGGTATTGCGCCGCGTACATATCAAGGAAGCGCTGCACGGTTTCGTTGCGGTCGATGGTGCGCAGCAGCAAAATCGCCGCTTCGCGAGCGCGGATTACCAATTCTCTGGGGCGGTAGGGCATCGTTTGATAGAGTCGCTTGGTCAAAAGCGCCCGACCAAACAGCGGGCCGGCCGCTACGTGTTCCCTAAAGCTGTACGCGATTCTGCGGCAGGCCGCAACTGGAAAGGCGGTTTGTATACAAAGATGACTGGCAGCTAATTTAACGAATAATGCTTAGGCTCAGTGAACAAGCACGTGTTCTTTTGTCGAACGGAATGCGGATTTCGCGGAGGCGAGCTCCTCGATTTTGGGGTAAGAGGCGGGAGTCGTGAGAGAGAGAGCCGGAGGATTTGTTCCCTTCCGGAGTGCCTCGGTGAGAAGTTCGATGGCAAGGTGCGTATTGGGGGCAACGACGATCGAGGCCGCGAGCAAACCGCTTCGCACGAACGCCTGGCCAGTCTTAGGAAGTCCGTCGACACCGGTGAAGGGCAAAGCAAGCCACTTTTCGCGCAACGCGGGATCAGCGACTTCCTGAATTGCCTTTCGCGCGCCCATAGCCATCGAGTCATTCTGCGCGCAGAACATGTCCACCGAGAGTTTTTGCGATGTGGAAAGGCGCGCCCATGAGGCGACGCTCTTATAGCCGCTTTCCTCGGTCCATTTTCCGCGAAGAAGGATCAGATTGACGTTGGACGGCTTTCGCTGCTGCATTCCCTGTGTGCGCAGGCTTGCCGCTGGATAGTCCGAAGGGCCTTGCAAGTAAACAACATTGCCGCCTCTGGGCAAAAGCGCCGCGACCTGCTGCGCCTGAATTCGCCCAGATTCCAGATGGTCCGAGGTGACGGAAAAAACGGGTACCGACGCGCGGGCGCGCAACTCCTGCAGATAGGAGGCTTCGCGGTTCATCACAACCCAAGCTATCCCTGCGGAAACGGCGGCGCGGGCAACGTGAGGTAGAGATGTGCCGCTTGCCGGGTCTAAAGCGATGCCGTCCGGACGAGCTTCGGACGGGCCCTGAATGACGCTGAGAAGCTGCTGACTCTGCGTAATCGGGTCGCTTTCTGCATACAAGATGCTGACATCGGCGCCTAAGCGATGCGCAGCTTCCTGGGCTGCGGCGGCTTGTTCACGTTGATAGTCATTGTCTTCGGTAACGAGCGAGACGAGAAAACGGAGTCGTTTCACCAGAGCCTCCTGCCCAAAGAGGGTAACGACATAGTACTAGAACTATAGCGACACGGTGCGAATATGGGCGGGTGACGTGTCCAATCGTCCAACGAGGACGACTTGATGAGGAAAGCTGTCTGTTTTACGCGGCCGGGGCCTCGACCGCCTTACGACCTCGGCCCCATCTATGCAGCTAACGCTTTGGAAAGTTGAAGCGGAATCCGAAGCGCGCTGTGATCGGAAGCCCAGTTTGAGGAGGCGAGACTATCGCAGAGCCAGAAAAGGTGGGCGCCGCGGTGTAGTACTGCGCGTTGAAGAGATTCTCGACCGCGGCAAAGACGGAAAAGCCATCGCCGACAGCGTGAGAGGCCATCGCATCCGCGATGAAGACGCTGCCCAAGGCAGAACCCGTGGTGTCGAGTTGCTGACCGAGGAACCGTCCGTCGAAGCTGAAGTCAACCCAGTGCGGATTGCTGTAATGCGCTTCGAAGGTGAGCGCGTTGTGAGGCACTTCCTGGACATCGGTACCAAGGAGCGTGGGCTCGAGAGGCGCGCTGGAGACTTTTGCGTTCACGTACTGATAGCCCGTGGAAAAATCGAAGTGGCTGTTCAGGCGAGCGGTTGCGTCGATTTCGAATCCGGGCGCACTAACGCGCCCCAAATTCGCGCGAATCTGCGTATTGGCCGGTGGATTTGCCGGGCACGGCGAACCGGGGAAGGGCGGATTCGGGCAAGGCACGTTGGCAACGGAATTGATCATTTGATTGTAGAAGAAGGTGCCGCGAACGACGAGGCGGCGCTCGAATCCGGTGACGGCTATGCCCGTCTCACCACCCGTAAGGCGCTCGGCCCGCAAGTCCGGATTCGCGAGCGTGGTGGTGGCGCCGACGCGAAATTGGCGATACAACTCATTCAGCGTGGGGGCGCGAAAAGCACGATACACGGAGCCCGACCAGGAGACATGGTCACTCATCTGGTGCACTAAAGTGGCGCGCGGGTTGAACACGTTGTACGAAGTGTTGGCAGGCAGAGTGGTCGCGACTGCTCCCGTAGACAGCGTGGTACGGGTATTGAATGCGGCGAAATTGCGCCAAGCGTCAAAACGACCGCTTAGGCCGAGCGTCCAGCTGGGCGCGAGTTGAATCAAATCCTCACCGAAAAAGCCAGACGTCCGCTGATGGCCGCCAGCCTTCTGGATTGCAAAAGGGTTCGCAGCAGTACCGATGATTTCGTTACTGTGGCCAATTTCTTCGTGTTCGTCATAGCCAGCAACCAAAGTTTGCCGCTGGCCAAGTGGACGGGACCAGACCACAGAGCCGCCGATTCCCTGCGAAGGTACGGTTTGGGCGTCAGACAGTGTTTCGCTGTTCTGATTTCCGGTGACGGACGAAAATGTCTGATAATAGTGTTCAAATACGCCGTAAAAACGCAACGTCAGACTGCCGGCGCGACCGAGGTCGAGGTCTGCGCCCAACGCACCCTGACCAAGCGAGGTGCTATTCACCTGTAACTGTGTGCCGTTGTTGCGAGATTCATTGAGATACGAGCCGCTAGCGAAGAGGCGGCTATTTTGGCCCAGCTTGCGGCCAATCGTCAGGTCCGTGTCAGCATATTCGGAATTCGCTTTTGTATCGACCGCACCGCGGAAAGCTTCCGGGACGAGGTAATACCCGTCCGTGTGAAAGAGTTGTGTATCGCCTGTCGCGTACCAGCCCTTATAGGAACCGCCGGCCCAAGCGGAAAGATCGGGGGAGTTCTGGTTGCCATAGGCAAGCTCGACGGAAGCGCCTGCGGGCTGGGGCTGGCGTGAAAGAACCTGAACGACGCCGCCAAGCGCATTGCTGCCGTACAAACTGGAGGCGCCTTCCTGATCGACTTCGACGCTGGCAACGGCTTCCGACGGGACGCGGTCCCAAAAGATCCAGCCGCCAAAGGGATCGTTGAGGGGAATGCCGTCGTCGAGGACAAGCACGCGGCTGGCGCCACTGGCTCCGGTGCCGCGGAGCGAGACGCCTTCCGTGGTTGGGTTTGCAGTGCGGCTGCTCGAGCGGCGGAAGAGGCTGAAGCCGGGTATCTGGCGGAGCGAATCATCGAGTGTAAAGTTCGGTGTGGCCTCCAACTCCTGATGTGAAAGCTCAATCATGCCAGTTGACGTGTCGCCAAGGCGTGTCTGCGTGCGGGCGGCAGTGACGACTACCTGCTGAAGAAGCGTTCCCGGAACCATCACGAAATCCAGCGACTGCTGCGAGGAGGTCGTCCACGATTGCGTGAGAGGTTCCATGCCTTCGGCGGTGACGGTCAGCTTGCCTTCCGTAGCCGCAATCGCGGGAAATGAGAAATTACCGCTGGAATCGGTGGTAACGGTGGAAGTAGATGAGCCGGTCCGAAGCTCGACTTGCGCGCCAGCAATGGCGGCGCCACTGGAGTCGTGAACCGATCCTGCAATTGAGCGGCTCTGTGCCCGCGTGACGATGGCAGCGGCAGCGAATAATATCAGCGCAAAAATCAGAGTAAAAAGCTTCGATGCGGGCTGGATCCGATTAGAGCTCATTCCTATCCTTTTTCCTCGTTATTTGGAAGCACAGTTAATTGGGAGACATCATAGCCTACTTGCCAGACGCAAACGACGGGCAATTGGTTTCGCGCAGGAGCCGCAAGAATTGGGTACTGTGTGTTATCTTGACGGGTCTGCTCCCGGTTGAAGCAGTTTGAAAAAAAAATGTAAGAGGCGTACCTCAGGGGCTAAAGCCCACTGTAAATGGACGTTTATGTCGGAGTTGAAGCTCCGATCCCCTGAAAAGCCTCCTTTCTGCAAACTGTGAAAGGTGAACTATGGAAGCCGAAGCGCCGCGACGCAGCGACCGCGTCTCGATCAGGCTGCTGTTGACTATTACAGGAACAGATATCGAGGGTAAGGAATTCTCCGAAACGTCAAGCACGATGCTGATCAACCGGCACGGCGCGGTGATTCTTCTCGCGCGAGACGTTGCGCCAGACCAACAGATCCTAATTCAACGACGCGCGCCTAATGAAACCCAAAGGCAGGCCCACGGACGCATCGTGGGACAATTCGGCAAACAGAAGGATGAGTTTGTCTATGGAATCGAGATAGCGGACGAGGGTGTGGATCTCTGGGGCGTGGAGTTCCCGCCGACCGCCGAATCTCGCGAAGCCGTGGCGCGGATGCTGCTGGAGTGCAGCAACTGCAGGCGGCGTGAGGTTGTGTACCTGAATGAGATGGAATTGCGGGCATTTGAGTCGAACCGCGGGATTGCGCGGCACTGCAAGACTTGCGGAGTGCCAAGCATTTGGGTGCAGGCGCCGCATGAAGACCCAAAGAAGATAGGCCGCTCCAAGAGCCGGCGCGATGCCGATGCGCAAGACGAGCCTGCCGACGGGCAAGAAAAGCGGCAACGAAAGCGAATTCGTCTAAAGACGCGGTTGACCGCGTGCGTAAGGCAGAGTGGCGCAGATGACGAACTGGCCGTCTGCGAAGATATCTCACCTGTGGGCATCTGCTTTCGCAGCAAGCGAAAATACGAGACTAATGCGGAGGTGGAAGTGGCTGTTCCCTATTCGCCGGATTCGGGGAATATTTTCCTTCCGGCAAGAATCGTTTATTCGGAAGAGATTGCTAAGGCAGGACTATTCCGGCACGGTACGGAGTATCAGCGGCGACAGTGAGCGGCGGCGCGAGCTGAAGGTTCCCTCTCTATCAGGAAACGGCAACGGGCGTGTGGTCCTGGCTGCGACGAGCGAGATAGTGCATCGCGATGTTGAGATAAACCACACCGTGTGAAGTCTCAAAGCACAAGATCGTCGCTTCGGAATCGTGGCCTGCCTTCGCGCACTGCTCTTCATTGAGGATCGAGGGCGGCAGGACTTTGAATTGAAAGCCGCGGTCGTTTAGCTGCGTGACAGCGTTGCCGATCACCATGTTGGCGAGTTCGCAGACCGCCTCCGAGACCATCGGCTCGGCAGGATCGACTTCCGTGCCGGCGAGTTGACCTGCTACATATGCAGCCGCAGCCGGATCCATATCGAGAATGATGCGGCCTTCGATCTGGCCGCTAAATGCGACAACGGCCGCCGTTCCCTTGCGGCGATAGCCATTCTCTTCCATCGTCATGTCCGCAATATTCGCGGGCGCCTTCATCATCTCGGCAAGAACGGTATCAAGCGAGCCAATAAACGGCTGAATTAGATCCATTCTCATCGGGAGCTTTCTCCTGCGGCTGCGGGCGCGGTGACACCGTCATCATTCAAGACATAGCGGATGATCTCGTAAAGGGCGTCCGGCTTGACCGGCTTTTGAACGAAGTGGCGCGCGCCCTTTTGCAAAGCGGCGAGAATGTTGTCCTGATAGCCGACTGACGAGACCATGACGATGCGAGCTTCGGGATGTTCCTGGACGATGCGCTCGACCGCTTCGATGCCTTCCATTTGCGGCATGGTGATATCCATCAGGACGAGATCGGGCTTGGTGCGCGCATATTCAGCGATGGCGGAGAGACCGTCGCCGGCTTCGCCGACCAGCACGCCGCCGAACGATTCGATCAACCTTGCGAGGCTCTTGCGAGCGAACACGGAGTCATCGACGACCAGATAACGGACGGGCTGAGCGTCGGATTTTCGAGTCAAGGGCTCGAACTGTTTCATGACGACCTCCTTCGCGAAACACTTTCTTCGACATTTGAATCGTGAGTACCCGCCGGCGGGTCAGGTGAAGCGTCAGGCTGGCACTTAGAGGTGATCGCTTCCGCCATCGCGGAAAGAGAAACCACGCGATGCGCAAAACCTTGTTGGATGGCGGCGCGCGGCATGCTGTCTACAACGCAGGTTTCAGGATTCTGCGCGATGGTGAATCCGCCGGCGTCGCGGATTGCGCCTAGCCCAGCTGCGCCATCTTCTCCCATGCCTGTCATCAAGATGCCGAGGGCCTTGCGACCGAACTCATGTGCGACGGACTGGAACAACACGTCGACGGAAGGGCGATGGCCATTTACGCGCGGTTGGTCGACGAGAACAGCGATGTCACCGTGATCCATGCGACGGACCTTCATATGACGGTCACCCGGGCAGATGAGCGCACGGCCAGCCATCAGAAGATCACCCGATTGGGCCTCTTTGACTTCGAGGGCGCATGATTCGTCCAGGCGTTGCGCGAACATCTGGGTGAAACCCTCGGGCATGTGCTGAACGACAACGATGCAGCCGGGAAAATCGGCAGGGATTTGCGAAAAGAGATATTGAAGCGCTTGAGGACCACCGGTCGAAACGCCGATGGCTACAATTCGCGACGGCCAGCGAGGCTGGATCGAGAATTTTGGCGGCTGCTTTTGCTTGAGCGTGGGTACGGTGAAAATCATTTTGGGCGCGCCCGCCGCCGCGGCTGCCTTGATTTTTGCGGATAGCTCAGAGCCTATCTGGCGGATGTGGCCTAGGGCCGCATCCTGCGGCTTGGTGACAAAATCGAAAGCGCCGAGCCCAAGCGCTTTGAGCGTGAGAGACGCGCCTTCGTCGGTATGGGCACTGACAACAATTACGGGAACGTGGTGCTTGCGGGTGATCTGGCGCAGCATTTCCATTCCATCCATGCGTGGCATATCCAAATCGAGCGTGACGACGTCCGGCTTCAGCTCCTCGAGTTTTTTCAGTCCCATCGCGCCATCCATCGCCGTGCCGACCACTTCGATGGAAGTATCCTGAAGCAAAGCTTCGGGAATCAATTTTCGCATCAGCGCCGAATCGTCCACCACAAGTACGCGGATATTGGGCTTCATGCGATCGCTCCCACAGCAGGAATACGGGCGAGCCGCGATACAACCACGGGGACGTTAAGAATGAGGATGACCGTGCCATCGCCGAGAATCGAAGCTCCGCTAACAAGAGGCGAGGCAAGCAGTTCATCTTCGAGCGCCTTGATAACGAGCTCTTCTTCCCCGACAAGGCTATCGACCGCAAGACCAAATCTTCTTGTGCCGGCGTCAATCACGACAACAAAGGCGCGGCGGGCGCGCTGACTATTCGGCTGGCCGTTGAGTTCATCGAGCCGGGCGAGCGTGAGGACTTGCTCGCGCAAGCGGAAAACTTCGTGGCCATCCACACGATGAATTTCGTCTTCGGTAATGCGGGTGATTTCGACGACAGATGCAAGCGGTACTGCATATAGACGGTTGTGGATCCGGAAGAGAAGCGCCTGGATGCTGGCGAGCGTAAGCGGAACAAGCAGGCGGAATGTGGTTCCCTTCCCGGCCTCGGAGCGGATCTGAATATTGCCTTTTAGGCTCTCGACGGTCGATTTCACAACGTCCATGCCGACGCCGCGGCCCGAGATTTCCGTCACTTCGTCGGCTGTGCTGAGGCCCGGAGTGAAGATCAGCTGCAGAATTTCGGCTTCGTTGAGGCGCTCCGATTCCTCGGGCGTGATTAGCGAGCATTCAATGGCGCGGCGCACAATTTTCTGGCTATCCAAGCCTCGCCCGTCATCGGAAATTTCAATGACCACCTGATCGCCGTCATGAAACGCGTCGAGACGGATCACGCCTTGCGGCGGCTTGCCGGCGGCATTGCGTTCCGCAGGCGTTTCGATGCCGTGATCGGCCGCATTACGAACCAGATGCGAGATTGGATCGGCGAGCGAATCCAAGATTCCCTTATCGAGATCTGTGTTCTGTCCAGCGATCTCAAGCGTAATGTCTTTGTTGCGCATTCTTGCGACGTCACGGACAACACGCGGGAAGCGACGAAATAGCTGATCGACGGGAACCATCCGGATTTTCATCACGGATTTCTGAAGTTCGCCGAGGACGCGGGATTGAAAAGAAAGCGCATCTGAAAATTTCGAATGCAGCGGGTCTTTTTCGTGAGCCCGGTTGAATTCAGTGATGGCGCGCTGGAGCATCGACTTGCCGATGATCAACTCGCCTACGAGGTTAAGGACCGCGTCGATGCGGCCTGCCTCCACTCTCAACGTGTTCTCGACCGCACGCAACGAATTGGCGGGCAATTGATGCGATGAGACCTCGTTCGGTGCAACTGTTCCGACGCTCGCGGCGACTGCCGTAGCCTCGGATTCCAAGAGAACGTCTAGAGCATCGCGGGGCGGAACAGAATCGTCCGCAGCCGCCGAATACAAGTCAATGGATTCGACGATGACGGGTACGCGGCAATGCGATTTGATCCAATCGGCAGTCTGGGACGTTTCAAGTGCAGCTTCGATCAGCAAGAGATTTTTCGGAAGCGGCTGAGCATCCGGCCTGAAGGCGAGAATCTTGCCGGCGCCGGCGAGCGCTTTACGCACCAACTCCACCGAAGCAGCCACGGCGGCTTGGGAATCGAGATGCAGCGCCAAATTAAATACTGCCGCTTCGCGGCTGATGGCATCCGCAATGAGAAGGCGTTCGTATTCAGTCCATGCAAAGGTGGCTTCATGCGTCGAAGTGGCAGGCTCGACGGAAGACTCCGGTTTGAAGAGAAGCTTGCCGATGTACTCGCGGAGTGCTTTGCCTGAGGGCGGCTGCAAGTGATTGCGATAAGCTGCGAGCATTTCGTGGAACGTATCGGCGGCCATTAACACTACTTCGGCGATTGTCGCTCCGCGTTCTCGGGCTACTTCGGGCGTCAGGACTTCTTCGAGGCCGTGCGCAAGTTCGCTCAGCTCCCGGAAACCGCATGCGGCCGAGTCCCCTTTGAGCGTGTGCACAGCGCGGCGGACGCGACGCAACTCCTCAGGTTCAGCAGGGCGCTCCTCAAGCGCGAGACCGGCTTCGTTCATGCCCTGAAGAAGCTCCTCAGCGCTCTCGAAGAAGAGCTCGCGGAGTTCGGCGGCGTGTTCGTCAGAGAAAAAACTCACCGCGCCCCCTCGATCCGCTGGTAAACGGTCGCGTTGTTCTGATGAATCATGTGAAATTTGTTGCTGAGGCCAAACAGGCTTTCCGCATGGCCGACGAACAGATAGCCGTCTGCATTCAGGCAATGATGAAACTTTTCGATCAGGCGCTTCTGTTCAGCTTCATCGAAATAGATCATCACGTTGCGGCAAAAAATCATGTCATTGCGCTGCGGGAGGAATTCGGCCTTGAGATTGTGGAAGTCAAATTGAACCAAACTCTTGAGTGAGGCCTTCACGGCGTATTTGTCGCCGACCTTATCGAAATAGCGAAGCCGGCAGGTGTAATCGACAGCTTCCATTTGCGTTTCGGCGTAAACGCCCTGCTGCGCAGCGAGCAAGGCGGAATAATTTATGTCCGAAGCGAGGATTTCCACTTTCCACGGCGGCGGAATGAGCGGCTTGGGAGTGGGCATTTCGAACGGCAACGGATTGCGCAAATAATAATAAGCAAGGGCATCGCAGACGAGGACCGCCAACGTATAGGGCTCCTGACCCGTCGAGCAGCCCGCGCTCCAGATGCGTAGCGACCAATCGCGGCGCTCCTGCTTGCGGCGCAAGAGGTCTTCGAGAATCGTTTTTTGAAATAGCTCCAGTTGCGGCTTGATGCGGAAGAAACTCGTTTCATTAACCGTGAGATTCTCGAGAAGAGCGGAGAGTTCTTGTTTGCCTTCGCGGCTGGTGAGCAAGCGATAGTAGTTATAAAAGGAATCGACATTGCAGGCTTTAAGGCGGCGTTGAAGGCGATCACGCAGAAAATGCGTGCGGCGCTCGTCGAAGTACATGCCACACTCTTGATAGACGAGCGTTTGCAGCAGCTTCAGTTCGGCATCGGTAAGCGAAATCTGCGCGGTAAGTGTGGACATTTTTCCTCGAAGCTTTTGCGAATGCGACCGCTACTTATGGGCGAGCTCGCCGCGCGAAACGCTCGTAACAGTCTTTGCGGCTTCTTCCAAACGGCTTAACTCGCCGCGCTGCAGCATCCGGTTCAGGTCGAGCAGGATCACAAGGCGGCCGTTCAGCTTGCCCACACCGGTGATAAAGTTGAGTTCGCCCTCGGGAAATACGTCACTCGGATGCTCAATTTCGGAGGGCGGAATGCGCAAGACTTCGGAAGCTGAATTGACGATCAATCCGATGGCGCGGCGCTCA
Source organism: Candidatus Acidiferrales bacterium (assembly GCA_050746865.1). GTDB lineage: Bacteria > Acidobacteriota > Terriglobia > Acidiferrales > UBA7541 > Palsa-295. The sequence goes on from JBOGMU010000316.1 coordinate 38,996, forward strand.
AGCTCGACGACAACGACGCGATTCTTCTTATCCGGCTGGAGCAGCGTTTCTCCGAAGCGCTTCCTCAGATCAACCACGGGAATGATCCGGCCGCGAAGATTGATTACGCCCTCGACGTAGTCGGGCGCATCGGGAACGGCGGTGATTTCCGGGACGCGAATGATTTCGCGCACGATCGAGATCGGCAGCCCAAAAGTCTCCCGTCCGATGCGAAAGCCGACGAGCTGGAGGTCTTTGTCCATGGGTTCCCCGGCCTTTAGGAAACTGTGCTTTCGACGTACTCCGGTTCGCCTTCCTCTTCGCCGAAACCGGCCGCGCGAGCGGGCGAGCGACGAGGTTCGGGCCGGGCCGCGTCAATCGCGAAGCGGTCCATCGAAGTAAGCAGCGCGTGAGAGAGTTTGGACATTTGATCTGCGGCAGCGGCAAGTTCGGTGGAGCTCGATGTGGATTGCTGCACGAGTTCGCGCATGCGCTCCATGGCTCGAACGACAGCCTGCGCTCCCGAAGCCTGCTCTTCGACGGAGGAATTGATCTCCTGCGTGATTTCCGTCAGGCGGCTAGTGGCTTTCGCGATTTGAGACGAGCCGGTAGACTGCTCCATCGTTGCGGCGCCGATTTCCTGCGAGAACTTGTAGACTTCGGAAACCACGTCCGAGATTTTTTCAAGGGCCACGCCGAGTTCTTTGTTGAGCACCAGCCCTTCTTCAACCATCGACGTGCTCTTTTCCATGTTCTGCACGGCTTCACGCGCCTCGGTTTGAATACCTTGGATCAGCTCGGAGATTTCTTTCGTGGATTGGGTGGACTTCTCAGCAAGCTTACGAACTTCTTCAGCCACGACAGCGAAACCGAGGCCGTGTTCGCCTGCACGCGCGGCTTCAATGGCGGCGTTGAGCGCGAGAAGGTTTGTCTGCTCGGCGAGATCGTCGATCACTTCGATGATCTTGCCAATGTCATTGGCGCGGCGGCCGAGCACGTCAATAATATTGGCCGAGGATTGGATCGCCTTGCTCGTACGGTTGAGGCCTTGCGTGGCTTTGTCCATGGTGACGCGGCCTGTTTGCGCCTCTTCGCGCGAACGGTGTGAAATTTCGACGAGCATTTTGGCCGTGTCCGCAACGCGCTGGATCGACGCGACCATCTGATCGATCGATGCAGACGTCTCGGAAACGCTGGAGGCCTGAATCTGCGTGTTCTTGACGACGTTCTGCACATTGACGCTCATTTCGTGCATTGTGGAAGTGACTTCGTCAATGGCAGATGCGGCCTGCACGCTCACCTTAGCGGATTCATCCGATGCACCGGCCATTTGGCTCGCTCCGCTCGCGACTTGCGATGCGCTGTCGCGAACCTGGCGAACGAGATCACGGAGGCCTTGCGTCATTTGAGCGAAGGCGCGAGCCATCGTGTCACGATGAGAACGCGGTTTTACGGCGACGGAGAGTTGCCCTCCGGCAATGGCGGAAGAAACGGTGGCCATTTCGCGCAAATGAACGATCATCTTATTGAAATTCTGAGCGAGTATTCCGACTTCGTCGTCGCGCCGAATATCGATGGACTGATCCAGATCGCCGCTTTCGCCGATGCGATGCGCAACTTCAATGAGATGCTTCAGCGGCTCCGTGATCGACTTTGCCGTGCGGAAAGCAATGAACCCTCCGATCAGAGCGGCAAGTATCGTTCCGGAGATCGTTACGACCGCATTCCATGTGGTCGCGGAGGTGGAGGAATCGCTCGTGTCCGCCTGGTCTTTCTCAACCGCCTGCGTGGCTGTATCGAGCAGGCTGGCGGATTTGTTGGTCCACGAATAGGGATCGTGCTGAAGGTAATAGACCTGGAGATCGGAAACGGTGGTATTGCCGGCGTCAACCTGGTGGCGCTTGGCGATCATCGGCTTGGCGAAATTGTCAGCCCAGCCGTTCTCATTGTCTTCGACCTGGCTGAGCGTGCTTTGCAGGCTGCTGTCCGCGTCTTTGGCTTTCGCTTCGGCATCCTTCAGCAACTGCTGCACATCATTGACACCTTTGTTGGTTTTATCTTCATCGCGAGTATCGCCACTCAATAAGTAGCTTCCGAGCGACAGGCGGTTCTGCATCACCTGATAACGAACCTCGTCAATGGCTTTCACCTCGGTGGTAGCGGAATTCGCTGCCGAGCGCGTGCTGTATTGGCGAATAACGGTGAAAATATTGAAGAGGAGCAGAATCGCCATGATCCCCAATATGGCGCCGAACCCCTGGTACAGCCTCCTGCCGATCGTCATGATGAGACTCCTCTGCCCTTCGCCCGTCTGAGAAGATGTGAGGCGAGTCTGTGGCCCCGCTCAGCGACGATGAAGTGCATCGCGCAGGGGAAACAGATGCATCAGTTGTCGCCGTTAAATTCGAATTCGATGATCTCGCTCGTTTCCGAGGGAGCAGCCTCGAAACGCCACCTTTGCAACGCCTCAGTTGCGGCATTCACCAGGACCGGGCTGCCGCCGACAACTTTCGTCGATTCGACGTGACCGTCTGGCGCGATCGTGGCTTCGATTTTCACCTTGCCCGTGATATGCGCCGAGCGTGCGATGTCCGGATACGCCGGGACCACCTTTGAGCGCACTTTGCGACCAGTCGTATCAGCAGATACGTTTTGCGCCCGTGCCACGTAAGGAGCCGCGCACGCCCCACCCAAGAGAAGAGCAATCGTCCAACCCATCAACTTCAGCTTTCGGTTCATCGAAAAGGGGCCTCCCCGCATAGATATCCGAACTTGGAAATTGCAACGGAAGTGCCACGGATGGGCCGCCTCTCGCCAGCGAAACGTTTCCGCGCAGTTATCCTGTATCTGGCTTATACGGTGCGACTTAGAAAGGAGTACGTAGAATCGCGGACGGCCTTCGGAGCCCATCTTCGCGTCTCAACGGCGTTGGCGATCGCCGGTCGAGTCTCACGGTGCGACACTCAGGCGAGTGTCACATTCGGCACCTGTGCCGCGCTGGTGCGTTGACTCAATTTGAGAATTCGAAGTACCGTCAGGAGGTTAGGCGAAGCGCGCGCTGCCCCCCAACCTCCATGCGTGCACTGACACACTTGCGAAGCTTTTCCTCGCGCCTCGGTATGGCGTTCGAACGCATCGTTGAGCATTTCCGGGCATCCTGCCGCCAGATCGGATTTTCGTCGCGTGCCAGTCGGATGGCCTACGTCTGGACACAGGAAAAAACCCTTAAATGAACGACGACAGAAAACTTCAATTGCTCATTGTGGATGATGAGCAGAGCATCCGCCGGCTCTGCACTACGGTGGGCCAAGGGATGGGATTCGTTTGCTCGGAGGCAGAATCGGCAGAGGCCGCGCTTGAGCAGATCGAAACGGCGCCTGCAGACATTATATTGACGGATCTGAAGCTGCCGAATCTCTGCGGCACCGATCTACTGCGGAAGGCTAAGGAATTGTTGCCGCGATCCGAGGTCGCGATCATGACGGGGCACGGCTCGATTGAGTCGGCCGTCGATGCGATGCGGCATGGCGCGTACGACTATATTGAGAAGCCGTTTCGAGTGGAGAAGCTGCGGCAACTTTTGCAGCGCATGGCGGAAAAAGTACGGCTCGTGACGGAAAATCAGTTTTTGCGCGAACGCGTGGAAACGGAAGCAAGCCTCGCTGGGATCATCGGCTCATCGACAAAGATTCAAGATGTGATGCGAATGGTTTCGCGATTGAAGGATGGACGAACTCCTGTGCTGATCACCGGAGAGAGCGGTACGGGGAAGGAACTCGTTGCGCGGGCCATCCATTTTCGCGGACCGCTTGCCGAAATGCCGTTTATCGCGGTGGATTGCGGCGCGCTCGTTCCCACGCTGATGGAAAGCGAGCTTTTCGGGCATGAAAAAGGCGCGTTTACCGGAGCGTTGAGGACAAAACCGGGACTTTTTCAGTCCGCGAACGGCGGCTCTATTTTCCTGGACGAAATCGGTGAACTTCCGTTGGAGATGCAAGCAAAGCTGCTACGTGTCCTTCAGGAGAAGGAATTGCGCCCCGTCGGCAGCAACTCGAAAGTATCTGTCTCCGTTCGGGTGATTGCTGCGACGAATCGCGACCTGGAAGCCTCATACCGTGGAGGAACTTTCAGGAAAGATCTCTATTTTCGGCTGAACGTAGTGACGATTCACTTGCCGAGCCTTCGCGAGCGGCGATCGGACATTCCTCAACTGGTGCACTGTTTTCTCGATCGCTATGCGCCGGCAGAAAATATTCAGATCACTTCCGCTGCGATGAAATCGTTTCTAGGTTACGATTGGCCCGGGAATGTGCGAGAGCTCGAGAATTGCATCGCTCGCGCGGTGGCTTTGGGAGATCACCGAACGATCGATGCGGCCGATTTGCCGCCTGCAATTCGCGGCAACGTGTCCGCTCACGGCGGTACTGAGGACGCTCCCAGTTCGACGACGGCGTTGGCTGAACTCGAGCGTATGACCATTCTGCGCGTTTTCGATCAGGCGGGCGGCGACAAAAAGCTTGCGGGAAAGATGCTTGGCATCAGCCGCGCAACGCTGTACAGAAAGCTGAAGCTCTACAACATACCCGTTCGAGGCTCACGCGAGGAGCTTGCGGAAACCGCTGCGGAAACGGTCCCCATAGCCTCGTGAGCTCACATTTCACGCGTACCAATCCACGCCGCTTTTTAGGCGCCGGCTGAGATTCCGTGTTTCAGGGTGAGACACTGTGAGCCCTCTCGTTCCTTCTTCTGACGCTAGTTAGCACATTCCACGAACCTTACGTAAAACCCACAGTCATCCGTTTTGGTCCACTTATTGCAGTTTAAGCGGCGGGGCAGTCTTGGCGAACATCGATACGCTTCATTTCGAGTTTTTGTGATCGAGGAAGTTCTCGTCTTCGGACGATGAGAGGAACAGGGTCCTTTGCCGCGGAAACTGGCAACTGCAACAGAGGAAGAGACGTGCATCGAGAAGCTGGCGCTGCTTTTCCCGAACGCCTCGCCTGTCAGGATTCCCGTTCGCGTGACGGCGCTCGGGTCGCAACGGCACCGGTTGCATGAACAGACAACGATTGAGTTCGGGACAGCAAAAGAGGTGCTTTTCGCATCCGCGCTGCCACTCGAATTCGAGGATCGCGTGCGCGTGGCGAATGCCGATGGTTCGCTGGACGAGGACGCCACTGTGATCGCCGTTCGCTATCACGGAGGACAAAAGGCAATCGCGGCACGATTCATGGGAGAGGTTGGAAACTGGATCATCAAATCATGAGCCCAAAAACACCCACTACAACTGTATTGGCACCTCCAAAGACGAAGCCTGCCGCGCCAAAGGCAGCCGCGACGGTCGATCCCGCGTCGCAATGGAAGGAAGCTCTGCTGGTGTATCCGCTCTACGCAGCATTGGCGGAGAAGTTCGAGTTCGCACCATCGCCTTATCCCGCCGGCGAGGCGCCGCCTTCACGGCCCACAAGGCCAATTTTCGAGCGCCACATCCAGTGGATGAGCACGATCGACGGGAAGGTGCTTGCGTACCAGATCCGCCAGATTCCACCGGAAACGCTGAACGGCAGCGAACAGTGCCTGCGCGCCTTTATTTTGCGCCAGCTTCGCAAACCAGATAAGACGACGGTTGACCGCGACAAAATCGACTTGCTGCTCGTGCAGTATTTTGCGCTGTGCGCGCCTGAAGAACTGTATCGCGAGGAAATTACGCTGGAACAAGTAGCAGGAGTCTTGTCTCCCGTGCTGCCCGAAGCGGATCCCACGCCGCTCGAATGGTGTGCGCCGCTCGATGAAATCCTCGAAAAGCTATCTCAGTGCAAAAGCCTTCGCGATCTGCTCGAGCACGGTCTTTTCGAGCAAGGACGCATGCTGAAAGATAACGCGGGCGTGATGTTCTACGACCCGGCAGCTCTCGTTGCTTTCTGCCGTTTCAATTTTGTACTGCGCCGCACGTTCATTCGCTTGCTGCATGCCGACCTTGGCGCTGTGAAGGATGCTGTCACGGCTCTTGAAGTGAAAGGCATCAAGACGGCCGACTGCCGCCGGGCGGGATTTTCAGCGGCCGAAACGATGGTTCACCTGCGGCACTTCTGCGAAAACTGGCGCCAGCCTTTTCAAAAGGACTACACCGAAAGCTCCGTCACACACGCTTTTGAGCAACTTCTTGCGCTTCGAGCGGACCTTGAAGAGGTGCTCGCGCGCCAGAACGCTCCGGCTGCGGTTCCGCATGGACACAAGAAAAATTCAAGCAAGGTCGACAATTCAGCGTGGGAAGAGATGATGCAGGCGAGCGCGGCGTCCGTGGACGAAGAACCGGCGCGGCCAAGGTCAGAGGAACACCACGTCGAAAGCGCGCCAAAAGCTACACCACCTGTATCTTCTCCATCTGCGGCTCCCACAAAAGCCGCGGCTTCCGCCGAGCTGACGCTTGATGCCGATAAATGCATGGAGATGATTTGGGAGCAACTGATTGCTGCGCCACCTTCGCGGGGACGTTCGATGTCCACCGTAGTGCTGAAGGATACGAAGGTTCTTCTTTCCTCCTGGGAAGTCGCGGCGTTCGTGGCGGAGGGCGGGCAGGAGTCGGAAGATTTACGGCGGGCTGTGGTAGCGCGTGCGCTGCTGTCTTTAGGTACTGAGCAGCGAAAGCGCTCGGGCGATCAGGCGGCGCTCGTCTCCGCGCTTGAGCTGGCCCGGAGTGAATTCTCGTATTTTCAGGGACGCGTCGAGCAAGCCAAGCGCAGCAAGAATACGGAAGCCGCGGTTAATCTCGGCATTAGTACGAAACGCCTGCTTTCGTTTATCGAAGAGGCGGAAAAACTCCAGCCCTGAACGGCACACACACCGATGGTAGAAGCACTAAATCGAACAAGCGTGCTGATCGTGTCCGACGATCCGGAATTCGCACGCAGTGTTACGGCGCGCTGGCAGACGGAATCGCGACCGCCCGGCATCACGGTAGCCACCAGCGATGTTTGGCATGCTTCCATCGCGCTCGGTTACGACCTCGTGATCACCGGTGCGGTGCGAAATGGAAAATCGAATGCGATTCTTTCCGCGCTTTGCTGCTCACCAACTGTGGCTGTGGTTCACTTGGCCGACCACGAAAAGGACGTTGCCGAACTACACGCACGATATCCGCAATTGCTACTTGTTGCGCGTCACGACGGCTGGATCAACGGCCTGATTGCGCTGTGTTGCGAGGCCTTGAGACGGGTAGAGGCCGTAGCACGCTCCCAACGCGCCGAACGCCTCGCCCTGGAGAGCCACCAAGATGCGACCCTCGGGCGCTACATGCTGGAGATGCGGCCCGGCATTAACAACGCGCTCACGTCCGTGCTGGGCAATGCGGACTTGCTGATGCTCGATTCGAGCAAAATCCCCGCGGACACCCGGGAGCAGGTGCGCACGATTCACACGATGGCGCTACGTCTTCATCAGGTGATGCAGCGTTTCTCATCGCTGGCGGCAGAGATGCGCGCCGGTGAGAACGAGTCTCAGGATGAGACTGACACCCTTTCGCAGGCGGCTGAGCTGCGCCGCTGAAGGCTTGGCGTTTCGAGACAAAGCGCCTCGAATGTTGTATTTAGCGCGCTGTCGCAAAACGCAAATGCCAAATGGACTTGGTTCCGGAGTTGCAACTCTCTTTACGGGCAAGCAGGTGGAGGTGTGGACGTGTTGAAGAAGGTTCTGGTTGTGGATGACTCGCAGGCAGAAATCCGCTTGCTGCAATCAATGTTGCAAGAGGGCGGATTTCAGTCCGTCGCAATTTCGGATCCGACGAAGACCGAAGAGGCGATTGAAGCCGAGCACCCGAACGTGATTCTGCTGGATGTGGTGATGCCGCAGCGCAACGGTTTCCAAGTGTGCCGCGACCTGAAGAGCCAAGAATTGTACGCAAAGATTCCCGTGATTCTCGTGACCTCAAAGTCGGCGCCCAGCGACCGGTATTGGGGCGAGCAGCAAGGGGCGAATGGTTTTGTGGCGAAGCCGTTTACGCCGGAAGAACTATTGAGCGCGGTGAAAAGGCTCGCGTGATGTCCGAGTTGCAAAAAACGGCCCTGTCGTCCACGCCATTGCATGGCCTAGAGGCGGGCGAGTTTCTCGAAAGTGAATCGCCTGTAGAGGAGTCGCGGCCTGAACGCCAGTACTGCGTATTTCGCGCGGGACGCGAGCGCTTTTGCCTTTCGGTGCTCGAAGTGGAGGAAGTAGTCGATTGGCCCATGGTGACGAAGATTCCATTGGCGCCAGTATTTCTGATGGGTGTTTTCAATTTGCGCGGAACGATCGTGCCACTGATGGACATTGCATTCACAGAAGGCCGGCGGCCGGGACTGCTGCCGAAACATGTAGTGGTGGCCGCGCTGAAGAACGATGCACAAGGCGAGGATTTGCGGATTGGTATCGCGGCGGATGAGGTGATCGGGACGTTTTTGGCGTCAGAGGAGACGCTACTCGATCAGGCGCCAAATGACGTGCCTCATTGCCGGGGAATGCTGCGTCACGAAGACCGTCTCGCACTGGTGGTGGACCTTCGCCGTTTGACAGATGTGTTTCCGGTGCCGGTGATTTGATTTTCGTACGAGGAAATTGAAAAGCGATCTTGGACTATGCAAAAGGCGCTTGGTAGCGAATACAGATAGGCGGCGCACGGCATTGGCAGCCGTAGATAGCGCGCAGGTTCTTGGGAGGAAGTCATGAAGTCTCGCTTAAGTTCGTCAGTTTGGCTGCTGGTCCTTTGGATCGCAGCCGCACTCTTCACCGTTCTCGGCCTGGCTTTTCACGCCGGCAAGCTCGCAGGAAGCCCGGGGGTAGCAGACGCAGGCTCGCTGCCGGCTGATGCCACCGCGCCGCTCGTTGGGGCCGCCGTGCTCGCCATTGCAGCCGCGCTTTCAGTCGTTTGGATGCTTAGCAAGCGAGTGCTAAAGCCCGTCGATGAACTCGCGAAATTCTCCGAACGCGTGGTGTCGGGTGACGTTCGCGCCCGTGCGGAAATCAGCGGCAATGACGAATTCGCGGCCATCGCGGAAAATTTCAATCGCAGCGTGGCGAAAGTAGCGCACGCGGTGACGAATCAACAAGCGCAGGATTCGCTTCAGCGCAGCATCGCAGACTTGCTCAACACCATCAGCCAAGTTGCGCGAGGCGACTTGACGATTCGCGGGAAGGTCACGAACGACGCGCTCGGCAACGTGGTCGATTCCGTGAACTTCATGCTCGACAACTTCACGAAAGTTCTGGAGCGGGTCCGGAAAGCGGCTATCGACGTGAGCACGAGCGCGAACCAGATTCTCGACGCCGCCGACGATATGACCGCCGGCGCTACTCAGCAAGACCAGGAAATCACGAACACTTCATCGGCCGTAGAAGAGCTCACGGTCTCGATGAAGCAGGTGTCCAATAACGCCGAAGCGAGCGCCGAAGCCGCTCGCCGCGCACTCGACGCCGCCGAACAGGGTAACCGCGCCGTGCGCGACACGCTGGAAGGCATGCAGCGCATCCGCGCATCCGTGCAGGCAACCGCGAAGAAGATTAAATCGCTCGGCGATCGTTCCCTGGAGATTTCGGAAATCATCAACGTGATTAACGACATCACGGAGCAAACGAACCTGCTCGCTCTCAACGCAGCGATTGAGGCAGCACGCGCAGGAGATGCCGGGCGCGGATTCGCGGTAGTTGCTGATGAAGTCCGCAAGCTGGCGGAACACTCACGCAGCGCGACGAAAGATATTGCAGCCCTGATTAAGGCTATTCAGGCGGAAACGAACGAGGCAGTGGTTGTGATGGAGGACGGCACGCGCGAAGTAGAAGTCGGCGCGGGCCTCGCGGATCAGGCCGGAAAAGCGCTCGAAGCAATTTCAAGCGTCGTGCGCCAGTCTGCGGAGCTTGTTCAGGAAATTTCGCTCGCATCGAAACAGCAAGTGCGCGGGACGGAAGGTGTTGCAAACGCGATGCAGATTATTTCGGGCATTACGCGGCAGACAACGACCGGAGCGCGGCAGACGGCTTCGACGGTGGGCAACATGGTGAAGCTGTCAGAACAATTGAACGAGGCGCTCGCACAATTCCGTTCGCAGGGAACGCGCGCAGCCGAGCCGCAGGTATCTTCGGTATCCAGCGATGAACCGGCAATTCCTGTGGGGACGCGCCGATAGGACGCTTGCGCGGGCGGCGTGACCTCGCGTCCTGATCGTGCCCGCCGCGCGGCCGTGCGAACATGAAACGCCAGCCAACCACACTCGCTCACATCACGGATACGGACCTCAACGAGATCCGCACCTTGATCGAGCAGCGCTCGGCCGTTCATCTGGATGAATCGCGCGAGCGTTTCCTGATGACTCGCGTGCACGAATACGCGGAAGAAGAGTCGCTTCGCAGCGGTGCGGACGTGTTGCACCGGATTCGCTCTTCGGGATCGGAATATGACGCATTCCTCGAACGAATGCTGACGCAGGAGACTTCTTTTTTTCGCTATCCAGCCGTCTACGAGGCGCTGGGAAAAACGATTGTGCCAAAAATACAAGAGCGGAAATTCTGGCAGAACCCGCGCACGCTGCGAATCTGGAGCGCGGGCTGTTCAACGGGCGAAGAGCCCTACTCAATCGCTATAGCGCTTTGCGAGTCGCTCAAATTTCCGGAGGCGTGGGAGATTGACATTCTTGCGACGGACATCAGCCGCCGCGCCCTGCGTCACGCCGAGAAAGGTGCGTATTCGAAGCGCAGTTTGCAGGAACTATCGATGCGCGAGGTCGATACGTACTTCACCGGCGTAAAACATGGGTTTCATGTGAGGCCACGCATCCGCCGCATGATCTCTTTCGCTCAGATGAACCTGGCCGAGCCGATGTACGTCGGCAAGATGGACTGCATTTTCTGCATGAACGTGCTGATGTATTTCACCGAGCAGCGGCGACTCTCGATTTTGCGCGGCTTCTATGAAGCACTGGAGCCAGGCGGTTACTTCATGCTTGGCCACTCGGAGACGCTTACGCACACGCCGGTGAAATTTGAGCCGGTGACAATCGGGGAATGCAGGTTGTACAGAAAGCCGATCGCGACAGAAGCCAGACAAGCGGTGGCGATGGCGGAGGGTACCCGGTGAACGGCCCGGATCGCGAAAGCCTCGAGATATTCCTGCAGGAGGCGTCCGACCACCTCCAGTATCTGCGGGAGTATTCCGGTCTTTTACAAGAGCCGCAACCGAAAGCGGAGGATCTGCAAAGGCTGTACATCGCCGCGCACACGCTCACTGGAACGTCCGCGAGCTACGGATTTCCACATTTTTCGGAAATTGCAGGCAAGCTGGCCCACATTTTTCAATATGCCGTCAATGCGGCACTCACTCCCGAAATGTACGGACCGATAACCGAGTTCGTCTCCGACGCCATTTCCGTGCTCGAGTTTGATGTGCTGCAGATCAGTTCGAGCGGCGCGGAAACGGTCGAGGATCTCACCGCTTTCAAACAGCGCTACGCATTCGCGTTTCCTGTCGCCGTCGAGCCGGAGGCAACTTCGTCGGTTGAGGCGGCTGGCGAATTCGGCGAGCCGGTTTCGAGAATGTTTGTTGGTGAATCATTCGCGGACGCCTTGCCCGAAGACGGCGAGGTGCCCGACGAGGTGCTCGAATTTTTTATCCCGGAGGCGGAGGAGCATCTTCAGATCGTTACCGAGTGCTTGCTCGCGCTGGAAGGAAATGCGAACGAGGAGGATATCAATCGCCTCTTCCGATCGATGCACACCGTAAAGGGCTCGGCGGCGCAGGTTGGGCTGCATCGCATGTCCGCGGTGGCGCACCGTATTGAAGATTTGATCGGCAGGTTGCGCGATGGCGTGCTGAAGCCGGGCGGCGATTTCGTCGATATCTGTTTGCAATCGGTGGACGCGCTCAAGAAATTCCTGCATCGGCAATGGTCGAGCGACGAAGAAATGGCCTCTGTCATTGATCCACTGCTTGCGCGAATCGCGGCGCTTGCTCCTGAAGAATTCGAAGATACGCCTGCAGAAGAAACCGCCTCGGACGGTGAGTCCCTGGCGACGGAAGCTTCGCACCCGGTTGCGTCTCCGCGCCGCTCAGGCGCATTGCCGCAAGCAAAGTCGGTCCGCATTTCGCTCGAACGGCTCGACCGCATGATGAATGCCGTCGGCGAACTCGTCATCAACCGTACACGTATGCTCGGGCGCCTAGCAGAGCTTTCGAAATTGGTCGGAGTTCTGACGTTTTCAAAGGGCCGGCTCTCCGGAAAAATTTCTGACTTCCAGGAGAAGCACGAGTTCAGCCGCCTAAGCAATACGCTCGTCCCAGGAAGCCAGCCCCCGCAGCGCGATACGTTCCGGACTCACTTTGGTCCGCTCTCGCCCGTGACTTCGAACGAACTAATGGAATTCAGCGAGCTGGAAATGGACCGTTACGACGACGTAAATATCCTCTCGCGCTCGCTTACCGAAATCTCCGCCGACGTCACCGAGGTCCTCACGCAGCTTGAGGGCTTTATGGGACGCGTAGATAGCGATATCGACGATTTCACAAAACTCACGCACCATTTGCAGGATGAAATTACTGCCGCGCGCATGATTCCCGTCGGCAACGTTTACACGCGGCTCTCTCGCACCGTTCGCGATGCGGCAAAAGAGACAGGCAAGCCGATCGAATTGGTTCTCGAAGGCGCCGAGACAGAACTCGACAACAATATTATTCAGCATATCTCCGATCCGCTGATTCACCTGGCGCGCAATGCCGTCGCACACGGCATCGAAGACACTTCGGCACGCCGCCTTGCGAAAAAACCTGAAAAAGGCCGCATCGCAATTCGCGCGTATCATCGCGGCAATCACATTTTCATAGAAGTCGAAGACGACGGGCGCGGCATCGACAACGAGCGTATTCGGCAGGCCGTAGTTACCTCGGGCCTAGTTTCGCCGGTGGCAGCGGCCGAACTCTCTGAGCGGGAATTGCGAGAGTTTCTTTTCCGTCCCGGCTTTTCAACTGCCTCGTCTACCTCGGAACTTGCCGGCAGGGGCGTCGGCCTCGATGTAGTGCGATCGAATGTCCACGCGCTTAACGGCGAAATCGAGGTGCGATCGGAGCCAGGACACGGCGCATGCTTTATCGTGAAAGTTCCGCTGACGCTGATCATCTCGCAAGCGTTGTTCGTTCGTTGCGGCACGTCCGTGTTTGCGTTTCCACTGGCGGTGATCGAGGAAATCCGCCGTCTGCGCCCCGCCGAGATTGAAGAGGTGGGCGGCAAACTACTTACGCGCGTGCGGGACGTGGTCACGGAAGTCGTCCGTTTGGACCTTCAACTGGCTTTGCCGCCGCTCGAACCGCTCAACGGATATTTCCACATGGTAATCGCGCGTGTGGGCGGCAAACAGATTGGCGTGGTGGTGGAGGAAGTACTCGGCAAGGACGAAATCGTCATCAAAAATCTGGGCGATTATCTACGCCGCGTGAAGCTCTTCCCCGGCACGACGATCGCGTCCGACGGCAGCCTGATCCTCCTGATCGATCTGAACCGGCTCGCTTCTCTCGGCATAGCAGATCAGCACATCGCGCAGGTGACTTCGGCGGCGGCGCGTGTATTTGCGCCGGGAGCTGAAGCTGTGGCGGCGGGCAGCATTCCCACGGAAGCCGTCGATCCCATCAGCAACGACCGCGTGGTCGTGATTGCCGATGACTCGATCAGCGTGCGCAAATTCGTCGGCAGGATGCTTGCAAAGGCCGGCTACCGCGTGAAACTAGCATCCGATGGCCTCGAGGCCGCTGAAGTGGTAGCACAGAGCGGATGCCACCTTTTGATCACGGATCTTGAGATGCCACGCATGAACGGCTACGAACTTATGGCGCATTTGCGTCAGACGCCTGCAACTAAAAAGATCCCCGTGCTTGTGGTTACTTCGCGCGCCGGGGCGAAGCATCGCGATCGAGCGATTAAGGAAGGCGCATCCGGATTCCTCACCAAACCAGTGCAAGAGGATCAGTTGCTCTCGGCTGTGGAGGAATTACTCGGCTCCGGCCAGCAATCGGGCAGGCCGGCGGTTCGCAAAGGAGCTGTAGTTCCGCTACGACAGGATTGATATGGCGATGAACACAGCGCAGGACAAAAAGATTCGAGTATTGATCGTGGACGATTCCGCGTTCATGTGCCGCGTCCTGCGTGACATTATCAGCGCAGATCCACAACTCGAAGTCGCCGGGCAAGGCCGTGACGGGCGCGACGCCGTGGCAATGGCTGAATCGCTCAAGCCAGACGTGATCACCATGGATATTAATATGCCGCACATCGACGGCCTACAAGCGACCGAACTCATTATGTCGCAACAGCCGCGTCCGATCGTAATTGTCAGCTCCGAATCGCGAGAGGGTGCCACGAGTACCCTCCGCGCACTCGAACTCGGCGCAATCGACTTTGTTTCGAAGCCGTCGGGCGGCGTCGACCTAGATATGCGCTCGGTAAAAGACGAATTGACGCGAAAGTTGAAGTTGGCTGCAAAAGTTCGCGTGGTTCGCACGGCTACGCGATCGAAAGCTACTGATTCGAACATCCCGGCGCGTGCATCGAACGCGGCCATTCCGGCAACGGCTTCGCATAGCGGTGGCAAGAGCCCCGTCGTCGTGATCGCAGCATCCACGGGAGGACCAGCGGCCGTCACGCAGCTTGTCAGCGGACTGCCAAAGGATCTTGCGGCGGCCGTGATTCTCGTGTTGCACATGCCCGCTGCCTTCACAGTTCCCTTCACTGCGCAGCTTTCGGAAGTCTCCGCATTGCCTGTGAAAGAAGCAGCCGCGAATGAGAATGTGCAGCCTGGAACGATTTACGTTTGTCCCGGTTCTTCTCACCTGAGGATTTCTGCGCAAGGAAAGATCCTGCTTGATGCAGGCGCGCGAATCGACGGCTATCGTCCCTGTGCCGATGTCGCGTTTGAAACGGTAGCCTCTTACGCACGCGGGCTTGGTGTTGGCGTGGTGCTCACTGGCATGGGAAACGATGCCGCCAAAGGCGCGCTCGACTTGAAATCCAAGGGCGGCTACGTGCTCGCGCAAGACGAAGCCACATCGATGATTTTCGGAATGCCGGCTGAGGCGATCAAGGCTGGCGCCGTGGATGAAGTGCTGCCTCTGCGTGATATTGCTGCGGCGATCGAAAAGCGCGTCGCGAAGCTCAACAAGGGTGTGCTGGTGGGTGCGCGATGAAAATCGCGGCGCTAGAACCGTCCCGGTCGCGGCACTCTGGTACAGCCGAACCCGCAATCCTTTTTACCGTGTCGCGACAACTTTTCGCAATCACGGCAGACGCAGTTCAGGAAATACGCAGCACGGACAGCATTGCCGGAGCGGCGAGTGAATTCGACTGCCAGGAAGTTCCGAAAGTTCGTCACACCTTTGAGCGGGCGCGCCGCCAGTATTACGTTGTCAACGCCTGTGCTCATTTCGGGCTGCGCATTACGAGGCCCACACTTGTGCTGATCCTGCGCCAATTGCGTGTCGCAGTGTTGGTTGACCGCATTGAACGGATGACCGAGCTGCACTCTATCCATGACTTGCCTCTCGGCTTTTCAGGGGAAGAACGGCGATGGTATCGCGGACTCGCTTATATGGAAGATCATGTGATTCCGGTTGTCAACCCGCGGGGGTTTCTGACGCCGGAGGAATTCAGACAGATCGAGGGCGTTCCGGTTCCGCTGGCATCTTCGCATGAACTCGAAGGAGCGGCGTCGAAATGATCGAGCTTGAAAACACGCAGCGGGATTCTTTCGTTCTGCTTCAATTGGCAGAACACCGATTCGCCTTGCCTGCCGAAGCCGTTGCGGAGCTGGCTCCTCCCGTTCGTCTGCACACGTTTCCGCACGCTTCATCTTTGCTAGCGGGTGTGATCGTACGCAGAGGGCGGATTCTGCCTGTTTACGATGCGGCTCGCGCGCTTTCGGGCAAGAGTTCTCTCGCGCATCGGTTCTATCTTGTCGCTCGCCGGCAATTCGGCGAAGTATCTGAGATGAGCGCAATTCCGGTTGATGGCGAATGTGAATTAGTGACGAGTGAAATCCGTCCGCGAGGGGAATCTGCTGCCGCGTACATTTCCGGCGAAATAGCGGTTGGCGATGAAAGCGTCGGCGTACTCGATATCGAAGCATTCGTGCGCGCGCACGAAAATCACGCTGCAAGCAGCCGCCCGGAGACGCGAGCATGAATCTTCCCGCAAACCTCCCGCGCGTGCTACTGATCGACAGCAACGTTTACTTTTCGAAGCGTTTGACTGATGCATTGAAGCAGGAGGGTTTTGACGTCGTGCCCACCGCACAGGCATCGTACGCGCTGACAATGCTTGAATGGAACGCTCCAACCGCAATTCTTTGCGCGACAAACTTGCGCGAGATGGGCGCGCATGAAATGGCGCCAATTTTGCGCGCCGATCCGAAGACGGCAAATATCCCGCTCATCGCCATCGGGTCGGGCGGCGACCAGGCGCTGCTCGAGGCCTACCGCTCCGGTTGCGATGATTACGTCGATCGTCGCCGCCCCGTTACCGATATCGCCGCTCACGTGCGCAGTTTTCTCGTCAGCCGGCATGAAGGCTTTCAGCCGACGCAAATGCTTTCGAGCGCCGAAACGGATCTCAGCGGCAGCCTCTCGCACCTCGACCTGCCGGGCGTAATCCAGATGCTGGGCCAAGCGCACCAGAGCGGCGCGTTACACATCAACGCCGAGGAAACGGACGGCATCATCTTTTTCGAGGGTGGCGAACTTAGTCACGCCGAATGCGGCACGCTTTTTGGCGATGAAGCCGTCACCCAAATCGTGAAGACGTGTCACGGCGCAGCAAAGGGCGTTTATAAGTTTATTTATGGTGCAACGGCAGCCCAACGAACGGTGCTGCGTTCGGCAACCGACCTCCTGCTCGACGCGATGCGCGAATTTGACGAAGACCAACGCGACGAAGCAGAAAAGGAGCACGCATGAGCGACTCTGCCACACTAACCGCAGCACGCGTCCCGACGGTTTATTTCATCGACGACAGCGCGACGATGCGAGAAGTGATCAAAATTGCGTTTCGCAAGGAAAACGTCAACGTCATCACGTGCCCGGATGCCGCATCCGCGCTCGCGCAATTCGCCGAATCCGCGCCGGATGCAGTGGTTACAGACGTGATTATGCCGGACAAGGACGGCTACGAGGTCTGCGACTTCATCAAACATCACGAACAATTCGGTGTGACGCCGGTCATCCTGATGTCCGGCGTGGTGAATAAGACGGTCGCCGAGCGAGCGATGTCTGTAAAAGCCGACGAGCTGATTCGCAAGCCCTTTCATCCGCAGGATCTAATAGGCCGCGTGAAGGGACTGCTCGCCACAAGATTTCCAGCAGTCGCAGCCCCTGTTTCCGCTCCGGTTAACGCGCCCGTGCCCGCAGCACAACCGCCCCCTCCATCGCATGTGTTGACCAATTTTTTCGCTCCGGCACCGGCCGCGCCGTTCGCTGCGCCTGTGATGACTTCGCCCGACCCGCGAGTCGTACCTTCGCCAAGTCCAGTGCTGCGCATGCCGCCTCAGACAGGCCCGCAACCGAATGTGCCTGCGTCACGGCCAGCGGTCGCAGCCGCATCGCCGGTTGAAGTTACGAAACTCCGAAATGAACTTCGCCGGCTCGAGCTGCTGGTAAAAAAGCTTCAAACCGAACTGGATGCCTCGCGCGAATATTGTGAGTCACTCGAAGCTCACGTCAAAACTTTGCAAGAATAGGCCAAGCGCAGTTACTCCGATTGAACCGCTCGCTGCGGCCTCGCTCGCGATGAATATTTCAGTCTAATTTAAGAAATTTCCGTATCTCTCGCAGGACTCGCTCCAGCATCTCTTCCGTCAGTTTCCCCGTAAACGTGTTCTGCTGGCTCGGATGATAGGAGGCGAAAAGGCGCGGGAGATCGCCGGGAAGCGCATAGCTGACGCCGTGACCGAAGGGAAATTCCGCGTGGCTCGAAATTTCATGGCGCGATTTCAGCAAACCAAGATACGCGCGCATCGCGATCCCGCCGAGCGCCAAAATTGCCCGAGGACGGAGAATAGCAAGGTCCGCTTCCCAATACGGACGGCAATTCGCCAGCTCACCCGGGAGCGGCTTGTTCGCCGGAGGGGCGCAACGGAGCGTTGCGCTGACGTAGACATCCTTCAGCGCCAAACCGTCGTTGCGATCCTTCGATGTTGGCTGATTCGCGAAGCCCGTTCGATAAAGCGCCTGATACAAGAAATCTCCCGAGCGATCGCCTGTAAACATGCGGCCCGTGCGGTTCGCGCCATGAGCCGCCGGAGCAAGCCCCAAAATCATCACTTTCGCCATTGGATCGCCAAATCCGGGTACGGGCTTTCCCCAATATTGCCAATCCAGAAAAGCGCGCCGCTTCTCTTTTGCTACGTTCTCCCGGTACGCGACAAGCCGCGGACACTTCCGGCAGCGCACAATTTCAGCATTAAGCGCCGAAATTGCCTCCGCGTCTGTTTTTTCGCCGGATTCGCCAGCCATGCATCCCACATTGTCCGACATTTGAGTCAATTCTTCGCCCTAACTTTTGATCACGGCGCTGCGTAGTTTCGTACCGAAGAGATGCCGTTGGCGGAAAGCGCTGGACCTTCGTGAGCCGTTTTGATATAGCAACAGAACGCCTTTTGGAAAAGGGAGACATTGATATGAGACGAATTGCGGCGGTTGCGATTGGCCTAGCGGTCCTAACAATTGGGCCTTGGAGTATGGCGACGGCGCAGCAAAGCGCTGACGCGAGCGCGGGGTTGAATAAACCCCCGGCCGGATTCACAGCGCTCTTCAACGGAAAGGACCTGTCGGGCTGGCGCGGAGTTCAAGGCGACATCAATCCGCAGACCGTTTTGCAGTTTTCTCCGGACGAGCTTGCAGCGAAGCAGGCGCAGTGGAATACGGATCGCGATCAAAACTGGAGCGTCGACCAAGCAAAGGGCGAAATTGTCTCGGATGGCAAAGGCGTCTTTCTCGGCACAGACAAAAATTACGGCGATTTCGAGCTCTATGTCGATTGGCTCATGGTGAGCCACAACGGCGATTCGGGCATTTATCTGCGGGGGTATCCACAGGTGCAGGTCTGGGACCCGGAAAATCCTCGCGAAGTGCGAAACGGCGCGCCGCGCGGCTCGGGATCGCTATGGAACGACAATATCGATAATCCAGGTAAATTCCCGCTCGTAAAAGCGGACAATCCCGTCGGATCGTGGAACACGTTCCACGTGAAGATGATCGGCACGCGGGTGTGGATCTGGCTCAACGGGAAGCAAACAGTCGACGGGCAAGTGCTCAATAATTACTTCGATCGCAGCGGCACAGTCCTACCGACGGGCCCCATCGAGTTACAGACTCATGGTTCGGAGATCCGCTTCCGCAATATCTACGTTCGCGAGATCGGCGCGGAGGAAGCAAAGTCCACCCTGGCAAAAATTGGGGGCTGAGTACGCAAAAAGCGTCGCAACTAGTCGTTTTGAACCATAAAACGTACAGACCAAAATCTGCAACGGAATTTTCAGTTTGATTTTTTTACACTCAGTGATATTGTGCGCGTCATTAACAATAAGCGGCCAACCCAGGTTGGGTTGGGTGAATAGGCCGTATTGGGGTGTCTTTTTGCAAGCGAGAGGCAGGACGTATCGGTGACGATGCCAGCCAGCCGGCCCGGATTGCCAAGCGATTCGGGTCGTCAATGCGAGTGGCGTCGTGAAAAGCGGCTCCGAACGGCTGCCGACAGTGGGTGTGGTGTTCGAAATTAGGTATTTGGCTTAGCGAAACGTGGGGCGCTGCGCGGTCACCGTGGAATCTGAGTTGTCGCCGGGTGACGTGTCGTTCGCCCTCCCCTACTGGATTACTGCCCATCAACCAAGAACTTTGCAAGAACCCTCGGGGTTCTTGCGTTCAGCTTTTTCCATGTTGTGACAAGGAGAGGTCTCATGGCTTCACAGCTTTTCAAGCGAGTGGCAGCAGTTGCTGTGGTGATTTTGCTTTTCGCAGTGTGTGCACAAACATCGAAGGCGCAGGACACGGCCGACGTCGTCGGGACGGTAACTGACGCCAGCGGCGCTATCATCCCGGGTGCAACCGTCACCCTCACCAATATTGGAACGAACGTCCAGCAGACCACGCAGACAAGCGGCACGGGTGATTATGTGTTCACGCTGCTGCAGGTGGGAACCTACAGCATCAAGGTAGAGGCTAAGGGCTTTAAGGCCTTCGTGGCGCCAAACGTGAGCCTCTCAGCGGGTGACCGCGCGCGCGCAGACGCGAAATTGGAAGTCGGCGACGTGTCGCAGACTGTGGAAGTCTCCGGAGT
>JBOGMU010000317.1:0-2687 GCA_050746865.1 Candidatus Acidiferrales bacterium
ATTTGCGCATCGCCCATGGACCTGACTGTCGTGCGCAGATGGTTTTGGAGCGAGTAGGTTGTGAGCCCGAGGAACGTATCCACCAGGCGATTATAACGGACTTTCGCAAGCAGAGCTTGTTCATCGCTCAGGGCATAGATTGCAATGATCTCGGGCGTGGCATCTGGTATCTTGATCGCGATCATACTGGGATTTGGGACGATATTTGCCAGCTTGACGAGCCTGAACCGGTACCGCGCGCGACCAACCAATTCGATGATCCACTCGCGGTCTTTACCGGCCGTCGCGACGATTTCATCGGGCAACTTGCCGCGAAAGCGAAAGCTATAGAGCAGATCGCCAAGATTCTTGGGTAGCTTGATAGCGAGCTTCTCGGCCACCTCAACGAACTCTTCACGAGTGAATTCGAACTGCGTTTGTCCCGGCTTATAGTGCTGATTGAAAATGGTTTGAATGATTGCCCGATAGCGATTCGGCTCTCGCTGTTTTGGCGACGAACGCTCTCCCTTAGTCATTCAATCCATCCCGTCCCGTAGGGCGTAAGCGCTTGGGGATGACATCGGCTCGAACGTTGTAATGCGCCGCCGCAGCAGACATATCGAACGACAATAAGCCGGCATTTCCCAGAGGCTTGGCACGCTCAGTCCTGCGAGGAGCGTCTTCGAACGCGTCTCTCACCTTCGAAGCTACGGCTCTCGCCAACAGGGGTGGAACCGAGTTGCCGATCTGCCGGAAACCGTGCCATTTCGTGACGTGGAGCCGGAACCAATCGGGATAGGAGTGCAGGCGCGCGGCTTCACGTACCGTGATGCAGCGCGGCGAGAACGGGTGGATCGGACGGGGAGACGTGAATGCGCCTCGATCGCTTGCCGTACCTGCGCGAATGGTATTGCAAATGCCCCTCGGATCGAGCTTGTAAAATCGGCTGATGGGTTCGGTATCTCCATGCTCGGTTTCGGCAAACCGTTTTCGTGAAAGATCCGTATGGATGGTGCGAAGACTGGAAGTGAGCAAGCTGGAATCGAAATCTCGCCGGATGGATAAATCGTCGGGATCTGGATCGTCGCCGCGCAGTTGCGCCGAGTATTCCGTGGGCATCTTGAACCTGGCGCGCACCCAGTCGCGCTCTAGCAGTTCCTCGTAATCGTCGGCTTCCGGTAAATCGCGAAGCGCATCCCAGACCGTAGGTGTGGGTTTGAGAAAGAAGTTGCCGGACCGGCGATTCTTGTTCTTGCGCGGCTCGTGGGTCGCCTCGGGATAATCGGGTAGAGGACGGTCCTTCCTGGCGCCTATGAGGAAAAGTCTTTGCCGATTCTGCGGAACTCCGTAATCGGCCGCGTTGAGAACGCGATAGTCGTCAACCACCCGGTAGCCACTCTTTTGGAACTCGTGGATGATTTCCTCAAGGAACCGTCGATGCGGCCCTATCGTTAATCCGCGCACGTTCTCAAACACGAAGTAAGAGGCTCTAAGCTCCACCACCAGACGCACGAAGTGGTACACGAGCGAGTTTCGGGGGTCGTCGAAGGCCCGCTTGCCAATCATGCTGAATCCCTGGCACGGTGCACCTCCGAAAACAACGTCTATTGGGGCGTCGCCAATGCGCGAATTCCGGCGGATGTAGTCGCCGTCAATCTCCGCGACGCTGCGGCAGATTGGTGCGCACTCCGGAAAGTTGAATTCGTGTGCCGCGCAATGGATGGGATCATATTCGACGGCGGCCGCTACGTCGAATCCGGCCTGCTCAAAACCAAGACTCATCCCCCCCGCTCCCGCGAAGAGGTCAACGCCGACGGCCCGTTTCCCAGGGCTCTTCATGGATTAAGAACCGTTCCAAACCTTTTTAATGCGAAGAGGTTGCAAGTACGATCTTACAAGAGTCTACATTGCCTTTGGCAGGGTCAATCAATTCCGCGCATTTGAGCGGGCGATGGCCTTATGTTTCGCGAAACCACTATGCCTTGTTCGGATTCATGTTCTAATGGCAAAGAAAAGGCGAATACATGAATTTGCTGTTAGGTTTTCGCGAGGCTGAAAAGACCGGCGCGGTCGAGTCTGCCGTGGCCCGGTTTGAGCAGTGGATGGCGGCTCCTGAATCGCCCGTGCGCGCGGTGCGGCGGATTGAAGCGCGCGAGGCTCAGTACGAAGCGATTCCGCCTGAAGCGCACCCATCCCTCCGCGCGATGCTGGAGAAACGCGGAATGCCTCTGCTCTACACGCACCAGGCGGAGGCGTTCCGGCTTTGCGCGGCGGGGAAGAACGTAGTGATCGTGACGCCGACCGCCAGCGGGAAAACGCTCTGCTACAACCTGCCAGTGATGAACGATCTGATCGCCGATCCGGGTGCCAGGGCGATGTATTTATTCCCGACGAAAGCGCTTGCGGAGGACCAATTGCACGAGTTTCAAGCGGCAATTGACGCGTCTGGAGCGAACCTCAAGGCCTTCACTTACGATGGCGACACGCCGCAGGATGCGCGAAAAGCTATCCGGGAACGCGCGAACGTCGTCTTCACGAATCCGGACATGCTGCACTCCGGCATTCTGCCGCACCACACGAAATGGGCAAAATGTTTCGAGAATCTGCGATACGTGGTGATCGATGAACTGCATTACTACCGCGGCGTCTATGGCAGCCATCTGGCCAATCTGCTGCGACGGCTCCGGAGAATCTGCGCCTTTTACGGA
>JBOGMU010000318.1:0-6305 GCA_050746865.1 Candidatus Acidiferrales bacterium
TGCCGATTAGAATCAAAGCTAAGCCTTGTATTTGCAGCGTAAGCTGAGTTTCTAATCGACAAAAAAAGGGGGAAGTTTTAACCCCCATGAAGGCGGCAACACGGTGGCCGTAGTTCTCGAAGTCAAATCCGGGCCGATGTCCGGCGAAAAGATCATCATCCGAACCGGCGAGACGGTCACCTTCGGCCGGGCCTCCGGCAAAGCGAATTTCGCCCTTCCCCATGACACGTTCATGTCCGGCCTTCATTTCGCCGTCGAATGTGGTCCCCAGGGCCCATTCCTCAAAGATCGAAACAGCAGCAACGGTACGTTCCTCAACGGTGCCCGATTAAAAGATTCGCCCCTCACCAACGGCGACGAAATCCGCAGTGGCCAAACATCTTTCTCCGTCCGCCTCATCGCCGACGATAAACTTCCGGGCGCACCCCAAGACGCTGCTCCGCCTCCGCGAGCCGCGGCACCCGAACCACCTCGCAACGCGAGCGCAATCCTCGACGCGGAGCCGAGAGCAACAGCCCGCCCTCAGTCGGAAATTCCCCAAGCGAAAATTTCGATGCCGCCGCTCGCACCAGTCGCAGCTCCTCAAATTCCGCGGCCGACGCCGCCTCCTCCACCCGTTCCACCGCCGTCGCCGAACCCTCAGCCGCCTCAACCGCCTCCGGCTCGCCCGGAAGCCAGATTAAGCGCGCCATCCGCGCCATTTCCGGCTCAAAAGCCGATTTTTACGGTGGGAAGTTGGGCATTTTCGGTCGTTCCGCAGGGCTGGACCGTCAAAGACGAATTCGGAATGGAGAGAGCGGGAAAAGGCGATGGGTTCCCGACAAGTCTCACAGCAACCGAAGAAATGGTTGCCGGCAACACGGCTCTCGGACCGTTCGTCGAGTCCCAACTCTCGATGCTCCGTCAGTATCTAAAAGACCCCAAGATCGAAGCCGCCATCCCGCCCGCAATCCCCGGCGCGCAGGAAAAAGCCTCCGTCGATGTTCGCTACTCGACAAACGACGGAAAAATCATCTTCTACCGCCGCCTCTACGCCCGCAGCGCAAACACAATCGGCACAATCACTTTGATGACGTTAGACGCCGATTTCCCAAGTATCCGTCCCGCATTTGACGC
Source organism: Candidatus Acidiferrales bacterium (assembly GCA_050746865.1). GTDB lineage: Bacteria > Acidobacteriota > Terriglobia > Acidiferrales > UBA7541 > Palsa-295. The sequence goes on from JBOGMU010000318.1 coordinate 1,117, forward strand.
AATCGTCGCCGGCGTCGCGTTTCAGGCGCCCGTGCCTGCGTGAACAAGCACTCAAATTAAACATCCGTGCGAGCAATTTGATCGGCTTCCAGAAGCGCTCATTCATGTACAATCTCCGCGGGTTAATCCTCCGTTTACGGCCCAAGATAAATTCCCCGCAAGGACGGCCTCATGTGCAAGCCATTTCAAGCAAGCGGTAAAGCAGTTCCAAGACTCTCAAAAAATAGAATGACAGCTCTCGGTGCGTTCGGCGGCTGTTTGATCGCCGCATTCGCACTCGCGGTCGCACCTTGCTTGGTTCAATCCGTGCATGCGCAATCTTCCTCCTCAACAAGCAGCGGCAATTATCTGGTCCTTGTGGGCACCTACACTAGCAACGACACCACAACAACGGGCAGCAAGGGGATTTACGCCTATCGCTTTAATGCGTCGAACGGCGAGGTCGAATCTTTAGGCTTGGCCTCGAAATCTGCTCAGCCATCCTTTTTGGCTGTGGATCCGCAACTCAAATTCGTCTACGCCGTGAACGAAACAGATACATACAAGGGGCAACCCAGTGGAGGCCTAAGCGCCTTTTCGCTGGACCGAACAACGGGCAAACTCTCTTTTCTCAATGAGGTCGCATCGCGCGGCGCCGCGCCGGCCCACGTCGCGGTTGACCACACTGGAAAATATGTGGTCGTCTCGAATTACGATGGCGGTAATCTCGCCGTTTTCCCCGTTCTCGCGGACGGCAAATTGGGAAAAGCGACTGCATTCGACCAACACCACGGATCGAGCGTAGATAAGGACCGGCAGGCCGGGCCACATGTTCACGAAGCCGTCTTTTCGCCCGACAACCGCTTCATCCTTTCGGCAGATCTTGGCCTCGACGAAGTCTTTGTTTACCCTTTTAACGAGAAGACTGGCGAACTCGGCGACCGCCCCCGCGTTTTGAATCTCAACGCCGGCCTCGGTCCGCGGCACATGGCATTCTCTCCGGACGGGAAATTCGTCTATCTCGTTTCCGAGTTGGGCTCGACTGTCACCGTGCTGCCTTACAATCCAGCCGATGGAAACATAGCCGCGCGGCAAACGGAGCGGCTCGCTCCAGGCAACGATACTCCAGCGCAAAAATCCGGAGCGGAGATTGCTGTCGGCCGCTCGGGAAAATTCCTATACGCCTCAAATCGCTTCGATAATTTGATCGGCGTCTATTCGATCGATAGCGATACCGGAATGATCGAACAAACCGAAACCGTTCCGCTCGACGGTAAAACGCCCCGCGATTTCGCAATCGATCCCGGCGGTACATGGCTTTGGGACGCTAACCAGGATTCAAACAACATCGTCCTTTACAAAATTGACCAACGCAACGGCAGCCTTCTGCCGGCCGGCATCACATTGAAGATTCCTGCGCCCACGTGTGTCCTCTTCATCCCGGCTTCGTAGTAGCCGTCGATTTTCAAAATCGCAGCAGTTCGCCTGGTATATATCTAAGGCGTTCACCAAGCCGAAATTGGGAAAACGGCTGAGGAACATGTGCATGGTCCTGCTGATTGGCCGACATCGAGGCGCGCGGTAGCCTACTTATGGAAACAATCCCAGCTTCTGACCCAAGGAGCAACGCCCACTAGCCCCTCATCAGTTGAGCAAAGGGAACAAAAAGGGCGATGAAGAGGCGCTCGAAAACCCGCGGACGCCATACGAGCTCAAGAAAGGTCTAAAGAAGCGTGAATAGCAACCTGAAGGCAATAGCGGCCGAACATCCTCTTTCAATAGGTCGAACGTTAACGAGCAGAGAGAAATCCCGCGGCCCTGCCAACGGCTCTTTTGAAACATCGCTAGAGATCCCTAGTTATACCGGATTTGTCACGCCGGTTGTCGAGCGCGTCGTCCGCAAATTGCACAAGGCCCATTGCATCCCCGGCAAAGAGAGCGACGTACGGACCGCCTTATATGAAGCCGTCGCCAACGCGGTAATTCACGGAAACCGCGAGGACGTTAAAAAACAGGTGCATATTTGGTGCCGGTATGACGCGCGAGAGTGCGTCTTGATCTCCGTCAGTGATGAAGGGGATGGTTTCGATCCAAAGGCGGTTCCCGATCCTACGCGGCCCGAGAATCTCGAATCGGAGCACGGTCGCGGCATTTTTCTAATGAAAACCTACATGGATGAGGTTCGTTACGAGAAAGGCGGGACGGAGGTTCACTTGATGAAAAAGTGCGTCAATCCTGTGCACAGCCTGGTAAGAAATTACGCTTCGAAGCTTTCACACTATTTTCATTCGCACTCGCCTCGAATTGGCAAGTAGTTCCGGAAAGGTTCTCGCTCCCAGAGCCGCGAAACCGTGCGCTACTTCTGCTTAGTTACTGACTATGATGGAACTATCGCGCACGACGGCATTGTGTCGCCGGGCACGATAGCCGCTCTCAAGCGCGTCCGCGAATCAGGCAGAAAGGTTATTCTAGCCACCGGGCGCCAACTGGATGACTTGCTCGCCGTATTCCCAGAATTGAACATCTTCGATCGCGTGATTGCTGAGAATGGCGGCCTGCTGTATCGCCCGTCGGCGCGAGAAAAGCTCTCATTCGCAAAACCGGCATCGCCGGAGCTAGTCGCAAAACTTCGGGAAATTGGCGTGACGCCGCTTTCGGTGGGCGAGACAATCATCGCCACATGGCGCCCGAACGAAACTGCGGCCCTCGATGCGATCCGCACGCTCGGATTGGACCTGCAAATCACATTTAACAAAGATGCAGTAATGATATTGCCTTCGGGAATCAACAAAGGCACTGGCGTCACCGCGGCGCTCAATGAGTTAGGCCTTTCGCCTCATAACGCCGTCGGCGTAGGCGATGCTGAGAACGATCATGGTTTCCTCGAAATCTGCGAGTGCAAGGTCGCCGTTCAAAACGCGTTGCAATCTCTCAAGGACCGCACAGACTTCGTTACCGACGGAGCGCGAGGCGACGGTGTGGAGCAACTCATCGAAAAGCTGCTGGCCAGCGATTTGGCTGATCTCGGGAACCGCCTCGGCCGCCACGGGCTGCACTTGGGAGACGATGTCGACGGTAAGCCATGCTTTATAGATCCATACGGCACCCGACTCGCGATCGCGGGCCCCTCAGGCAGCGGCAAGTCAACCTTTGTTTCAGTGCTCACCGAGCGGTTGATCAGCAAGGAATATCAGGTTTGCATAATCGATCCTGAGGGAGACTATGAAGAGCTCGAAGGGTTCGTTACGTTGGGAGCATCCGGCCACCAGCCGGACCTTTCGGAAATTCTAGGCATTCTCGAGGCTCAAACGCGTTCCGTGACCGTCAATCTTCTCGGCATTGCGCTGGCTGATCGCCCATCGTTCTTCCAAAAGTTTTTGGCCGCCGTTCAGGAGCTTCGATCCAGGACCGGGCGTCCCCATTGGGTGATTATAGATGAGGCGCACCACATGCTTCCGGCGTCTCGTGACTCGGCGAGCCGCGTGATTCCTCTGGAACTCGCCAGCACCGCTCTCGTCACTGTTAATCTCCACCATGTGGCCCGTCCGATTTTGGAAGCGGTGAACACGCTGGTTCTTGTCGGCGCTGATCCAGTGTCTGTCGTCAACGATTTCAATGCAGGCGCATCAACCACCCTTCACGCTCACTTGCCGCAACTGAATAACCTTGCTCAGGGAGAAGTCGTGATCTGGCCTTTCAAAAGCAACGGGAGTCCCGTAAGGGTCCGGTTGTTGGAGACGCGGCGCGACCGCAAACGCCACCGACAGAAGTATGCTGCGGGTGAGTTAGGCGAGGATAAAAGTTTTTACTTCCGCGGTCCCGGGTCGAGACTCAATTTGCGCGCGCAAAATATGACGATCTTCGCGCAGTTGGCAGAGGGCGTGGACGATGACACGTGGACCTACCATCTGCGCAATCACGACTACTCGCGTTGGGTCCGCGACTCGATCAAAGATGATGATGCAGCCGCGGCACTCGCGAACATCGAAGGCAACTCGCGGCTTCCCGCGGGAGAAAGTCGCCGGCAAGTCTTAGACGTGATTCGTCAGCGGTACACGGCTCCCGCCTGACTGCCTCACTGCCGGCAAAAAGCGCGGCACGTTTTCGGGCTTCGCTGGCAATCGCGAGACCAACTCCCTACCGAACATGCGTGCCATTGGCTCAGGTATCTCCCGCTTTTCTCTTTAGGCGATTTGTTATAAGTTCCCCCACGGAGGATCCCGGCCCATGGGTTGCCTGCTGCTTATCCTGATTGCTGCATTCCCTCGCATCGCGCTCGTGCTGATGTTTCTCTTGTCCAATTACTTGCAGCGCGCTTATCACAACATGATCGTGCCGCTTCTCGGCTTCATATTCCTGCCGCTTACCACCCTCGTCTACGCCTGGATGACGAATACCCACGAGCCGATTGCTGGAGTGAACCTCATCATTCTAATTGTCGCTGTGATCATCGACGTGGGCGGTCTCGGCGGCGGCGCGTATCGAGGACGGCGTTAGCCGCATGACGCGGCGGTCGCTGCAATCTTTCGTCCTTATCTTCGCAGTTCTTGTCTTCTGGTCCGTGACGCGCAGCACAGCCGCACGACCATCGGCGCAATCTACTGACCTGCTTGTCTATGGAGGCACAGCTTCCGGTGTCATGACGGCCTACTCCGCCGCACGCGAGGGCCTCCACGTCATTCTCCTGGAACCCGGCTCGCACGTCGGCGGCATGGTAACCGGAGGTCTTTCCGCAACAGACTTCGGCCACTTCACCGTCATTGGCGGATATGCCCGCGATTTTTATATGCAAGCGGCCTCGCACTACGGCGTTGCAAACCTGGATAAGGGCGCGAATTGGTATTCGGAGCCGCACGTGGGCGAAGAGATTTTCAGGAAAATGTTGGCGGACGCCGGAGTCAAAATCTATTTTCACGAACGCCTGCGCGAGCACGACGGCGTGCGCGCCACCGGCACGACAATTCGCTCAATCACTACAGAAGACGGCAAGCAATGGAACGCCAAAGTGTTTGCCGATTGCAGCTATGAAGGCGACTTAATGGCGCAAGCAAAGATCACCTACACGTGGGGACGCGAATCCACCACCGAATATAATGAGGACTTGGCAGGAATCCGCGCCAATACGCCAAAGCATCAATTCCTGTGGTCTATCTCTGCATTCGATTCCGAGCACCATCTTCTGCCGGAAATCATGCCCGGCCCGCTCGGCG
>JBOGMU010000319.1:0-5527 GCA_050746865.1 Candidatus Acidiferrales bacterium
GCTGGCGGCGTTCGATGTCGGCGACGGTGGCGACGCGATCACCTACGCGCAAATCTTCTTTGGCCACGATACGATGCGCGATGAGGCCGCTCACGGGATAGTATGCGCCGCGAACTTCGGCTACTTGTTGGGATTCGGAGTTGTCGTAGAGCGCGCCTGTGTCCGCGACCTGACCGCCGGACTCGGCATAAATCGTCGTGCGGTCAAGAACGACTTCGGCTTCGGCGCCGGCCGGAATTTCGTTAACGCTGCCTTCATTCGTAATGATCGCTTCGATGCGCGCGTCCTTCGTGCGCGTGCCGAAGTAGAAATCAGGCTCGGTGCGGAATGTGTCGCGAAGCCTCGTGTAAACCGGCTTCGCGACTTCCTTTTGCGTGCCGCCTTTCCATGAAGCTTTGGCGCGCGTGCGCTGCTGTTCCATGGCCTGGTCGAAACCGACTCGGTCAAAACCGACGTTAGCGTCTCGGCAGGCGTCCTCAATGAAATCAAGCGGGAGCCCGTACGTGTCATATAGCCTGAAGGCAGCTTCGCCGGAGAGCTTCACGGAGTCGAGGTGATCTTCGAGGTCTTGAAGGATCCGGGCGGCTTCTTCTGAGCCTACCAGTTCTTTCAGTAGGTCAGGCACATGAACCACGTTGCTTATCCTGAGGCGGTTGGAAATCTCGACGCCACCCTTCGTCGTGTTAATTACACGGGTCACGCAGTCTGCACGGTCTTGGTGTTTCGTATCCTGAACGTTCTCGATCATCTCTTCGAGTTTTTCTAGCGCCGTGTCCAACGTCCTGGCAAACCTCGTCTCCTCTGCCAGAACAATCTTGCTAACCGCGTCCGCCGTCGACGCCAATTCGGGATACGCATCCTGCATGAGGTCACGGACCGCAAATATCATTTTGTGAAGAAATGGCTCCCGGGGCGGCAAGCTGAAGGGAGCGAACGTGGTCAGAGACGCAGCGTTGCCCGGACGATCACTGGCTCCCTTGGAATCGAAGGCTCCGAGCAGCCGCCCGTGTCGAATGGCACGACGGATGATTTTGCGTAGAACGTATCCCCTCCCATCATTCGAGGGCACAACACCATCTGAAATCAGAAAAGTGACGGCTCGTGAGTGATCGGCTATAACGCGGAGTGAAGCCGCCGACTTCGCGCGCTCCTCCTTAGCGATCTCCCTCTCCATCGAGGTACCCGTCAACTCCGCGGCCCTCTTGATCAATGGGCTGAAAAGGTCCGTATCGAAATTGCTGATTTTGCCTTGCAGGACGGCGGTGATGCGTTCGAGGCCAGCGCCGGTGTCGATGGATGGCTTGGGCAGGGGGCTGAGCTTGCCGCTGGCATCGCGATTGAACTGCATGAAGACAAGATTCCAGATTTCGACATAACGTCCGCAATCGCACGGGAACTTGCAATCCGTGTGGCCCTGATCGGATGCCGCCGGGCCCATGTCGTAATGAATTTCGCTGCATGGGCCGCACGGGCCGGTTTCGCCCATCTGCCAGAAATTTTCTTTCAGGCCGGGAATTTCGAGCACTCGATCTTTGGGCGCTCCGATTTTTGTCCAGAGCGAAGCGGCATCGTGATCCGGGGCGAGTTTTGTGCCGGCCATTTCCGCGCCGCCAAAAACGGTGAAATAAAGCCTTTCGAGCGGGATGCCGTACCAATTTGTCGAGGTAATAAGCTCCCACGCAAAGGCGACGGCGTCCGGCTTGAAATAGTCGCCGAAGGAAAAATTGCCGAGCATTTCGAAAAAGGTGTGATGGCGATTCGTGAAACCGACGTTCTCGAGATCGTTGTGCTTGCCTCCGGCGCGAACGCATTTCTGGCAGGTGGTAGCGCGGCGGTAATCGCGCTGTTCGAGACCGAGGAAAACATCCTTGAACTGGTTCATACCGGCATTCGTGAAGAGCAGCGTGGGATCGTTCGTGGGGACAAGCGAGCTGCTGCGCACGATGCGGTGCCCGCGCTCTTCGAAAAACCGCAGAAACATCTTCCTGATTTCGTTGCCGGTCAAAGTGTCCTCGGATGATCTGGGCGATGCGATTTATTATCGCAGAAGAAAGGAAGTGGAGGAAGTTGAGGAGGCAAAGGAGGTAGAGGACAAAGCGACGGCGCGCCGCCTACGCACTACCGAACGACGGCAACGGTGACGATGATGGACTCAACCACGTCTTTCGGATTGGCTGATATTCCGCGAAACGCCTGAATCTCATATTTCCCTGGTCTGCTCATGTCGTATCGCTTGCTCAGACATTGCTGACCGCTCTGGGTATCGTTCGGTTTTGAAATGCCCCCGTGGACGGCGCCGATAAATGGGTAAGGGGGAGCTTTCTCGGCCAGCCGAATTCGCCTGAGCGCGTGCCGCATGCACAGCCAGTGGAAGTCCGAAACACAGTAAAAATATGAATAACTTGCTGATCCGCATGATTACGGCCCGAGTAGCACTTCCGAAACATTAACCCCAAACCCCTCCACATGGGAAGCCTCGGACTGAACTAGAAGCCGGGGTCGATTTTTCAGCCACGGCGAGGACCTGCACAGCGCGTGGAGTAGGCAAGCGCGCTGCGTGGAGGACGACGTCGGTGCTACAGTGAAGCGAGTTATGGACGGACCAGAAATCAAGAAATTCGACTCCAGGGATGAAGGCGAGCCAGCGGTGCGGGGATTCTTGCATACGATGGACAAGGCTGCGGTGGATGGACTGGTGCTGACGCATGGGGCTGGGCAGAATTGCGACTCACCGTTGCTAATTGCGCTGGCGGCGTCGTTTTGCGAAGTGGGGTTGAGCGCGTTGCGTTGCGATTTGCCCTTTCGGCAAGTTCGGCCGCATGGGTCTCCGATGCGCGGTAGCGCTGAACGCGATCAGGCCGGGCTGCGGCGAGCTATCGAGGCGATGCGGAAGGTTGTGCCGGGACGCGTGTTTCTCGGCGGGCATTCGTACGGCGGGCGCCAGGCGTCGATACTCGCGGCGAGCGAGCCGGGGCTTGTCCCAGCGCTCTTGTTGCTTTCGTATCCGCTGCATCCGCCGAAGAAGCGCGAGGAGATGCGGACCACGCATTTTCCTTCTCTGCAAACACCCGCGTTATTTGTGAGCGGCGCGCGCGACGGGTTTGGCACGATTGACGAGATTAGAGAAGCGTTGAAATTGATCCCGGCACGGATGGAGTTGCTCGCGATTGAGGGTGCGGGGCACGAGTTGATGACGGCGAAGAATCGCGGCGAGTTGTCGACGAAAATTGCGTCGGCGTTTTTGACATTCGTCGATGGCGGGCGCGAGGATATAGCAGCGTCTGCTTAAAGGCGCTTCATCCCCTCATGCTGATCCGATTTGTGTGGCACCTACGGCGCTCTTTCTGCTCGCACCGCCACCCCCCATCCTTCCGGATGGGGCTAAGTTGTGCCGCGCCTACGGTGCTGATTAACAGCAGCGCGCATCGGGATCGAATTCCGTATTATTTCGTCTGATGTCAATATGGTAGTGACGTGCGGTAGCGTGCAATCAGCAAAAGGAAATCTTTTCAATGGAACACTATTTCATTTGCCCGTATTGCGGGCAGGAAATCTCGATGGTTTTGGATTTGTCGGCGGGCCGGCAAGCCTACATTGAGGATTGCGAAGTCTGCTGCAAGCCAATCGAAGTCAGCTTCGAAGTGGAAGACGGCGAGTTGGCGGGGTTTCAGGCGAGAACATTGGAGTAGAAATGCGCCGGCGAGACGCCAGCGCTACCATATAGAGGCAACAGCGCCAGTACGGGGACTGGCGCTCTCAAAAAAGCCAAAACTAGAGACGCCCGCCAAAAAGCGGACGCTACACCTTTTCGGGCACTACGTACGGCGCGCGATAGGTGCCGCGGAGCATCGTGCTGGCCTCTTCGTCGCCAATCACTTCTTCCTTCGCTGGATCGAACTTCAGCGAGCGGCCAAGGCGATAGGACGCATTGGCCAGATGGATGAGCGTGACGGACTTGTGTCCTTCGACGATCGGCGCGTGGAGAGCTGAGGCGTCGCGGCTCTTCACACAATCGATGAAATTCTGGAAGTGATCGCCGTCGCCGTGACCGCTTGGGCCGGGCTCCAGCTTATCGGTGAGCCACGTCTTGTAGCTATCGTAGCCATCGATGCCGAGATAGCCGTTGCTTCCATAGAAGATGTTGCCGATGGTGCTCGGCTTGCCGCCGACGGGGCCCAAGGATGCGGTCTTTGAAGCGGCCGGGGCCGGTTTCGGAGCAACGGGCTTGGGCTTTGGTGGCGCCGCAGCCAGGCCAGCCGCGGGAACTCCTTTGCTGCTGTAAGCTCCGGTGCCAATTTCCGCTTCATGGTTCGTGATCCAGGGGCGAACTTCGACTTCGAGCATCTTCCGTCCGCCGGGTGCGCCGGGCGCGTCGAAATAGAAAACGGCATTCAGCCAATTCGGTGTTTGCTGGTCGTCATCAAACATGAAGTGGCTGCCCATCGCAGCGACGTACGTGGGGAAGTCAACGCCCAAGCCCCAGCGCGCGATGTCCACTTCGTGAATTCCCTGGTTGCCGATGTCGCCGTTGCCGGTGTCCCAAATCCAGTGCCAGTTGTAATGGAAGCGATTGCGCGTGAATGGCTTCAGCGGTGCAGGCCCTGTCCAGAGATCGTAGTTCACGCCGGCGGGAACAGGTTCTTGCGGGGCGTGGCCGATCGAGGGGCGCCACTTGTAGCAAAGCGCTCGGGCCATATACGTATCGCCGATCGTGCCGTCATTCACGTGCTTGATGGCTTCGAGCATGCCGGGATTTGAACGCGACTGGCTGCCGTGCTGCACGATGCGGTTGTATTTTTTTGTGGCGGCGATCAGTTGTTTTGATTCGAAGAGGTTATGCGAGCAGGGCTTTTCAATGTAAATGTCTTTTCCAGCCTGCATGGCCCAGATCCCGATCAGCGAGTGCCAGTGATTCGGCGTCGCGATGGAGATCGCGTCGATATCTTTGTTCTCGAGGAGCTTGCGAATATCGCCGTAAGATTCCGCCTTCGGCAGGCCCATTTTGTCGAGTTCGGCCAGGCGCTCGTTCAGCACATTCTCATCGACGTCGCAAAGAGCGGCGATTTGCGCCTGCGCGACTTTTGCGTACCCTTTGATGTGGTCGTTGCCGCGCCCGCGCACGCCGCAGATGGCGACGCGCACGCGATCGTTTGCGCCCAGAACTCGACCGCTGGCGAAAGCTTTGCCGCTTGCTGCGAGCGATGCAGCACCTGCCGTCACTGCCGCGCCTGTTGCCTTGAGAAATTCACGCCGTTGGATCGCCATAATCTCCCCCATTCTACGTAATAAAACCGCTTCAAAAGTGGCCCGTGGCTGCATTGTACATCCGGCATGGGACAGGATGTAAAGGATGGAAAGGAAGTAAAAGGGATATAAGAGGACAGTCGATTTTGCTGTTTAAAACTCCATGGACGTTGCAGCTTCGGCGAAGATTTGCCGAATTGCGAACTTCCGGCGAAGTTTCCTGTTGAGAAACATTGCATGCGGCAGGGAATCCCCAAATCGGCGCGCTCTACTACAATTATGG
>JBOGMU010000320.1:0-8691 GCA_050746865.1 Candidatus Acidiferrales bacterium
GCATTATCGAACGCGGGACGCATTCGTCGCTCTATGCGCAGGGCGGGCGTTATTACGACCTCTATACGAAGCAGCATGGCGTGGAGACCAATCTTTTTCTTGCGCCGGGCGAAGGAGACAAGGCCGAGGCCGACGAATCCGCGGGCAATGGAAACGGGAGGCCGACGAACGGCGGTTCGGGTGGCGGCTCGGCGCTTTCGGAAACGATTAATCTTATTCGGCAGCGCAAACCGTAATCGACCTTTTGCCACAAAGACTCAGAGGCACAGAGAAGACACTTCCGAAGGGCTAATGACAGCAGGGCGCGTTTGACCATGCGCCAGCCACTCCCTAGAATAATCAGTGGGGATAGTGATGAGACATGTTTGAGAACCTGACAGAAAAATTACAGCGAACGTTTAAGAACCTGCGCGGGCAGGGGAAGCTCAGCGAAGAGCATCTGGATACGGCGATGAGCGAAATTCGCGATTCGCTGCTGGATGCGGACGTAAACGTGGGCGTAGCGGACGAATTCATCGCGCATGTGCGCGAGAAGGCAGTCGGCTCGGAAGTGCTGTTGCAACTCTCGCCCGAACAGCAGGTGGTGAAGATCGTTCGAGATGAATTGGCCGATTTGCTCGGCCGTGAGGCGCGTCCGCAGTTTTCGTCACGGCCTCCTTCGGTATGGCTCGTTGTGGGCTTGCAAGGCTCCGGTAAAACCACTTCGACGGGCAAGCTCGGGAAATGGCTTGCGGAACACGGGCATCGGCCGATTGTGGTTTCGACGGACGTTTATCGGCCAGCGGCGCGCGAACAGCTTGCGCAAGTGGCGAAGGCGACGAACACGCCGTGCTGGCCCGGTGCAGGGGCGGATAAGCCGCTCGATATCGTTCGCGGCGCAACGCGTGAAGCGAAGCTTTCGGCCTATGACGTGATTCTGGTCGATACGGCGGGGCGACTGCACATCGACGACGAATTGATGAACGAGCTCTCTGTGTTGAAAAAGGAGCTAAATCCAGCGGAAATTCTCTTCGTGGCGGACGCGATGATCGGGCAGGACGCCGTTCGCTCAGCGGGAGAATTTCACAAGCGATTGGGCGTTTCGGGCGTGATTCTGACGAAGTTGGACGGCGATGCACGCGGCGGCGCGGCGCTGTCGATCCGCAAAGTGACAGGCGCGCCGGTGAAGTTCGTTGGCATCGGCGAAAAGTACGATGCGTTGGAGCCCTTTTATCCCGATCGCATCGTGGGGCGCATCCTCGGCATGGGCGATGTGATGGGCCTGATCGAAAAGGCCGAGAAGACGATTGATGCGAAGAAAGCGCGCGAACTGGAACGCAAGCTGCGCGAAGACGATTTCACGCTCGAGGATTTTCGCGATCAACTGCAACAAATTAAGAAAATGGGATCAATCGAGCAGATCATGGGCATGTTGCCGAAGATCGGGCCGTTTGCGAAATTGCCGAAAGATGTGAACGTGGATGAAGGCCGCATCAAGGGCATCGAGGCGATCATCAATTCAATGACGTCTGCCGAGCGGCTGAATCACAACCTGATCGACGGCAAGCGGCGGAAGCGCATTGCGCGCGGCAGCGGTCGGTCCGTGCAAGAAGTGAATGAGGTGCTGCGGCAATACGGCGACATGCGGCGGATGATGAAGCAGTATGGGAATCTCGCGAAGGCGGGCCGGTTGAAGCGATTCGGGAAGCTTGGCGGTGCGCCCGGTGCGCCGCCCGCCTGAATTGCAGCGTCAGATTTTGTCTAATTTCTTCTTTGCGGAAACAAAGAGCGAAATTGCCAGCAGCGCGAAGAGTGCCACGCCCAAGCCCTGTGATTGGCTGAGATGCGGCATGAATTTCTCGCCGAAGGCAAACGCCTGCGCATTCCACGGCAAGTGCAGGATTAAGGCGAGCCAGTGCGGTACGTGCGAACTCAATTCAGGATCCTGAAGCAGGTTAATCACAATCGCCAGCAAGCCAAAGACGCCGCCCGCTGCAATTAAACCACTGGCATAAAGCGAACCCGGGCTCACTTCGCTTTCGGCGCCGCTTGCTTGTTCCGTTCCGCGTTCGGCTATCCAACGGACAACTCCGCCGATAAACATCGCCATTGTGGTGCCGATGGAAATATAAGTCCCCACCGCGAAGGGCAGCGAACGAATTCCCAATAACTCGACGGCAATAACGAGGAAAACGCCGAGAAACACGAGGCGCCAGGGTAAACGCTGATTGAGAATTCCATTGATCACAGTGGCCATCAAGCGAGCTTGCGGAGCGGGCGCTTTTGCGCTGCCAATTCCCTGCACCCATTGCAATTCAATTTCGTGCGCCGCGCTGTCGTACAGGTATTTTCCGTCGGGGATTGTGGATGATCCGATGGCATTCACGAGCACGTACTGTTTTCCGTTGTATTCGTAATTGGCCTGCTGCTCGGCTACGCCGTCCGGCAAATGATTTATGTCCAGCGCAATTTGCGTAGGCTGATACGTTTCGAGACCCTTGTTCATCAGGATCAGTGTGCCGCCGATGGCGAGGGAGGAAACGAGCACGCCGATCACGAGCGCGACCTGCTGTGCGGCGGGCGTCGCGCCCACGAGGTAACCCGTCTTCAAATCCTGCGAAGTGGCGCCGGCGATTGCAGACGCGATGCAGACTAAGCCGCCGATGGTCAGCGCGAGGACCGCGTACGAGCCACTGGTCCAGTGAACGACAAGAAAAACGGCGCACGTGGCCATGAGCGTGGCGATGGTCATGCCGCTGATCGGATTGGATGAATTGCCGATGAGTCCGCTGATGCGCGACGCGACTGTGACAAACAAAAATCCGAAGACGACGATGAAGAGCGCCGCGACGAGATTCGCGAAAAGGCCGCTCTGGGCGCCGGGAATCGGTTTGAACGTAAGCAGGGCCCATATCATCGCGAGGATTACGATCGATCCGATGATGACGACGCGCATCGAAAGATCGCGCTCCGTGCGGCTGGAAGCGGGCATGGTGGCTTGCCGCTTGCGGACGTCTTTCAAGCCCGCGGTGAGCGCGGACCAAATTGTCGGCATGGTTTTAAGGAGCGTGATCAATCCCGAGGCGGCTACGGCACCGGCACCGATAGGACGAATGTAGGTGGCCGAGAGCATATCGGGCGTCATTTGCGGAATCGGGATTGTGCTGGGATAGAGCGCCAAAGTTGGTGCGAGGGAACCGAAAAAGCGAATCGCGGGCATCAGCACGAGCCATGAAATTACGCCGCCGGCAAAAAGAGTGCCCGCGACGCGCGGGCCGATGATGTATCCGACGCCGAGATATTCGGATGTGATCGTGCAACGCACCGATGCGCCTGGCAGCCATTTCGGCTGGTAGTCCGGCTGGCTTGGCCATAGGCCGAAGGTGTTCATGCAGAAAGTGTAAACGCCGCCGAGACCCAAACCCCAGAAGACGCGGCTCGCGAATGATCCGCCGCGCTCGCCTGCGACGAGCACGTCCGCGCAAGCCGTTCCCTCGGGAAACGTGAGATTGCCATGTTCTTTGACGATTAATTGGCGACGGAGCGGAATCATCATGAGGACGCCGAGCGCACCGCCGAGAAGCGCGAGAAAAAAGACGCGCCAATATTCCGTGTTGAGCGAGAAGCCGAGAAAAATCAGCGCGGGGATGGTGAAAATCACGCCGGCGGCGACGGATTCGCCCGCGGAGCCCGTGGTTTGGACGATGTTGTTTTCGAGAATCGTGCTGCGGCCAAACGCGCGCAGAATGCTGATCGAGAGTACGGCGATGGGAATGGATGCAGAGACGGTTAGGCCGGCGCGCAGCCCGACATACACGGAGACAGCGCCGAACAGAATGCCGAAAAGCGCGCCGAGCACGACCGCGCGCAGAGTAAATTCGCGGAGGTTCTGTTCGGGCGGCGTGTAAGGCTTAAACTCACCGGCGGGCGCGGTGGAACTCCAGCTTTTTGTGGCCAAGCGTTGCCTCCGTAGCGTCTGGCCTGCGAGTTTCGAATATGTCTACGATGCGCGCATTGTGCGCGATGTAACTTGCGAATCGCGGCTACGATTTTTGGGTCAAGCGCTGGCGCACGCGATCGCTCAACAACTTGCCGTCGACAGTTTTGCCTTCCAGGAGCGCGCGGGCGGCCTTCACGACGGCGCCCATCGCTTTGATGGAATCGGCACCGGTTTCCGCGATCGCCTCCTCAATGGAACGGTGCATCTCTTCGTCGCTGGGAGCGGCCGGCAAATACTCCTCGATGATTGCGATCTCCTGCGTCTCTTTGTCCGCCAGATCGGGGCGGCCGCCCTTTGTGAACTGTTCGACGGACTCGCGTCGTTGCTTGACGAGTGTCTGGAGCATTTGCAGGGACTCTATATCATCGAGCGGGCGCATTTTTTCCACTTCTTTCAGTTTTAGCGCGCTCTTGACCATGCGCAACACACTGAGGCGGAGCTCGTCTTTTCCCTTCATGGCCGTGGTCAAATCAGCCTGAATGCGTTCCAGGTAGCTCATTTGGCTTGTCTTTCTCCGCGCAAAGAATAGCACAGGCTGGGCCGTCCGCGTCCGCGACGGGCCGCACCTGACCTGAATTATCTGTAGAACAATTTGACAGCGGCAAGCTCAGCCATTAACCTTTTTAAGCCATGAAAATCATCGTTGCAGACAAAATCAGTGAACGCGGTATCGCACTTCTTCGTGAAACAGGATGGGAAGTTCTAACACCTTCAGCGGCGGAATTGCCGACGGCAATCGCGGATGCAGACGGTCTCGTGGTTCGCAGCGCCACGAAAGCGACGGCGGCGCTTCTCGAGAAGGCACAGAAGCTTCGCGTGATCGGCCGCGCGGGCGTGGGCGTAGATAACGTCGACGTGGACGCTGCGACGCGGCGCGGCGTGCTGGTGATGAATACGCCGGGCGGCAATTCGGTGAGCGTCGCCGAGCACACGCTGGCGCTCATGTTGGGGCTTGCGCGTTCGGTGCCGCAAGCGACGGCTTCGACTCACGCCGGGCGTTGGGAGAAATCGACACTTTCGGGAACGGAGCTTCGCGGTAAAACGCTTGGCCTCGTCGGCTTCGGCCGCATCGGGATGGAAGTAGCGAAGCGGGCGCGCGCTCTCGGCATGAAGGTGATCGCGCACGATCCGTATGTGAGCCCGGCGGCTGCGCGGGAGCTGGAAGTGGAACTCCTGCCGCTCGATGAGGTTCTCAAACAGTCCACCGTGGTCTCGCTGCACACTTCGCTTAGCTCCGCGACAGAAAATCTAATTAATGCGGCGGCTATCGCGAAGATGAAAAAAGGCGCGTGGATCATCAACTGCGCGCGTGGAGAGTTGATCGACGAGGCTGCTCTTGCAGATGCGCTCAAATCCGGGCACTTGGCGGGTGCAGGGCTCGACACGTTTGCGATTGAGCCGCCGAAAAATTCGCCGCTAATGGGCTTGCCGAACGTGATTGCCACTCCGCATATCGCCGGCTCTACCCGCGAGGCGCAAGAGGAAGTGGGCATCGCGATTGCGCAACAGGTGAAGGACTATCTCTCCGACGGAATCATCCGCAACGCTGTGAATATGCCTTCGCTTTCGGCCGACCAATATCGGCGGGTGAAGCCCTACCTTGAGCTCGGGGAACGCCTCGGCGCTTTCGTGGCGCAGGCGGCGCCGGGACGCAGCTTTAGCCGCGTTCGAATCCGCTACACGGGCGAACCATCGGAATTCGGCTCGCACATGATTCGGGCTTCGATTCTGGCGGGTATTTTGAATGCGGTGCTCGATGAGCAGGTGAATCTGGTGAACGCCGGGGACATGGCTTCTTCTCGCGGACTCGTGGTGGAAGAGACAACACACCGCCGCGAACGAGGATTCCCGAACACGGTGGAAGTGACGATAGGTGGTGGTGGCAGCGAGCTTACCGTCGAAGGAACTGTCGGACAGGACGGTTCGGCGCGCATTCTGGCGCTGGACGGAATCGGCCTCGAAGCGCCGCTTGAGGGCACGTTGCTTCTTATTCGGAACGTCGATGTGCCTGGCGTGATCGGCAAGATTGGCACGGCGGTCGGCTCGCTCGGCATCAACATTGCGACGTTCACATTGGGCCGCCGCTCGGCCACGCGCGGCGCGGATGCGTTGGCTCTGATCGGTCTTGATGGAAAAGCCGAGGCTTCCGTGGTTCAGCACATTCTTGGCTTGCCGTCGATCACGGATGCGAAACTGGTGCGCTTGCCGGGTGCGGCCCAGATGACTGCCGCCGGTTAGTTTGGACTTTAACGCCCGGGTGCCCAGCCCGCGCGAGATCGTGTGGGGCGCATCCCTATTTTGAAGCAGACGGCCGTGCGCCCTTTTTAATTGCATTGCCACGCAAATTATTCAGCGAGATCGCAATTTGCGACCTCAAAACGGGAGATCCATGCCGAAAGCGAGTGCAATTCTGCCTGCCGATCGAATCGAGTCTCGAATCCTTTTGGTCCGGGGAGAAAAGGTGATCCTCGATTCCGATCTGGCCGAACTCTACGGCGTGAACACGAAACGACTGAACGAACAGGTGAAGCGCAATAAGGATCGCTTCCCGGCGGATTTCATGTTTCAACTGAATTTGGTGGAAGCGGAACATTTGAGGTCGCAAAGTGCGACCTCAAAAAGCGCGCGCGGAGGCCGCCGCTACAGGCCTTACGCATTCACCGAACACGGCGCCATTATGGCGGCCAGCGTCCTAAATACGCCGCGAGCCGTGGAAGTGAGCGTCTACGTGGTGCGCGCGTTTATCAATCTGCGGGAAACAATCAGTACGCACAAAGAGCTCGCCAACAAATTCGCCGAGCTGGAAAACCGGATGGAGACTCACGACGAAGACATCGGCGCATTATTCGAAGCCATCCGCCAGCTCATGGAACCACCCGACAAGCCCACCAAACGCATCGGCTTCTTCTCCGGAAATAAGCAGAAATGAGTGAAGGCGCGAACTAGCGCGCGCTAAGAAGTGCGGTATCGCGCTGATCAAGCAGAGCGAGTTCGTGGGCGAATAGCGGATTTTCAGGAAATTCCGTGGTCAACTGCGTCAGGAGAGTGCGCGCGCGGGCATTTTGATGTTCGCGCTCTGAGGCAAGGGCGAGCAGAATCTTCGCAAACGGCCTAAGAAAATGACCCTGATCCGCGGCGATTTGTAATTCGGCCATACCGCGGTCCTTATCGCCGTGAATTCCCCCGAACCAGAGAAACATTTTTTTGTAAGCCGGAAGAGAACCGATCACGTAATTGCTGGTTCCGAGCGCGACGTAGGCATCAGTTGCCGAGGGATCGATCGCGAGCAGAGTTTTCGCTTCACCTTCCGCCTGGCGCATCAGGCTCAGGGCCGGCAGTTGCTTCTTTTCGATCAATTCGTCGTAATTCGACTCCATGCCGTCAGCCATCGTGATTGCGAGAAGCGCCTGCGGATCACGCGGATCGACTTTTAGCCGCGCCTTGGCGGCGGCCCGAGCTTTGGCGTTCGCCTCAAGGAACGCAGGGTTGTGATTATTTGCGGCGTCACCTTCGACTCCGCCCAAGAAGCTGTCGTCATCGAGGAAGAATTTCGAAGTGAGCACGCCCTTTTGGTTGAACTCTTCGTAAAGGTAAGTTGCAGCCTCCGCGGCTTTGCCGAGCGGATCGGCCGGCTGCTCCCTTTGGTAGTCGCGGAACTGATCGCGGGCAGCGCGAAAATCAAGCTTGTAGAGGTCGCGGAATCCGCTATCAAGAATCACTGCTGCGCGCGGGGCTGGCGCGACTGGATCAGCTGAAGAGTCCGTGGCGTGAGATTTGCGACCGCTTGCGAATGGTGCGCAGATCAGAAATACTCCAGCGAAAGACCCTGCTTGGAGCATACGACGCCGTATTGTGGAGCAAGCTGTCAAAATGCCGCCTGTAAACGCCCCGCTACACCCTTACTATATGAGAATCCGAAGGAAATCAATGAGTTGTATCCGCTAGGGTGTGCTCGGGAGAATAAGGGCGAAACAAAAGCGAGACGTTGGAAAGGCTCATGCAATCGTATGCTGCGCGACCGGTGCGGTTGATTCGACACACTTGCTGCGTCGCATAAAAATCGCGCCGACGAAGATTGCGAGGCTTAGCGGCAGGAACAGCAGACCGTCGCGCATCATGTCTTTCGGGCCGATGGGCGCGCCGCCTTGGCCAAAGCAACCGCAATTAATGGTGAGGCCGCGGCGCCAGGCGGAAAACATCGCGTAAATGAAAACGCAGATGGCTATAGTCGAGAGCAAGGACGAAACTCTTAGAGCGAAGCCGCTCAGGAGCCAGATCGCGAGCACGATTTCAAAGAAAGGCAGAAAGTGTGCTACAGGGCTTACCGCCCACGCTGGCAGAATCTGATACGAATCGACGCCCATAGCGAACATTGCCAAGGAAGTTTTTACCGAGGCGAACGTCCACGGCATTCCGGTGAGTGGCTTCAGCTTGCCAAATGCGGCGGCGAAAAAAATGACCGCCAAAGTGATGCGGCCAATAATCAGCAGGATTCGTCCGGTCTTTTGGCGCGATGTGTTTTCCATGTCCGAAATCCTTATTGTTGCAAGAGCGTGTCAAACAACTGCTTCAGCACAGGCCACGATACGGCAAAGTAAACGGGCGCGAACGCGTGGCCTTTATATGTGACGACGAAAGATGGCGTGCCCGGTGTGGAGATTTTGTAGCCGAGCCGGATGTCTTGCGCGATGTACGAATCGATGGGGCAAGGA
>JBOGMU010000321.1:0-13600 GCA_050746865.1 Candidatus Acidiferrales bacterium
CGGCGTCACCAAATCTTGGGAAAAGTCCGACGACAATGTACTGGGTCATGTGAAACATCCCATTGCGATAATTGTGGGAAGTTTCCTGCGCGTTAGCAAGGTGTTTTGAAGCGGGAGCCTGCTCAAACAGTAGTTGCGGCTCCCGCGAGTTTGGTCGGTTCGAATGCGGCGGCTAATGCTTCATGACGATGAACCATGCGGCGATGATCGGGCCTTGCGGACCGCGACCGCGGCCTCGTCCGCCAGGACCTGCGGCGGGAGGCTGCTCGCCAGGCGCTGGTGGCGGAGCAGGGCCGCGCTCGGGCTGGAAGAGATACGCTGTGTGAGTTTTCGGATCGACGGTAATTGTTTTCGCGCCGGCGAACGTATCGACGGTCGCGACCACGGTGTACTTGTCAGGCGAATCCTGGTGCACGACAGTAACGTTGCCCGGATTTCCGTTGGGGATATAAATCAACTTCTCCGTCGGATCCCAGCCAAGCGCGTCGACACGCGTGCCGTTAGGGATTTTCGCGACGACTTTGCCCGACGACGCGTCAGTGACTACCGATGTCTGATTGCAGCCGGAGAAGATCCGGTTTGACGACGCATCATACGCGATGCCGGTCGGGCCCTCGCAGCCTTCGAGCGGCCAAACCGCAGTGGGTTTCCAAGTCTTCAAATCGACGACTTGAATCTCATTCTTGCCCTCAAGATTCACGAAAACGCGTCCCTTGCCGTCCGCAGCGGCGCCTTCGGGACCGGCATCCTCGAGTTCGGCAGTGCCGAGGATTTCGCCGGTATCAGGGTTGAGGCCGGTAACGGTGCCGATCGGACGGCTATGGCGCGTGAGAATGATCATATTATCGGGCTCGTCGTACATAATGCCGTCGAGTCCCGGACCAACCGTGATTTTCTTAATTACGGCGAGCGTCTTCAGATCGAACATCGTGACAGTGTTGTCGCCGCCATCGGTCGTGAAGCCATGACCTGATTTCGTTGCGATGCCCGCGCCGTGTACCCCTGGCGTGTCCGGAATGTCGCCAAGGACTTTGCCTGTGGCGCCGTCTACGACCATCATGTGTGTGCTGCGTGAAACAAAGACGCGTCCCGTGGCTGGCTCGACGGTCACGTAGTCCGTGCCTCCGTCTCCCTTGATGTCAAACTTTTGAACGTGGAACGTTTGCGAGTACCCGATAGCTGGCATCGCCAGCATGCCTGCAAGCAGAACTAAAGTGCTCAACAGTCGTCTCATGTCGTGTCTCCATGCTGAAAACAAAGTGAGTGCGGCAAAGCTCTGGAATGATGCTTCAGAAACCTGAAGGCGGCATGAAAGCCCTACGGCTGGTCGGGGCAACATCGATGCGCGCGGTCTGTCGAGCTTGACGTTGCACAGGGCACAGCAAGCATGCGCCCCTACGGCGTTCACTTTTGGTGAGCGCAGCGGCTCGAGTAATGCTGGGAGTTACTGGGGCTCGATTTCAGTGGCCAGGATTGCGTTGCCGCGCTGCTGGATTTCTATGGCGATGGGTGGGCGGACACTGGCTCCGCTGACGATGTCGCCGCGGACGGACGCATCTATCGGGCCGCCGTAACGCAGCAGGTCGAAGAGGCTCTTATTGCATGGATCGGCGATCAGCGGGTGATCGGCGCGATAGCCGTAAACAGTTGCGAGCTTTTGGATGTCTGCGACGTATTCGAGGCGGCAGGTGCCGTACGGCTCGATGAGCGAAAATCCCCAGTAACCGCCGCGCGGCAGGTGTACCACCATCGCGGGGACGTCCGATCCTCTGAGCGCGTTGTGGAAGATGAACTCCTTACTCGCCCAGGGCTGCGAGAGCTCCTCCGTTGTGGCGACGACGCCGGGTGCAATCGGTTCGGATTTGTGACTGGTGGCAGCTGGCGGCATGTCCTGATCGGTGGAAACAAAAGCCGCTGAGGACAAATCGTTCGTCTTCGGAGCGCTGTCTCGCCCTTGCCAGAGCGCGCGTGCGATCAGGAGAACCACGATGACGCCCACAGCAATCCCGATGACGCTCTTATGGCTCATCGGCTTTGCAGCAGAAGAAGGCGTTGCTGTTAACGGCTCATCCGGCGACTGCCCGGAGGAACCGCCTGCGGACGTTACTGCCCCGGAACCCTGCGTCTGCGCCACAGTCGGCGTGAGATTCGACGCAGGACGCGCCGTCGTGGACATTCTTGTGCGAACGAGTTCCTCGCCAGCCACAGCCACGACGGTTCGTGTACCGGCCGAACGCCGCAGCCGCTGCATGACGCCCTCGAAAGCGTTCAGCACTTGTTCCATATTCTGATAGCGCTGCTGAATGTCTTTCGCCAGCATCTTGTCAACCAGCGCTTCGAGCGCGGGACCGCAATCCGGGACGTAGGTCTTGATTGAGGGAGGAAGCACGTCGTCTTTGGAAATATTCAGCACGAGCGCGGCCTGGTTTGGACCATCGAATGGCCGCTGATATGTAAGAAGCTCGTAAAGCATGACGCCTGTGGCCCAGACGTCCGCGCGCGCATCGGCGCGTTCGCCACGAATCTGCTGCGGAGACATATACGCGAGGGTGCCGATGATGGAATCGGTCTGCGTAAGGTTCGAATCGATCTGGCGAGCGATGCCGAAGTCGACGACTTTGATGCGGCCCTCTTTGGTGAGCATCACGTTCGCCGGCTTAATGTCACGGTGAATCACGCCGCGTTTGTGCGCGAAATTGAGCGCGCGACAAACCGGAATGACGTGGTTGAGTTTTTCTTGAACGGAAAGCGTCGGGCGGCGTTCGATCAGGCTCTCGAGGCTCTCGCCTTCGAGAAACTCCATCGCGATGAATGGCGTCTCGCCTTCCTGACCCAGCTCGTAGACAGTGACGATGTTTGGATGCTGAAGCGTACCAGCGGAGCGCGCTTCCTGATTGAAGCGTTCGAGCAGGTCCGGGTGACCCGCCAGGCCTTTGGTGATGGTTTTTAGAGCGACGAGGCGGCCAATGAGCGGATCCTGGGCTTTATAAACTTCGCCCATGGCTCCGCGGCCGACGATTTCGATCAGCTCGTATTTGCCGAGTTTTTTGAGTTCGGCTTGCTCTGTGCTGGGCATTGTTCACGCGCCTCTATTTCGTAAAGAAGGCCTCAAAAATAGAGTGACGTGCGCGTCAGGAAAACACAAGACGGCGCGGGCGTATCAGTCAACAGCCGCCGCGAGACTTTACGCGGTTTGTGCGGGTGGGCACCATCTCCCGATTGGAGAAGGTCAATCCGCTGTAGAGTCGGTATAAGAAGGCGAGAGCAGAGCTTCCCGTGCAGGTTTCCTACTTCGCTGCAATGCCGAAATTTCGAGAGCTGCGAGGATACAAACCAAAGGGTCGATTAATGGCGAGCGAAGCCGCGTGTTCATCGTAGCCGGCAGATGCAGCAGCGTAGCCAAGATGCAGTATAGAAGCAGCACGTTGGCGATTTTGCGTTCCCGCCGGCGAAGCCGCACAAAACCAGCCACTGCGAAGGCCAGAGCCAACAAGTAAAACAACACGCCACAAGCCCTAAGCAGGCGCTGCTTCTGCGAGAAACCTGAAGTGTCAAACAGTTGATCGCTACTCAACCAGAAATAGGAGACTTTCTTGATTAGTAGGGGCACCACACGTAGTCCCAAGCCACGCCAAGCCTTCCATGCAGCTCGCGTGGCGATTCGATTCAACTCCACCTCGGATGGAAACTGTAGACGCCTGGGAGTATCGGTTTCGATATCCGACAGCCACCAGCCGGCCTCGCGCCAATGGCCTTGGTCCTCCGGTTGTGTGCGCCCGGAAGGGGCAACGGCGCCTTGGAAAGCGACAATACCGGTCTGAGAGGAATAAAGAATGCCGCCATGGAACACGATCAGGTTACGAATCAGCCAGGGACAGACGAAGAGTGCTGAAATGGCGACGGGAATAGCCACCCTTTTTATGTCTTTTAACGTGATCGGCAGCCGCAAAACGGCGCTGATCATTATGAGAGGGATAAAAATGGTGTTAAAGCGAAGCAGGAGAAGCAAGCCAGCGCTAACACCCATTCCGATGAGCGGCGAGAGCCGGCTTTTCTCTTTGATTTCGCGAACCGCGAAATAGAAGAAGCATGAGACAAGAAAAGCGGCGAGCGCTTCGGTAAGGATTTGCGTCGTGAAAAAGAGCAGCGTCGGCATGGAAAGCGCGATTGCAAAGGCGATGCGCTGCGCGTGTTTACCGCCGATGATGGACACGGTTTTGGCACACATGAGCGCGGTGAGGATCGCGATGAAGAATTGAAACATCCGCATCGCAAGTAGCGCGTTGGCACCTAGAGTCAAATTAAGAACGCTTAGAAGCAGAGGATAAAGCGGGGGCCTTAAGGCGGTCGGCTGCCCCACGTACGCGAATCCTTTGCCTGCTGCTAGGGAGTGTCCAAGAATGATGTAACTCGGAGCGTCACTACCACCTGTGAGGGCGCCACTCGATGCGTTTCCAACGCGCCATATTAGAACGAGACGGACGATGAGACCCGCGGCGATCAGTGCGACGATCGCCCAAGCGGTTAAGGTGCTCCAGCGGAGGCGTTCAGATTCCTGGCTATCCGGCATTCAGTACTCGATATCGCGAGATGGGTTCTCAGGTTATCAACTTTGCAACAATAATAGCCGTAAAATTGAACGGGCCAGACGGTACTACAGCTAGAACGCAGATTTCAATACAGCATTGTGCTGCGGTGCTTTGAGAAGGCTTAGCGTGCGTTGGAAGTCATTTGTCTGAGCGCCTGCTTCAAATCGTGTGGCGAGACGGTGTGGACGTTGTCGGACTGAAAAATCTGGGCGAAATGGGCGGACAGGCGGGTGCGGGCTTCGTCGAGAGAGACGGCACGGCCAAGCGCGCGTTCGAGCGACGTGGCGCGTTTGTCCTTTATTCCGCAGGGAACGATGAGATCGAAGTAGCGCAGGTCGGTGGAGACATTGAATGCAAAACCGTGAGATGTAACCCAGCGGCTCAGGTGCACGCCTAGGGCGGCGAGTTTTTCTTCGCCGGCAGGCGCGTCGATCCAGATGCCGTGGCGGCAAAGGATGCGGCGCGCGGCGAGGCCGTAGTCGGCGGCGGTGCGGATCATCACTTCTTCGAGCTGCTCGACGTACCAGCGGACGTCGCGCTTATGCTTCGCGAGATCGAGAATCGGGTAGCCGACGATCTGGCCAGGACCATGGTAGGTGATGTCGCCGCCGCGGTCGGTCTCGTGGAATTCGACGTTCATTTGGCGCAGCACGTTCGCGTTGGCGAGAAGATTTTCGCGCTGGCCGTTGCGCCCGAGCGTGATGACGTGCGGATGCTCGCAGAAGAGGAGTACGTCAGGTATAGCGCCGGCTTTGCGCGCGGCGACGATTTCGCGCTGGAGGTCAAAGGCGGGCCCGTAGGCGACACGGCCGGCGCTGACGATCCAGAGTGGATTTTTCTCGGACATAAGCTCGACCTGAAGGAAGGAAAGCAAAGAGAGGTCCTTCGCTTCGCTCAGGATGACTGATTAACCAAGAAAACGCACGTCACAACAAACATCAAAACGAACCAAATGCCGTCTGATGGTGTTACCACACAAGAGCAAAATCCTCGGGTCCAAACTGCTGACCCCAAGCTACATCAGAAATTAATTGTAAGGCCACGGACGGAATTGAAGGCGTCGCCCATGGCTTCCCAAACTGTGGGATGCGCATGGATCATCGCCATCATGTCGTCGATCGTGCCTTCCAGGTTCAGCACAGCGGTCGGCTCGGCGAGAATTTCCGTCGCGAGCGGCCCGATCGCGTGAACGCCGAGGACCTCGCCATATTTAGCATCGGAAACCACTTTGATGAAGCCGTCGTGGTGGCCCAGGATCGTGGCTTTGCTATTGCCGAGGAACGGGAACTTCCCAGTCTTCACGTTGTAGCCGGCTTCGCGAGCAGCTTTTTCGGTGAGGCCGACGCTGCCGATCTGTGGCTCGCAATAGGTGGCGTTCGGGCAGCGCAGGCGATTGAACGGTTGCGCGTCCTTGCCCGCCATACGCGTGACGGCGATGATGCCTTCCATCGAGGCGGCGTGCGCAAGCTGCGGCAGGCCCGCGACGATGTCGCCGATGGCGTAAAGCTTTGGCTCGGCGGTCTCAAGATAGCCATTCGTGTGAACGAATCCCCGCTCCACTTTAGCTTTCGTCTTCTCAATACCTATATTTTCGGTCAGCGGGCGGCGACCAACGGCGATCAGGACTTTCTCGGCGTTGAGGGTGACGGCTTTGCCGTTCTTGTCTTTGAAATTCAAGGTGCCCGTCTTACCGTCGGACTTAACGCTCTCGACGCGAGCGCCGGTTTCGATATTGACGCCCTTTTTCTTGAAAGCCTTTTCGAGCTCGGGCGAAATTTCTTCATCTTCCAGAGGCACGATGCGCGGCAGCGCTTCGAGGATCGTCACTTCGCTGCCGAACGTGCGGAAAATTGAGGCGAATTCGACGCCGACGGCACCTGCGCCGACCACGACGAGCGATTTCGGGATCGACTGAAGCTGAAGGATTTCGCGGTTCGTCAGAGTGACTTTGCCATCAATTTCGACGCCAGGGAGACTGCGCGCCTCCGAGCCCGTGGCGAGCATCGTGAAATTCGTTTCAAGTTCGGTGACTCTGCCGTCTTTTTCCACGCTGACGCGGCCCGGTCCGGCGATCTTGCCCCATCCCGTGATCGACTCGACCTTATTCTTCTTGAAGAGCATGCCGATGCCGCCCGCGTGTTTCTTCACGATTTTGTCTTTGCGCGTGAGCATGGCGGGCCAATTGACCTTAACGTCCTTCACCTCGATACCGAATTCCTGGGCGTGTTGAAAATTGTCGTAGATATCGGCGTGGTGAAGGAAAACCTTCGTCGGGATGCAGCCCACGTGGAGGCAGGTACCGCCGAGGAACGGGTCCTTTTCCACTACGGCGGTCTTCAATCCCAACTGCCCGGCGCGAATCGCGGCCACGTAGCCGCCTGGTCCGCTGCCGATGATGACGAGGTCGTATTTAGCCAAAAAAGTTCTCCCTTGCGAATTTGGTTGATTGCCGGTTCAGGCGGGGAAGGGAATCGACTTCCGTCAGCGCCGGGACGGGATTTTATCAGCGGCGCTCACCGCCTGCAACACAACGGCGTCCACTTTACGGTTATTCAGCTCAAATTAGATGCGACAGGCGCCTTTGAGGAATCTTTTTGGGGCGATGCGGCATCTATGATTCGCGCTCTTGCGGTTCGAAGTGGCGCCGCGAAATTCCAGCGGATGAGGCTGTAGCGGGCTAAGTTGTTTGCTGTAGCGCAGATCGCAGCGGAAATTTTCAGTAGTAGATTTGACAAGGGAGGGCGGCATCGCTAGAATCTGCTGATTTTGAGCGGGCCCAATGCCGCGTTGGCGGGATGATTACTATGGATAAGAAGCGACTCGAGCATTACAAAAAGAAGTTGACGCAGCGCCGTGAAGAGCTGGCGCGTGGCATCCTTCGCACGGAGCAGGAGGGGCGCGAAGCCGACGACGATCCCACCGTGGATCTGGCGGACAAGGCCGCGAACTCCTATACCAAGGAGTTCCTCTTCGGTCAGACGCACAACGACCGGTCGCAGTTGCAGTTGGTCGATGACGCCCTCGAGAGGATCAAGAGCGAAGGGTTCGGCGAGTGCGTCGCTTGCCATCAGGAGCTACAGCAGAAGCGGCTCGACGCCGTGCCCTGGACGCGCTATTGCATCAGTTGCCAGGAAAAGAAAGAGCAGGGGCTCCTATAACGGAGTCGCCTCGCGGGGCGTGCCTCTGCGCGCCCCCGATTCTCTCGATCGGAATTTCCTTCGCCTAGACGAACCTGTGCGAAATTGCAGTATTCCAGCTTCCCTAATGAAGGGTGTGGTTGCGCGCGGCTCTCTTTTCGATATTTTGCGAACCGGAGGGGGACTCGCCTGCAGCGGCGACATGCTGTGCACCGGTCCCCTTCATCAGGTCTTTGGCGCGAGAGATTTCGTTCGCCGTCTCACAATGGATAGAAAGCAAAATGCCGCCGCGGCGGAGGCGGCGTTCGTACGTCTTCGCTTCGTATTCAGGAATACCCAGACCTACGAGGGCTCCCGTAACGCCGCCAATCGTGCCGCCCACACCCACAGCCGTGGCGCCTTATTTCTCCAGGCCGCCACCAAGTCTTTCAGGGCAAATGACACCACCACCCAGATTGAAGCCGCGTACCGTCTCTTGTTGCGGTGTGCTAAACTAGCCGCCGCATAAATTCGCCATATTTTACAGAGGGTTGAACGATGTCTGGACATTCAAAATGGGCCACAATTAAGCACAAAAAGGCCGCCACGGACGCCAAACGCGGCAAGGCTTTCACGAAAATCATCCGGGAATTGAGCATCGCCGCGCGCACCGGAGGAACCGACCCCAACAGCAACCCGCGGCTTCGCACGGCCATTGCCGCCGCAAAGAACGAAAACATGCCCAACGACAACATCGAGCGCGCTATTGCACGCGGCGCGGGCACGATG
Organism: Candidatus Acidiferrales bacterium; assembly: GCA_050746865.1. Lineage (GTDB taxonomy): Bacteria > Acidobacteriota > Terriglobia > Acidiferrales > UBA7541 > Palsa-295. The sequence continues at coordinate 8,495 of JBOGMU010000321.1, forward strand.
GAGGGCGAACAGCTGGAAGAAGTGTTGTACGAGGGGTACGGCCCGGGAGGCGTAGGGATGCTGGTGCAAGTAGTGACCAGTAACCGGAACCGTTCGGCAGGCGAATTGCGCCATCTTTTCTCAAAGAACGGCGGGAATATGGCTGAGACCGGCGCGGTTGGCTGGATGTTTCACCGCAAGGGTGACATCGTCGTGCCTAAGGAAGCGGCTGACGAGGACACGATGATGGGCATTGTGCTCGATGCTGGCGCCGAGGATTTGAATGACGATGGCTCCGCCTGGGAAGTGACTACTCCGCCCGAGGTGATGGAAAAAGTTCGCGAAGCGCTGGTTAAGTCAGGAATCACGCCCGCTTCGGCCGAAGTCGCCTGGATTCCGCAGAATTACGTGAAGCTCACCGGAGCGCAAGCGCAGCAGATGCTGCGTATGGTCGAAAACATGGAAGACTACGACGACGTGCAGCACGTCTACGCGAACTTCGATATCGACGAGAAAGAAATCGAAGCAGTAGCGGGCTGATCCTGGGTCGCGACTTTTGTTGTCTTCTTGGTGATACCCACCACATGCGGGAATTCACGTTCGATCTGGCGTGTGACAAGCGCGTTCACAGTGGGGATTCACGGGCAGCCATAGCGCCTTTATCCGCCGAATAACGTCGGGATAAAGTCGCACGGTGACGTTTTGCGTTTGCCGCTTCTTCCTGGCCACGCTGTGCCACGATTATAAGTCCCCCTGCCTAATCGACCAAATGGCTAAAAAATGCTATCCACCGCGGCAGCGCGGACAGTAAACTAGCCCGGAAATGGTTGGGCGGCCAGTGGCAAAACTACGTGCAACGCGCGTGCTCGGCGTTGACCCTGCCGTGGCGGGGGCGACTGGGTACGGAATTGTGGAGATAGATGGCTCTGCGCACCGGCTGGTGAAATTTGGTGCGCTGAAGCTTCCGACGCGGGCGCCACTTGACGAGCGCCTGCGCGAAATCCACGGATTGATTGCCTCACTCGTTGAAGAATTCGCTCCTGACGCTGTCGCCGTGGAGTCGGTGTTTACCGCTCTGAATATGCGCACAGCCCTGAAACTCGCGGAGGTGCGCGGTGTGGTGCTACTCGCGGCAGCGCAGGCGCACATCCCAGCGCACAGCTATTCACCCCGCGAAGTAAAAGCAAGCGTGGCAGGATTCGGCGCCGCGTCGAAAGAGCAAATCCAAAAAATGATAGCGATGCTGCTCGGACTCGCGGAATGTCCAGAGCCGGCGGATGCTGCCGACGCCCTCGCCATCGCGCTTTGCCACGCGCAAACCTGCCGCGCAAAAGAGCGATTCGCGCGAGCCACTAAGATCAACTCCGCAATTCCGGGCAGCACGAGCCGTGCCCGTCGCATCCCTCTTAGTGTTCAGCCATGACCAAGCCCATTCGATATCTCGCGTTCCTGGTCCTCTCCCTCGGTTTTCTTGCTGGCGGCGTGGCTGCTGCGGATTCCTCCGGCGGACCGACCATCACTTTTCGCAAAGTATTTAAGTCGAGTTATCCCGAGTTTGTGGAGATCATCGTCTCCCAGTCGGGAAAGGGCACTTGCGATATCCGCCAGCTGGACGAACAGCCCAGCCCACAGCCTTTCCAAATTGACGCACCGCTCGTACAGAAAATATTCTCGCTGGCCGCAAAGCTCCACGATTTTCAGGGCGTCGATCTCGAAGTTCACAAACGCCTGGCCAGCCTTGGTCAAAAGACCTTCCGCTACCAAAACGGAACGCAGGACTACCAGGTGACGTTCAATTACACGCTCGACCCAACCGGCGCCGAGCTGACCTCGCTATTTGAGAATCTTTCCCAGCAGGAAACCGACCTCGGCGACCTGGTCCGCACGATGCAGTACGACAAACTGGGCGTAAACGACGTAGTGCAGACAATCGAGTCGCATTACAACGACCATCTGCTTCCCGAGCCGGCCCAATTCATCGCGCCTTTGGAAAAGCTCGCCGCCGACAACCAATACGTCGATATCGCGCGCAACCGCGCCCGTAGGCTGTCTGACAGAATTCGCAGCGATAATCCCCAGGCGACACAGTAGCCCGGTGGAAGCATCCTATTTCGGCGATACTTCCTTTTCTTCACGCAGACGCCGCTCCTAGGCCGCCATTCTGGTGCGAGTGTTCGTATGTACAGATAACTCTCTCGAACCGTTCCTCTGCGGAATCGTTGATCGCCCTCAGTATTTCAGGAACGATGGTCGTATCGCTCCAGAAGTTCCATAAAATCGTTTCGGAGAAAGAAACGACATGTGTCGTAACGTCATCCTGTTCATGGCGGCTCTGTGCGCCGTCACATTGGCTTTTCTCGTTCGCGGACGCGCGCAGGGCCAGGCAGGCCGTGTTCCTTCGCGCATCACGACAGCAATCGACGAATCCAGGCTCGCAGTCCTACGCGGCAATACGCACCCGCTCGCGCGCGGGGCATTCGATCGCGGTCCTGCGGCGAATTCCCTGCAAATGGACCAGATGCTGCTCGTCTTGCAGCGCAGCCCGGCGCAACAGGCCGAGCTAGACCGTCTGCTCGCGGCGCAAGAGGACAAGTCTTCGCCAGGCTATCACCAGTGGCTTTCGCCCGATGAATTCGGCCAGCAGTTCGGCGCATCGGAAGCAGACCTTCAGAAAATCGCGGCGTGGCTCGCATCGCACGGTTTTGTCGTCAACGGCATCTCGCGCGGACGCACCATAATCAATTTTTCCGGCGACGCGCAGCAAGTGCGCAGCGCGTTCCATACGACGATCCACGATTATTTCGTGAATGATGCGGACCATTTATCGAACGCGACCGATCCTGCGATTCCCGCCGCACTCGCGCCGGTTGTCGCGGGCGTTCGCTCGCTCAACGATTTCTTCCCCAAGCCGAAATATCGCACGGTTGCCGCACACGGCATGAAGGCTTCAATCCACCCGCATCTCACGTTGACCGATGCGAAAGGCAACACTCTTTTCGGCGTAGGACCCACGGATTTTGCGACGATCTACGGCATTACGCCGCTGTGGAACGCGTCGACGCCGATCGATGGCACAGGCGTAACGATTGCGATCGTCAGCGCGAGCGATGTCAACACGACAGATGCCGATCAATTCCGCGCGCTTTTTGGACTTCCGGCGATCAAATTCACCAAGGTCATTCCCAAGGGCGCTACCGATCCCGGGATTGTGTCGTCGAGCGCAAATGGCGGTCCCGCTGGTGACGAAGACGAGACCGAAGCGATCTTCGACGTGGAATGGTCAGGCGCAGTGGCGCCCAACGCGAATATCGATCTTGTCGCGGCCAAGGATTCCGCAACCAGCGCAGGCATCGATCTTTCCGCGCTGTACATCGTGGATCAGGATCTCGCGCCCATCCTCAGCGAAAGTTACGGGAATTGCGAGTTGGGTTTGGGCTCGGCCGGCAACGCGTTCTACAACAACCTCTGGAGCCAGGCAGCCGCCGAAGGAATCACAGTCTCGATCGCCACCGGCGACAACGGCTCAGACGGCTGCGATTTTGCGCCGTCCGGTAGCACCACGGGAGCCGCCGCCGGCGTCTACGGCCTCGGCGTGAACGGAATCGCTTCCACGCCGTATGATGTCGCCGTCGGCGGCACCGATTTCAATAATCACACGGCGCCAAACGCCTTCTGGAATTCCTCGAACGCTCCAGGCACGCTGGGCTCTGCCAAGAGCTACGTTCCCGAGACGACATGGAACGACAGCTGCACGAATTCGCTGATTTACACGACCTTCGGCCAGAGTTCCGCCGCGGCCGCCTGCAACACCGGCAGCGTGCAGACCGGCGGCAATTCGCAGGGCTTCTTCTTTGTGGCTCCCGTTGGAGGTTCCGGCGGCGTGAGCAATTGCACCGCTGCCAACACGACTACGACTTCGAATTGCTCCGGCGGCTACGCGAAACCATCGTGGCAAACAGCGCCGGGTGTTCCGGGGGACGGCAAGCGGGACATTCCCGACGTTTCGTTTTTTGCGGAGGGTGCGGCGGACTCCTACGGCCTTGAGCAGGCAATCAACGCCACCGTTCCAGGCAGCTTCTATTTCGCCTGCCAGCAATATTCGCAGGGCTCAGGCGGCAAGTCCGCGGCGTGCAGCACGAATGGAGCATTCTTGCTCGGTGGCGGCACGTCCATTTCCGCGCAGGTTTTTGCGGGGATGATGGCGCTGGTCGATCAAAAGACAGCATCCCCGCAAGGCAATATCAACCCGAGTTTTTATTCGCTTGCCGCAAGCCAGGGTGCATTGAACTGCGATAGCAGCAATTCGCCCGATCCTGCATGCATTTTCAACGACGTCACTTCCGGCACGATCGCGATGCCGTGCACGGCAACCAGTTCGCATGACGGTACGAGCGATTGCGACACGTCAGGCGGCGGCAGCATCGGCATTCTCAGCGGCTACAACGCGGCCGCGGGTTACGATCTAGCGACGGGCCTTGGCTCATTGAATGTGGCAAATTTCGTCGCCCGAATGCCGTATCTTTCGCTCTCGGCCTCGCCATCCACCGTGACGGTGCCGGCAGCGGGACAGCCGGGCAGCACCACGCTTACCTTTGCCGCAAACAACGGGTTCTCCGCAACTATTAACAACCTCTCGTGTTCGAATCTTCCAGCGGGCGCAACCTGCTCGTTTACGCAGAATGGTTCGGCCGTTTCGTCGCTTTCGTTCAATGGCACGACGACCTCGGCGAACGTCACTCTGACGGTGAACACCACAGCCGGCAGCATAGCGCCGCCTGCGACATTTGGCGGCCCGGCTCATCGCATTCCGTCTGCGCTCATCGTGCTCGCGGGATGCTTGATTCTCGTGTTGTGCTGGTTTGCCACGAGGCGCAGTCTCCGGCGCTTTACTCCGGCGTTTGCCGTGTTGGGTTTGATGCTGCTATTCGGCATGGCGGGATGCGGCGGCGCAGTTCCCGGCAACAGTGGCGGAAATGGAAACGGCGCCGGCACGCCGTCAGGAACGAGCACAGCGACGATCACCGCCACGAACACGGCGACTAATGCCGTGATGTCGTTCAATTTTGCGCTCTCGGTAAAGTAGAGTTCGCGACGTTCGCGAATATCTCGCGAACGCGCGCCTGCCGC
>JBOGMU010000322.1:0-4175 GCA_050746865.1 Candidatus Acidiferrales bacterium
GGGATCGGTGACGAGCGTTTTCCAGTAATCGACGGCTATCCGAAAATCCTTTCCGCGCGGCGAAAACGGCCGGCCTTCCATATAGGCAAATGTCGTCTCATCGGGCGCCACCATGCCCGCGCGCGCGCCGCCTTCGATAGACATGTTGCACATTGTCATGCGGCCTTCCATCGAGAGCCCGCGCACCGCTTCGCCCGCATATTCGACCACGTGGCCTGTACCGCCGCCGATGCCGATCTTACCGATGATCGCGAGAATCATGTCTTTCGCCGTCACGCCATGTGGACGTCTGCCGCGAATCTCGATGCGCATTGTTTTCGATTTGTATTGCGTTAGACACTGCGTCGCGAGCACGTGTTCCACTTCGCTGGTACCGATTCCAAAGGCGAGTGTGCCAAAAGCACCGTGAGTCGAAGTGTGGCTGTCGCCACAAACGATCGTCTGCCCCGGCTGCGTAATCCCTAGTTCTGGCCCAATCACGTGGACGATCCCCTGATTGCGGCTCTTCACGTCGAACAGGTTGATCCCAAATTCCTTGCAGTTTTGCGCAAGCAACTCGAATTGCTTCGTGGCATTCGCGTCGGCAATCGGCAGCTCGCGGTTCTTTGTCGATACGGAATGGTCCATCACGGCAAACGTTAGATCGGGCCGGCGCACACCGCGTTTGGCGGCCTTCAGGCCGGTAAAAGCCTGCGGCGACGTCACCTCATGGATCAGATGGCGGTCGATATAGAGCAGCGTGGGCTGGCCGGGTTCTTCCCGCACGATGTGCGCGTCCCAAATTTTTTCGTAGAGTGTTCGTGGATTCATGTTCGTCTCGCAGGGATTTTTTACATTATACCGCCCTGAGTGTCCAATTTATATTAATGCTGCCTGGCATAAGCTCTGCTTATAAATTCAGTTCTCGATTTGTGGATAATCCTCGACTTCGGCCCGAAAAATCCGGAAAACGGTAGATTGCCCGACGCGGCCTCTCGTTGTCGTACACCGGATGGGCTCCTAAATCCTTACTCTTCAATACCACGGGGCGCGGTGGCTGTCGTCGCGCTCTTTGGCACCCGGTTTGCACTCTGGCAGGCAACTGTTTCTTCCTAGGGTGGGCTGGTTTGGTCGCGATGGCGCCAAAACTGGAATCCTGGGGAGCTTGTGGGGGACTCGCGAGCGGGTCCCCCCTTTTTCCCTCGCCGCCCTGCACTTGTTAAACTCACAAGTAACCCAACATCGAGAGAAGCATGAGTGTGCGTAACTACACCTTCGGAGACACTGAAGAAGCGAGCCTGCGGTTGCGGCGGCTCGCGGAGATTTACGAGCCAGAAAGTCGCGCGCTGCTTAAGCGCAGCCCGATCCATGCACCGCATGTTGCCATCGATCTCGGTTGCGGTCCCGGCTGGTCAGCAGCCCTCCTTCGTCCAATCTCCGAACCTGGCGCAACGACGAATATGCGACGCAAGCATTCGACACGGCTGAAATCGCAGAACTGGACCGATCGCTTGGCGAAATTGTGAGCGGTAAGAAAGCGGCCGGAGTCGTAGTGAACACTGCGCGCCAGATTATCGCCCGCCGCGCATGATTCGGATCAGCAGAGTCCGCCGCTTTTAATTTCGTATTGCTTGAGCTTCCGGTAAAGCGTGGTCTTGCCGATGCCCAGCACTTTGGCCGCAGCCATCTTGTCGCCCCCCGATTCGCGCATTGCGCGGAAGATGGCTCGCCGCTCCATCTCATCGAGCGGGACCAATTCCCCGCTCTGCGGCAGTTTCTCGGCCGTGCCGTATTGCAGGTTGGAGGGCAAGTCTCCGACGTGCAGGATGGGGCCCGACCCCAACGCCACTGCGCGCTCGATCGCGTTTTCCAGCTCGCGCACGTTGCCCGGCCAGTCGTATGCCGTCAGATGGACCATCGCGTCTTCGGAGATCGTGCGTGGTCCGTCCTTCGCATCCGAAAACTTTTCGAGAAACGCGTTCACCAGCAAAGGTATGTCCGTCTTGCGCTCGCGCAGCGGCGGCATTTTGATCTGCACCACGTTCAGGCGAAAAAAGAGATCCTGCCTGAATTGGCCATTGCGCACCGCAGATTCAAGGTCTCGATTCGTGGCGGCAATTACGCGCGTCGAAATAGAAACGCGCTCGGTCGAGCCGACAGGCTTCACCTCCCGCTCCTGCAAGGCGCGCAGCAGCTTTGCCTGCAAATCGATCGGCAAGTCGCCGATCTCGTCCAAAAAGAGCGTTCCATCGCCCGCGGCCTCCATTAACCCTTGTTTCGCATGGCTCGCTCCCGTGAACGCACCTTTCACATATCCAAAAAGCTCCGATTCGATCAGTGTGGGAACCAGGGCCGAACAATCGACGGGAACAAACGGCCGATTCTTGCGCGCACCGAGAAAGTGAATCGACTTCGCCACGAGTTCCTTGCCCGTGCCGCTCTCACCGAGAACGAGAACCGGATAATTGTGATTGCACACCTTCTCGATCATCCGGTAAACCCGCTGCATCTTCGCTGAAAGCCCAATCAGTCCGCCGAAACCGGGCCGCGAGCGCAACTGCTCGCGCAGAACGCGATTTTCCTGATCGATTTCGAGCGAGTGCGCCACACGGTCCAGTTTGCCGCGCAGCTCCGGTATGTGAAACGGCTTCGTCACATAGTCCGCCGCGCCATTTTTCGTGGCTTCGACCGCGCTCTCGATCGTGCCGTACTGCGTCAACACGATAACGGCAGTCTCAGGGTGGTGCTCGCGGACGCGCTTCAGTAGATTGATGCCGCCAATTGCCGGGACACGCAAATCCGTAATGACGATCTCGACGGGGCACTCATCCAGAATATCGATCGCCTGTTCCGTCGTCGAAGCCACCTTAACGCGAAACCCCGCCTCCGTCACAACGTCCTGGCATAGATTTCGCGTTGCATCCTCATCGTCGACGATCAGCACGGTCGCGGTGGCGTGCCGTGCCAAAGCAACCTCGGTTGCGGCTGCCATAGTGGCTATCCCCTTTTCCGAATGCGAATTTCCCAAAACAGGATGCACGGGGAAGGCCAAAATGGAACACGCGATCCGATTGAGGAAGAAGGTACTTGCATATGCTCTAAGTGCGTCAAGTGGGCCAAGCCTAATCCCATTCTGAAACTGTTTGCAAGACCGAAATTCTACGTATATTCACAACTCCCATAGCCTGTTGGGTATGCAAGTTTGGAACGCCATTTTTCCCAATTTGGAACCGTTCTGCTCGCGGCCCCTCGCGTTTAGCGCCATACCGATTGATCGCACATCTCACCACAGGGCCACGCAGGCCACCCAATGTCAACCCCATACCATCCAACACTCGTTCCCAGGCTTTCTGCCAGAGGAAAGCCTCTGTTTCAGGCAGACAAGGAGAAGAAGCGTATGAACCCGATCCGTGTGTCCATCGCAGCGGTTTGCGCGCTGGCGATTGCATCCGCAGCGCACGCGCAGGGCAATGTGAACCAACACGCCGTACCATCCGGTACGCGGTTTCTCGCATCGCTGAATGCTCCCCTCTCAACCAGTGGTGCCAGAGCCGGCAATCACTTCGAGGCAGAAACACTCGAGCCCCTCTTTGCCATCGATGGCACCGTTCTTCCTAAGGGAACTGCGATTCGCGGCCATGTGGATAAGGTCGAAGAGGCGCACAAGAGCGGCCGTGCGCGCTTGTGGCTCGCGTTTGACGACGTGCACACGCCCGCGGGCTGGATGCCCGTCGTCGCAGTGGTCGACGACGTCCCCGGCGTGCATTCGATCCGCGTCGACGAGCGGCGCGAAGGCGAAATCGAGGCCCAGTCTGACCCGCGCAAGGACGCAGAAGCTGCTGCGGCCGCCGGAGCCCTTGTCGGCGCCGCGACCGGTGTTGCCTCGCGTAACGCAAAGGATGCAGCTGCTGGCGCTGCAATCGCTGCCGTAACCGCCTACATGGTTGCAACTGGACTCGGCCAGGAAGTCACCCTCGATAAGACGACGAAGCTGGAACTGACGCTGGAACGCGATCTCCCGATCAGCTCCGAATAAGCGAATAAGTCGGATCCAAGTCGGTTCGCCGGAAGACACTCGTTCACCGCCAGTGGGAGGCCACCTGCCCGCTGTCTCGCGCCAATGCTTGGTTTTCTGTTCCAGTACTGGTAAATTGAATTTTTGATGGCATCCGATAACTCATCTCTGCAACGAATCC
>JBOGMU010000323.1:0-2198 GCA_050746865.1 Candidatus Acidiferrales bacterium
GGTCTGCTCAGTGCTCCACTCCTGCACGCGCAATCGACCGCTGATTGGGAAAAAGCTGCTGGCGGCAAAATGTCGTTCGAAGTTGCATCTGTGAAGCGAAACCCGGAGACGATGAATAGGGATGCGGTACACAGCAACGTCGATCTGGATAGCGGCGATAGGTTTTTACCGACCGGGGGCCTTTTCTCCGCAACGGACTTCCCCCTGATCGCATATACCGGTTTTGCTTTCAAGCTACCGATCGATCAACTGCTATCCCTTCAGTCGCAGATGCCGAAATGGGCTGCCGATCGGTATGACATTGAAGGAAGGGCGGCAGGAAACCCTACGAAGGACCAATACCGGTTGATGATGCAGACGCTACTCTCAGAACGGTTCAAACTGGCGTATCACGTGGTGACAAAGCAGAGTCCGGTCCTCTCGATTGTGGCGGATAATCCGCGGAAGCTTGGGCCACAGCTACAGCGGCACACGGGCAAGGTACCCTGCCCCAGCGGGACGCCCGTTGCGGGGAGTCCTCTAACCGTCGCCGGAGGATTTCCGCTAGCATGTGGCTCACTTGTTGGATTCCCACCGACCGTGCGGGGCCGGGTGCATATTGGCGCGCGAGACGTGCCCATCACCGTTCTTACAGATCTTGTCGTTGGCAAGGGGCTTATGAGTTTTGATAAACCGATCGTGGACCAGACCAGTCTCGGAAGAATCGATTTCGTGATCGAATTTACGCCCGACGTCGCGCCAGACAACGGCGGCAGAATCGATAGCGACGGACCAACATTTCTTGATGCCCTGAAAGATCAGCTCGGCGTGAAACTCACGTCTGCAACCGGGGAGGTCAGTACACTTGTCATCGATCACATCGAGGAGCCGACGCCAAATTGATGCAGTGTCGGCTGATGCGAGTATGTGAACCGTAAAACTTCGGGCACCGTGAGACAATCCGCGCTCGGGAGGATATCGCTTCTTGAAAATCTACGCCGCTCTTCTGCTCGCACTGATGTGCCTGCCTTCGATCTTCCCATTGAGTGCGAAAGCGTTACCTCAAACCAGCGATCACGCGCTTAACAGCACCCAATCGCCAGCGGAACCAAATTCTGAGGAATTCGAAGTGGCAACGATCAAACCAACCGCGCCGGATTGGAATCGAGGCAGATTTATTCGCATGGAAGGCGCGCACCAGCTTGTAGTACGGAACCACGTGCTCAGGACGCTGATCGCGGCTGCGTACAATCTAAATCCGAAGACAGTTACGGGTGGGCCAGCGTGGATCGATTCCGAACACTACGACATTGACCGACAGATGGCGATGCTTCAAACTCTGCTGGCCGACCGCTTCGACCTTAAATTCCACCGCGAAGAGAGGCAGCTTCCCATATATGCGCTAAAGGTAGCGAACGCCGGGCCGAAATTGAAAGCCAGTACGGCATCGGCGGGTTCATTTCCGCAAGGACCGCCACCACTGCTGTTCGTCGTCGCCCTGCCGACAGTCAATTTGCCAGCCCGATACGCGACGACGGCGGAATTGGCCTCCGTTTTTCAGCGCACGGTTCTCGACCGACCAGTGATTGATGAGACCGGGCTAGTGGGGCGATACGATTTCGATCTGGAATTTACGCCGGGCGACGTTGAATGGAATGGCGCGTTTGCCGGGCGCACACCTACCGACGCCGACAAACCGGGATTGTGGGCGCGATTCAAGAGCAACTGGGATTGAAATTGGACACCGCGACTGATCCGGTAGAGACCAGCGTCATCGACCATATCGCAGAACCGACGCCGAACTGACTGCCGAGTGTTTGCGGGTTAATTTGAGGCCCACTATTCGTAAACACGAACACGACAGGTCTCAGGCAACTGCATGGACCGGAACAAATCCTAGTGACTCTCCCTTGTTCCAATGCGCCATCTATCGAAGAGCAGCCCGATTCAAAGGCTGCCCGCCTCGCGCAGAAAGCGCGCGTCCCCGCTGTGAGTCGCGGGGCAAAAGGGGCCGCTGCGTACGTCAAAGGCATGGCAAAATCTTAAGGCAAAACGAAATTCAAATGCGCCGGCTTGAAGCCAGCGCTACAACATAAAGGCAAAGGATAAAGGCAAAGGCGCCCGACTACGAAACGCAACGGCAAAGCAAAGACGCCGATCGAGAAGCGCCCGCAAAATACGCGGGCACCCTTCGGTGCTCAGGGCAGGACGGTCGCCGC
>JBOGMU010000324.1:0-3707 GCA_050746865.1 Candidatus Acidiferrales bacterium
TAATTGTCCTGCGAATTCCCAAAGACACTTCCCTTCGCCTTCGCAACACCGACCACGGTGAATGGACGTCCATCGACTCGGATGGTCTTGCCGATCGGGTCTACATTCGGGAAGAAGCGGACTTTAATATCGTTGCCGATCACGCATACCGGCTGTGCGAGGCGATCCTCCGCATCGCTAATAAAGCGTCCGCTCGCGATTTCAATATTCGCCAGCACGCCATAATTGGCAGTGCCTCCGTCAAGATCCACTTGAGTGAGCGATTGGTTGCCGTAAGCGACCTTTGCCTGCGTGGATTCCTGCATTCCCATCTCGCGCACGAGCGTCACATGATCCTTGAGAAACTGGAACTCGTCCTCCCTCAGTTCTGGATTCTTCTTCTGAAGTTCTAAGAATTTTTTCGGATTGAAATTCCCGATAAACGCCATGCGCACCACACGGAACCCATCGGCGCCCATGCTGGTGACGTTTTGCGCAATATAGACATCCATGCCGTGGATGACCGACATGACGGCGATCAGCGTGGTCGTGGCAAGAATGATGCCGAAGAGCGTGAGAAAGCTGCGCATCTTACTGGAACGTAAGGAATCGACCGCGACCGCGGCGGATTCGAGAAAAGACGCAGTTTGACTCATCTGGCGTGCTCGCCCATAAGGGGGACGAATTCGCCCGCTTGTTTGTTCCCCGATTCAAGACTCTCCAGGAATTCGAGGATCGTCTCATTCAACCAAAAACGCGGCTTGCTCCGGGAGAGGAAACCGAGGTGCCCGCCATGCTCGGTGGCGAGCAGTTGGAGATTCGGATTTCGCTGGAAAGCCGGATGATTGCTGTAAATCTCGAACGGTATCAGCGGATCGTCCTTGGCCTGCACCAGCAACGCCGGAATCCGGATTCGTTCCAGATATTGCCCGGAGGACTGGCTCTCGTAATAGTGCTCCGCTGTTCCAAAGCCGAAGCAACGTGCAGTGAACAAATCGTCGAAATCACGAACAGTCTTTGCCTCGGGAAGATCCTCGATCCGGAACAGGCCCGGCGTAAGAGCGGACTTTCGGCGGATGCGGTCTTTCAGGCGGCCGAGAAAACGGTTTTCGTACAGGAAGTTGCATGGCTTTTCGAGAGATCGCGCGCAGATGCCCAGCTCGATCGGCGTCGAGACCGCGCAGACGCCGTCAATCCATTTTATTGCCTCCTCACCAAGTTCACCCACGAACTTCAAAACGACGTTGCCCCCAAGCGAGAACCCAGTCAGGAACAAAGGACCGCCCTGTTCCTCCCCAATCGCACGCGTCACGAACTTCAAATCACCGGTCTGCCCAGAATGATAAAGTATGTTGCCGCTGCGCGATTCCGTACCGCCGCAACTGCGCATGTGAAAGCGATGGACGCCAAGTCCATGCTCCAGCGCGGCCTGCGCTAGGCTGCGCATATAACCCGAATCGCTGCCTCCTTCAAGGCCGTGTACCAGCACGATCTGTCCGCGCGGCGAGCCTTGGGGTTGCTGCTCGTGCACCAGAATTTCGATGCCCGGTTCAATTGCGTAATAGCGATCCCGCACGGGAAAACGTTCGGTATCGAGCGGTCGAGGCCAGAAATTGCCCGCAATGGTAAGCAGGTGCGCGTTCCGGAATACAGGAATGAATGGCCGCAAAGCGCTATTCTAGCGTGGTTTCCGATAGCGTCCGCGATCAGCCTGGCTGCGATCCATCCGCCGAATCCGGTCTACGGCTGAGGTCCTCAGCCAAAATAATAGCTTCCGCCAGATCCTTCATCGGTCTGCGCAAACGGCGGCTCTCATTCCGCAAGCGCAAATAAGCTTCTTCTTCGGTCAGATTGTGCCGGTGCTGAAGAATTCCCTTCGCGCGCTCAACCAGCTTGCGAATTTCGAGCTGGCGCTTCATCTCTTGCGTCTCTTCAAGCAGGCGTGCGTTCTCGTCGGCAAGCAGCGATTTTGAAATCGCGCAGCCCATCTGCTCGCCGACAAAAGTCAGCAGGACGATCTCGCCGGCCGTGTGATCGTGCTGTTGGCGATGGTGTACATTGATCACGCCAATCAGGTCGCCGCCGCTGACCAGAGGCACCGAAAGGAATGCTTGATATGTATCTTCGATTAGACGCTCAAACGGTTTGAAGCGCGAGTCGGCAAACGCATTCGAAGCGAGCGCGACAACCGACTTATGCTCCGCTACCCAGCCCGTAACGCCCTCGCCCATCTTGAGCCGGATATGCCCAAGATCGGCGGCGTGCGGTACCTGCGAGGCTCGCAGCACAATCTCGCCGGTCTCCCTCTCGATCAGGTAGACCAGACAGGCATCGCAGCCGGTAACCTGCACTGTCAGGCCGACAATCTCTCCCAGCATCTCGTCCAGCGATAGTTCCGAACTAACGATACTGCTGATGCGGTGAAGAATTTCGACCTGCGACGAATCGGGCTCCGTAACAGACATGATTGCCATATTCCAGGGTACCCGCCTACGGTCGATCCAGTCCAATCGAAACTTTCGATTGAGGGTATGCGCTTAGTGGCCGCCCAATCCGAATGCGTACACCATGCTGTCGTGCGTCACAACGTACACACGGCCATTCGAAATCGCAAGGCCACTGAAATGAGTGAAACTCGGGATCGTCTTCCCGCTCGAAAAAAGCTCCTTGCCCGTCTCCGCGTCGAAGGCGTACAACGTCGCGTTTCCAGTCGGAGCGTTCGCTCGCTGAGCGGACGACAGAATATCTCCGGCTGAGTCCACTTGCTTCACGTTCTCGCCATTTGAAAGCGCGAACACAATGCCATTTGCGATTATGACCGGCTCCGGATACGAGAGATTCCGTGAGATCCAAGCCGCTTCAGGTACAGGTTTACCGTCCTTTATAGCGAGCTTGAATGCCATGATGCTGCCGGCGGTTACGTCGCCATAACTGATTGGGAACTTCGGCGCCTCTTTCGCAGCCGGACCCCATGCGGGCGCGTAGAGCCATGTCGTTCCCTTTGGATCTTTCCATGACGAGAGCGCGCCCCAGAACCCATGGCCGGCGAAATCGACATCGTCGTTCAGGATTAGCGCGCTGCGATACAGCGGAGTACGATGATCGGCGCCCCCAAGCGATTTGGCGTCCAGAATATACAGCACCCCCTGCTTACCCCCGCCGGCGACGAGTTCCCATTTATCGAACGGGAACACGACTGGGCTGATGTTACCCATGTCGAGATCCTTCTTTGAAATCCAGGCATAATCGGCGGGCGTGTAATAATCGGCCAGCTTCCCATCGGCCGAAACCGCGAGGAAACTATTCGAATATTTCCCCTCCGCGGGATTCCACGGGCCATCGCCCGCTTCCGCGTACGCAAGTCCCGTCACATCGCTAATCGCTACTCCGGCGCGTCCCCAGATTCCCGCTCCCCCCGTCGGGCCCGCGTCGAATGACGAAATCGCGCGGTTCGGATCGTTCAATTTCATCGCATACACCAAGGAGCGCACGCCGTTGCAGCCCTGCGACGTTGCCGTGAATAGCACGTCCTTGTAGAGATTTAGGCTCCATGTTTTCGCATAGGAAGGCACGAATCGTATCGGGGGTTTCCGATCTTCGCCATTGACCACATTGAGCGAATGAAGGATTCCGTCGCTCGTGACGGTGTAGACGGTATGCGACTCCAGATCTATCACGGGGTCGGCATTCAGAGCGTTCGGACAAAGCCAGTGCGATTCCTGTTTAGA
>JBOGMU010000325.1:0-1403 GCA_050746865.1 Candidatus Acidiferrales bacterium
AACGGCGGCTTCCGCAACATCACGATTACCGGCAACGTCATCGAAGGCTGCAAAGGCATTTCGCTCGAATCCTCCGACGGCGCTTTCATTGAAGACATCTCGATTACCGGCAATACGCTCCGAGACATCGGCGACGCACCTCTCTTTCTTCGCCTGAACCAGCGAAATCGGGGGCCCAAGGATACGATGCGTCCCGGAACTCTGCGGCGCGTGCTCATCTCGGACCTAGACTCCTCCAACTCCGCCGCGGTGACGGCCTCTCTGCTTTCCGGCATTCCATCCAATCTTATCGAAGACGTAAAGCTCTCGAATTGCTACTTCGGCCACGTGGGCTTGCCAACGCAAATCGGCGGCCGCGGCGGGCCCAGACCGATGCCCGACTGGAAAACGATCAACGTGCCAGAGATGGAAGCAGGCTATCCGGAGTTGCTCAGCTTCGGGCCGACGCCTTCCGGCGGCTTTTTCATCCGTCATCTGAAGAATCTTGAGATGTCCCATGTGGAAATAGCGCCATCGGCTGCGGATCCACGCCCGAGCCTGTGGCTGGAAGACGTGCAGCGGGCCGACTTCTTCGCCATAACTGCGCCCAATCCAGGCTCAGCGTTTGCTCTGCATAATGTGAAGGATATGCGCGTCGGTTGGAGCAGGGCGGCTGCCGATACGATCATCGACACTGTCGATGAAAAAATGATCTAGCAGGCTGCGGAAAAACCGCAAACGAGGCTTCAGGGGCTAAAGCCCTGTTCATTAGGCTGCATTTACGGCGGGGCTCGAAGCCCCGCCCTTCCAATCCGGCCATTTTCCGCGGCTTGTGACCGCCGTGCCTTTCCGAGAGTCCGAGTTGCCTACAGGGTTTAAGAGTCGCGCGCACAACCTCGCGCAATTTTTCCACGGCGTGCCATGAAATTGGACATCTCATCCGTTGTCGCTTTTTGCACTGTCGTTAGGTTGGGTGGGCGCAGCATTGCCGTGGTACCCTGCCCTGACCCATGTTCAATGCTCTTCGCTACTACTGGATCACGGCCAAAGGCTATCGCTTGCGGCCCTGGGCCTCGCCGTATCTGCAATGGCGTCTTGAAACCTTCTTTGGCAGGGACGCCGCCGATCTCACGCCGTCCAAATTCTTTCGCCTCATGTGGCGCGAACGCGCGCGCATGGAGCGCTTCCTTGAGTGGGTCGCCGAGCGACGCAAAGCACAGCGGAAAGCGGGTTTCAGATTGTAGGTGACAGGTTGCAGATGTCGTCGGTTCGCTTGCGCGCACAGGGGCACAGCCCTTCGCAAGAACACTCAGGGTAAACAAGCAGCGCCCCTACGGAAGCAGCTCACAAGAGCCGCCTTAGCGGGTACCACAGGAGCTGGATCAGGAACAAGCTGGCTATGAGCGTCGCGTACGCTGCCCTGG
>JBOGMU010000326.1:0-4910 GCA_050746865.1 Candidatus Acidiferrales bacterium
GGTACAACCCCGTGCGCAATGCCAGTGCGGTTGTGTTTCGCAAAGATGCCTATGAGCGAGTCGGCGGCGCAGGCGAATCGTTCCGGTTGTCTGGGGACTGGAAGCTTTGGGCTTCGATGGCGCTTGAAGGAAAGGTAGCCTACGTTTGCGAGCCGTTGAACTATCAGAGATTTCATGGCGCGAATACGCAGATGAACACCGACATCGCCACAACGGTGTGCGAGATTTTAGACATCGCACGATCACTTCATGGGCGAGTGACCCCGCCGGCAGCAGTGCTGGAGAAGTTTCGGCGGTGGACGGTGGGATTATGGGTTTCGGCGGTTTTAAGTTTTCATACTTCGAACCGGCGCCGGTGGTCGATCATTCGGAATGTCTTTGCGATCTATCCGCACCCTTTGCGCGGAGCGGGGAGGGCTGCGTTGGATGTCCTGAATCGAAAAATCCAGCGTCATCGGCGCGCGCTGCATGCGCGCGCCTAACTAGCGACAAGAAGGCAGAACTATTTGCCTTTGGCGTCGGCTAGGGCTAGGGCGCCGCTTAGGAGGGCCATGTTCTTGGTGAAGTCGATCATGCTCTTTTGGCGCTGGGAGGGATCTTCTTCGTTCCAGAAATTGTGCATCAAGGGGGAGACGGTGGCGAGGAATCCGATGAGCGATGCGGCTCCCCATTTTGGTTTGAGTCCCAAGGCGAGGCTGGAGCCGCCGGCGAGGAGCGCGACGCCCGTCGCGATGACGGCTGCATTGGGTTTGGGTACTTGCTTTGCGCCGGCGTAGTGAGCTAGTTCGTTCGTTTTCTTGAAGTGATTGATGCCGTGGTAGATGAAGTAGGCTCCGAAGAGCGCGCGCCCCAGCTTGTAGATTTTCATCGTGTTCTCCTGCGAATCTCGTTGTGCGTCTGCACGAAAAAGAGCCCGACGAAGAGCGCGTCGTCTGCTACGTCTTGTTCTTGATTGCGGTGGACATGAAGCCTTCGCGCCAGATGGTTGCCCAACGGGCGGCAACTCCGAGGCGAATGGGCTTGGCCTGCTCGTGCCACCATCCGGCGCATGGCTGCCGTAGCCTCAAACCAATGCAGTAGGAATTCGCGGCGGTAGGCTGGCAATACACAACGCGAGCTGCGAGCGCGTCGTCTCCCGAGAGCAACGTGAAGCGTTCCTGCTCGCCAGGTTTGCGCTGCCATTTACTTAAAACGCGGAGGCCGTTCGAGCTTACGTTTTCGGTCAGGGCCAATTCGGGCGGCTGGGCGGTCCCTCTGCGATCGATCAAATAGATGGGCATTGCGATTGTTAGTCGCGCTTCTGTTCTTCCATCCAGGGTCATAGGACATTGCTCCCGATCAATTTTTGCGGGCGGGTCGGGCGATTCGGTTTTCTGCCATAGGAAGCCATTCAGAAGTTGCTGAGATTGCCGATAAATGGCCTGCCCTTAGTTTTCTTCTTTTCATACATAGCGCGGTCGGCTTCAGCCATGAGGTCCGCAAGGGAGAGATCTTCAGCAGGGTTGAAGCGTGCCACGCCTACGCTGAGCGATAGCATGTAACGGGGCTCTTCCTGGTTTGCTCTTTGTAATGACTTCTCGATGCGGTGAAGTATGGCGTCTTGATCGCGGCTCGATGCTTCGAACGCGAGAATAGCGAACTCGTCGCCGGCGACGCGAGCCATGACGTCTGAATCGCGGAATACACTCTCGAGAGCGTCTGCGGTGCGAACCAAGGCGCGGTCACCCTCTCGATGGCCGAAAGAGTCGTTAATATGCTTGAGGTTATCGAGATCGCAGAAGAACAGCAGCAATTGGTGGCCGTTGCGACGAGCGAGCTTTAGCTGCTGCGTGGCCGAAGCGAAGAAACCGCGGCGGTTGTAAAGGCACGTAAGATCATCGGTCAACGCGAGATGGCGTAGTTCCCGCTCCAGGATCACGTGCTTCACGGCATACCAAACAGCGGGATGCACTGACTTGCGCAGCTCTTCGGGACTGGCCGCGCCGCTCCTCAACGCGTTGGAGATCGCGTCGACCTGGTGGATCACGTTTCCGAGTTCCTTGTCCGCAGCGACGACGGCGGAGCTGAGAAGGCCCTCAAGGTCCTTATCTGCGGGTCCCTTCCGCCGCGTGATAGGAACGACACGATTGCCCTTCTTCTCGTCTTTAGATCTGTGGGTGCTATGGGACGAGTGGTGCTGCGTCCTGCCGTGTAAGCCGTGGCCAGACATCAGAACGCCTCCGTATAGTTGAAAAGGGAACCGAGCGATTCGTGGTCCGCTTGAGCCTGAACAATGTTTGCATTACGGCTCTGCGTGGACAAGACGGCGATCTCCCTAAATTGAGGAAGGCCTATACCTTAGGATTGTTGGGGTATAGACACGTTTTGCCACGTTCATGGACTTTGGGGGCTAGGAGCCCCACAAATCAGGTATTTCCCGAACCCGCTAACAAGGATTTACTCGCTTGAGAGAGTCGCCGCGGGATGTTATTGGTATCTTGGCGCTTAGCCCGCCTTACGGTTAATCGCGGCAGGGGCAGTAGTAGATTGGGGTTATGTGCGGAGACTTTCATTGGCCAGACGCAATAGGCGTGCGACCATTTCCGTCGTCGAAAGCCACAGGGAAGCTGGAGCGTCGCGTTCCGATGCGCCGCCCGAACTTCTACGAGAGTTAGTCGCGCACCTGCGCCAGAACAGGACCCAGCTCCGCGAGGAGTGGGTTGTGCGAATTGCCGAGACGCGTCTGCTTACTGCGATGACAAAAGAGGAGATTTTCGCGGAGGCTACGTCGGTCTACGATAGCTACGTGGAGGCTCTGGAAACCGAGACCTTCGAGGCGCTGCAAAATTACGCGCGAAATCTCTCGGAGCGAATCATTCCCCGCGGCGTCGAAACACATGAAGTGGTGGGCATTGTGCTGCTGCTGCGCGACGTTCTCGCGCGGTCTCTTTTCGCCAAATACCAGGCGGACTTCCAGAAGCTTAACCGGATTCTCGATTCCTACGAGCCTGCCGCGAACCGTATTGCGAACACGGTTGCGGTTGGATTCGTGCAGGAGCGGGAACGCGTAATCCGGCAGCAGCAGGAGGCGATCCGCGAGCTCTCGACACCGGTACTGCAAGTTCGCGAACGGCTGCTGATTCTTCCGATCATCGGAGTTATCGATCCTCAACGTGCGAGACAACTGACCGAGCAACTGCTTCATGGTATTCGCACTACGAGAGCGAAGGTCGTTGTGATTGACATCACGGGCGTGGCCGCGATGGACGCGACCGTTGCAAATCACATCGTACAAACGGTGGAAGCATCTCGCTTGCTTGGCGCCACCGTGATCGTCACCGGGCTCTCACCAGAAATCGCGCAGACGTTGGTTACGATCGGCGTCGATTTGGGCAAGATGAATACAGTGGGCGATTTGCAGGGAGGCATCGAACAAGCTGAACGCCTGCTCGGGTACAGAGTTACAGCGCTTTCGGTGGCCAATTGAGCCACGTTTGCGGTGAGCATGGATTTTGCGATGCTTTGCCGTCCCAACCCGAAGGTCTAATCACCACGGCAACGAAGGGGAAGATTCAGCCACGTCTTGAGTTTGGACGACGAGGCTGACTGTCCGTAGAAACAAAGGAATTGAGAATGCAACCAAGTACCACGAGACGACACGCCCAGCCTATTGCGGCGGCGGATATGCCCAATCCGCAGGCCCCGCCACCCCGCCCTCCGGATACCCGGTTCGGAATAGGAGTATTTACATGAATGCTCGCGTTCTGCTGGCCGACGACCATGTGCTTGTGCGTCAGGCCCTGAAGTCACTGCTGGAACGCGAAGGCTTCGACGTGGTGGCAGAAGCGTCAGACGGCCACGAAGCCCTTCGCCAGACGGATTCGGCGCACCCGGACATCGCTGTGATGGACATCAGCATGCCGATGCTCAACGGCCTTGAAGCGGCGCGTGAGATGCGGATTTCGTCGCCCAATACAAAGATCATTCTGCTTACTCAACACTATGAAGAGCAGTATCTCTCTGAGGCACTAGAGGCTGGAGTGAAGGGATACGTGCTGAAGAGTCAAGCAGCAAGCGACTTGATTCATGCGATCTCGCGAATCATCAGGGGCGAGGTTTATCTTAGCCCCGGTGTGTCGGCGGCAGTTGTGGAGGCCTATTGCTCGCGATCTGGGCGATCGCGCGACCGGCTGACTGCGCGCGAACGCCAAGTGCTGCAATTGATCGCCGAAGGAAAATCCACAAAGGAACTCGCCACCGTGCTCGGGATCAGCACGAAAACGGCTGAATCGCACCGGACGCGGCTGATGCAGAAGCTCGATATACACGAGACTGCAACTCTGGTGCTCTATGCCGTGCGCCGAGGCATCGTGCAACCATAACGAAACGATGTAGCGATCGCAAAGAAGTAGAGATTTGCATCGTCGTTCGGCCTGCTGCATTAAATCAGCGAAAGATTGTGTGATCGCTCTGCCCGCCGCAATTACGCATTCACAACCGACAGATTTCCATGTTCCTCCCGTGCCGGCCGCGCCGTAATCTCCACATCCTGTCGCAGTGCGGTAAGAAATTCGATCAGCCGGCCAACGGAAAAGTTTCCGGCGCGGTTTCTCATCAAAAGAGAAACCTGCGGCTGCGTTATACCGAGAGTCTTTGCGATGTCGGCTTGCCTCTTGCCGCTGGCCTTAAGAACGGTATGAACTTGCAGCGTCAGTTGAGCCTTGAGCAATTCCTGTTCGGGATTCGGAAGGCCGAGGTCTGCAAGCACGTTTCCACTTCCCTTAGCGGCACGTTTGGTCTTGCGGCTCAATCTATATCTTTTGAAAACGCATCGTGGCACTACGCCAAATAGGAACGCCTCTTAACCTCAGAACCAGCGCCATAGGCGAGGCACAACTTAGCCCAGTCCGGCACGACTGGGAAAATCGCGC
>JBOGMU010000327.1:0-32314 GCA_050746865.1 Candidatus Acidiferrales bacterium
AGACGAAGCCAAACAGGGGCGAACAACAACCTAATCGAGAAAGCCCGATTAGAAACCCAAAGAGCGCAATCAAGCGATTGAGAAATCCGCATGGCGCGGCGAGAGCTTGCGTTTTACGAGACTTGTAGTATCGATGCCGCAACATTTGAGCGTCATCCGTGCCAAAACGTCACAAATTTGGCTCTTTAGCGCGAATAAAGCGTGATATAGCGCGCCAGCGCGGCGCAAAATGGCAAAATGACATCGCAACAACAACCCGAACCGTGGCTTCGCGGCACTCTCGCCGACGTCGCTGCCGTGCCGCGTGCCGTGATTCACGCTCTGGAACTCGCGCGTGAAGACATCCTCCGATGGTGCAGCGGCCTCACCGATGATGAATTGAACGCGCGGCCGGCAGGAATCGCGCCCGTAGCATTTCATATTCGCCACATCGTGCGCAGCGCGGACCGTCTGCTCACCTACGCCGAAGGCGCGCAACTCACGCCGGCACAGCTAGATGCCATGAAATCGGAACTCGATCCGGGAGCGACGACCGCCACCTTATTCTCTGAATTTAGCGAAGCAATTGATCAAGCAAGCGCAAGAATCCGCGCCATCGGTGCAAGCCATCTGGAGGAATCTCGGAAAGTCGGAAGGAAGGAATTGCCAACTTCGGTCGGCGGGCTTCTGGTTCACGTCGCCGATCACACGCAACGCCACGTCGGTCAGGCGATTACAACCGCAAAAATTGTGATCGCCGCACGCGGCTAAACAGAACGGAATCCGTCATTTGCGAACGCCCGGCAGATCAGCATCCGGCGGAATTACCACTTGCCGGTTGCTAAATAAATAAGGAGCGCCGCGGCCCCGACCATGATGATGTTACCAACCAAAGCCTGAAGCGCGACGGAAATCGACGGCAGATCTTCATTAAGAATCTTTTTCATTATGTCCCCTGATCTAAGGTGCGTACCAACTCATGCTTATGCTGAACGCATATTTTATAGAGAGCGCGAGTTTGCATCAAGGCCGAAGATCCCCAGTCGCCGAAATCGCGCACAATCTATGCTAAGTTATTCTACGAGGGCGGTTAGCTCAGCGGTTAGAGCATCCGGTTTACACCCGGAAGGTCTAGTGTTCAAATCACTAACCGCCCACCATCGCCTAAGGCAACAATCCGCGATTCGCATTGACAATCCCTCGAAGCACAATATAGTTGCTCCCAATTGGGATCGATTGCAGCCGGGAGCAATCCATGAAGCGAAGAGACTTTCTGAAGTCCGCAGCAGCAGCGAATGCCCTGTCATTTCTGCCGAAAGCGGCAGCGGCGCAGACTGGCACTCCTCGACAGGTGGTATTCATCCTCGGCGAATCTGTTCGCTGGGACATGCTCAATTGCTATCGGCAAACAGGGCTTAAGACGCCCAACCTCGACCGGCTTGCTGCTGCCGGAATGCGATTTGACCGCGCTTACAATTGTCAGCCGGTCTGCGCGCCGGCGCGCTCGGCGATCTGGACAGGTCTCTTCCCGCACACGAACGGCGTCTGGGGGAACAGCATGCCTCTGGGCGACACGGTCCATTCGATCGGACAACGCCTCCATGACCGATTCATTCACACTGCGTTCATCGGCAAATGGCATCTCGACGGCGTGGATTATTTCGGCACAGGCCGTCCGCCCGACGGATGGGACCCGGAATATTGGTATGACATGCGCGACTACCTCACCGAACTTTCGCCGGCCGATCGCGTTCGCTCCCGCCAACCCAAAACCGGCTCGGATTCGACCTGGACGGCCGATATGTGTTTCGCCCATCGCGTAACGAACCGCGCGCTCCAGTTTCTCGGCGATAACAAAGAGAAAGAATTCATGTTGTGCGTCTGCTATGACGAGCCGCACGGACCGAGCCTGTGCCCAAAAGAATATTCAGACGCTTATGAAAATTTCGTGTTTCCATCGAGCGCTAATTTAAAGGACCCGCTCACAAATAAGCCGGCCGAGCAGGTCATCTGGGCTGGGCCGCGCATTAACGAACAGCCTCCGCCAATTAGGGCGAAGCAGTTTTTCGGGTCGCATACGTTTGTCGATGCGGAGATTGGGCGGCTGCTGGATCAAATCGAGCAAAGCGCGCCCAACGCGCTAGTCATTTTTACTTCTGATCATGGCGTGTTCCTCCAGTCCCACCGGTTACTAGACAAGGGACCGGCGATGTACGAGGAAATCACGCGCATTCCATTTATCGTCCGCTGGCCGGGGCACACACCGGCAGGTTCCGTTAACAAAAATCTCGTTTCCCACGTCGATCTCGCCGCAACTCTAATGGATTTCTGGGGATTCGATGTGCCGGCGACACTCGAGGGCGTGAGCGTGTTAAACGGCTTCAAAGATACGCAAGCGCCGACCCGCGATGCCGTTTTCCTGGAGTGGGGACGCTACGAAATCGATCATGACGGCTTCGGAGCATTCCAGCCGATACGCTGCGTGTGCGACGGGCGTTATAAGCTATCGATCCATCTCCTGACCACCGATGCACTCTTTGATTTGCAATCCGATCCCGATGAGATGAACAACCTGATTGATTCGTCCGCGCACGCGGAAATCCGCAACCATCTGCACGACAAGTTGCTCGATTGGATGAACACATCGCGCGATCCTTTTCGCGGCTACTATTGGGGACGCCGCACGTGGCGGCCGAATTTTCCGGAAACGTGGGGCAATGCGGGGTTCACTAGACAGCGCGAAAGCGATGGCTACCTTCCGCGCGAGCTTGATTACGATACAGGCCTGGCGATGACAGAGGCCACTCGTCCGAAGAAGGACGGCGCCACGAACAACTATCCGCCCGCAAGGGAAACGAACGCCCAGTAGATCAATGCGCCGGGCACTTCAGCGCAGTGAGATAACTGCGCTGAAAAAGTGGAATGTTGCCGGAATCCAGATCGAACTCAGCAACGAGCGGCTTGCCGTTGATTTTTGCCTGCTGCCCGCCAAATCCACGCACAGGCCACGAAAGATGATACCCGGTGGGTCCGGCGGTCCAATTGTAATAATCGAACAGCCGGAACGCCGCCCACGGCCCTTGAAATTCGCCGAAACTCGTTCCATTGATACTGAGGCTAGCTTCGCCGCCTGCCCCCGACCACACAAACGCCTTCTCTCCGTCATGATTCCCGGCGACCTTGAGCGGCTGGCCTTCAATAGTTAGCGTTTCGCTGCTGATTTCAGGCTGCGGATGCGCTTTCACGATGAATTTGAATTGCGGCGCCGTTGCGCCCGCGGGAAAGAGAGCCCGCTGGATGCCCGCCGCGCGGTTTACCAGCGCGGTCACAGCAGGCTGCGGCTTCCCGCCCTTCTGCACATATTGCCCGTTCTGCAATTCGTAGATAGCCTTGTTTTGATCGAGGAACTTGGAAAATGCGCCGCTACCCGGCTGGAAGAACCCCACAAAATCGCCAAGAGAGACTTCCTGCGAAGCCGCCGGATTGAATGGATACTTCGCATCCATTCCCTTCAGCGAACTGCACATTGCTTCCATACCGCCCGGACCTGGAGGCGGCGGTGCTGCAGCAGCGCCGGTGGGCGCCTCCAATAGCGTCTTCACGCGCACGTCCATTTTCCCGTCGTGATCAATCGCAAACCCCTGTGCAATTTGGTCCGCAGCAGCGCGAGCTTGGCCTGAGAGCGCATTGCACGGGGCCAATGCGGTTGTTAGAGCGTCGCCAGTGAGACCGGGAGGAACCGCCTCAAGGCATGTCTGCACCGCGTTCAAGGCCTTTACATAGTTCTGGCTTGGCGGTTGAATTACCTGATCCTGACACGGCGAAGGAACCACTTGCTGCACCGGCGCAAACGCCTTCGTCACATCGGGCGAATCGATTGCAGTGTTCTGCGAGGCCTCGCACATCAGCATCAGCAACGGCGAACGGTTACCCGAAAGGCTCGCGAGTTTTTGCGCTTGATCCTGATAGCTGCCTCCGCGATACACCGTCGCCTGATTTAGGAATTCTCGCCAAGCCTGAATGTAATCCTTTGTATACATCGCGGTCAGGTCCGCAGCCGAGTTCCCGGCACTGTGCTGACCACCCTGCGTCTGATCGCCAAGTACCCACTCCTCGCCGGACGTGTACTGGTCCGCGTGCTGCACGGCACCTTTCATGAAATTCCAACCGGCTTTGCTGAACGCGCCCGAAACTTCATATGGGTCGCGCACCACAGACGTCGCATCGGGATACTTGCGGTTGAAATTCAGACCCGGATTCGTCTTCGCCGCCGCAGCTAACATCGAGCGATAGATGCGCTGCGTGGCTGCAAATTGCGCCAGATAGTTATGCGTCTTGCCGATCGCCGCAAAATCCGCTTCAAGCGTGTAGGGATTCGAAATCTTCAGCTCATCTGCATAGAAATCGAGTTGCTGCTGCACGAGTTGCTTGCGTTGATCGTCCAGATCGCGGCCGGCAAGCCAACTTTTCAACAGCGTGGGCGTGACAAACTCGCGCGTTGACTTCTCGGGATGCGAGCTAACGATCAGATAGGCTTTCAGCGGATTATACGCCGCGGAGTAATCGTCGTTTGGCCCCGGCGAAACGGGAAGCGCCGTCAGCGTCGAATGCAGCGAGTTGTACGTCTGATCGAAAAACAGCTGCCGGAAGCGTGCGAAATAGACGGCCCGGCCCCGGGCATAAACATCCGCTCCTGAATAAAGCCCCCACCGCATGTGGAGCGGCGCACCATCCCGCTGGTAACTGCTTAATTGCTGCAACGGCTGGCGTAGCGCGTCAAGCGCCTGCCAATCCTGCAAGGAACCCAGATCACCATTCGATGCTGCCCCAGCGCGAACGCCTTGCACAGCGGCCGCTACATCCGATTCAAGAGACCGATTCGAAAGGAACGAAATCAGAAATGCGATAGAGAGAATCACACAAACAGCGGTCGCAGCGGCGAACACCAGCCGCCGCAAGGAATTAACCTTCGTACTTGCTCCGCTCGCTCCCATGGCGGCGCGGTCTTGCAAAACCACATGAGTGAAAACGTGGCTCAAAAACACCCATTGCGGCACCATGCGCGTCTCGCTGGGACTCTGGATCATTGTGCCTGTGCCGAATTGCGTTCCGGTGCCCGCAGCGGCTTGCGCCATCTGCGCCATCGTCGGCATATCTTCAGCGCGCATGATCGTCGTGGCGTTCGCTGAAAAATCCTGGGCGGGACGGATCGTCGTCTGCGCAGCGAATGCAGCCGGCGAGGGTGCTGCAGACGCGACCATCCTTCGGCCGGCAAAATAGAATCCGCGAAGGAACGGACCGGAACGCAAATGACTGGGCCGGCAAAGTTCTACCAGGAATTCGACTGCCGGTTTGCCCAGGCGCCGGAACTGCCGCGGAAACTCGTAGATGCCCGGTTGCTTCGTTTTATCGCGTTCGCGCGATAGAAGGCCCGTCCTGCAATCCGCCAGTGACGAAAACAGCGAATTGAACGCGCCGGAAAGACGTTTTGTTTCCTGCTCCGCGTAAACTCCCGAGGTAGCAGAAACCGGCAACGTAATGCCAAGGACGTGCATCGTCTCTTCGTCGCGCAAGCTGCCCATGAATTCCGACGCATACGCGACTTGATCGAGCTTCGAGAAAACAACGTACACAGGAAAACTGGCGCCAAGTTGATGCGCCATTTCCTCGAGGCGGGCCCGAAGCATTCGCGCCGCGTTGACGAGCGCGCCCGGACTCGCCGGCTTTACCAGCTTTTCGCAATCGACGCATACGACCGCGGCGCGCGGAGCTTGACTATTTTTCCCAAAGATCGATTGCAGGCGGCTCGGCGACAAGCGATGCAACAAACGTGCCCATGGCTTGGGATCACCCGCGATTTTTCCCGCAGCCTCCACAAACACGGATTTTCGCGCAAACCAAAGATTCAGCGCACTCGTGGGAACGACATTCCCGTCTTGGTACATCTGTCCGGCCAGCAATTCGGGATCGAGCCCTGAGTTCAGCAGCGCGCTGGTCTTCCCGGACGCAGTTTCGCCCAGTACAAAAATCGTGGGCAGTCCGCTCAATTTCGCGCCTTTGCCAAGCCGCGAACCGGCTACCTTCTTTTCCGCTTCACGAACGAGCCGATCGATATCGTCAGGCGAAATATCTGACGCAATGGCCGCGACCACAGCAGACGCGCTTGGCGCAGCAGGTACAGCAGGCATTCCGGGAACCGCAGTCGCGGCCGGAATTTTCTGGCCACGTGCCCACATCAGGAATCCCAAAATGCACAACACGCCGAGAACGACGATGCCCAACCGGAGAATGACGAGGTTCGCGCCTTGTAAATGCACCCAAACGCTAACGAACCACGCTAAAAGCAACGTCACGACGAAAGCCGCCGCTGCCGCCAGATATTCCCACGTAAGTTTCATGAGCTCTCTAGTCTCCGCGCGCTATGTGGCTAGCGCGTGCAAGCCCGACGCGCCAACAGCGAGAATAATTTTGAATAGCACGAAGCAGATGATCGTCACACCAATTGCGATCACCGCCGTCATCATCAGCCGCTTAATCCACGGATCAGGACCGCCGGTCACGACGGCGCCCTCAGGCACAGCCCATGCCGGAGAAAATCCGGGCAACGGCCCGCGAATCCGGGTGATTTTCTCCGCCACAGAATCCATCAGCGGCCGCAGCGCCTCCGGCCCCGAAAGCTCGTAACGCCCCCGATATCCAAGCAGCATGCAAAGCAAATGAATCTCGAGAACGTCGGCCAGATCGTGAGAATCGTTCCGCGCCAGCAGACGCTCGACATTTTGAAAAAACTGTTCCCCGGCAAGTTGATGCCCGTAAAGCTCTTCTTGAAGCGGCATGCGCGCCCAGTCGGCAAACGCGGGATTCGAGGAATTCAGGATCGATTCATCGAGAAACGCAACGACGGCGAACGTGGCGAACCTTGCATCCTCGGGCATATAGGCCCGCGTGATCGCGTCTTTTTCCGCCGCGCGCAGCGCGCCGCGCATGTCGTTGCGGAATTTGTTGCCGTCCGTCACGGGTTGGCGATTCGAGCGGACGCGCACGATCACCGTTAAGATTTCCTGAAAAATCAGCGCGAGATTCTCGGTGCGCCGTTTCGCCGAAGGACCGCCCTGGCGAATCGTCGTGGCGCCAAAAAGTGTCGCTCCCATATTTCGTTACCGTCCTTCCTGAGAGGCTCCACGCCTCTGGCAACCGCGCACAGCCTGAACCGCTTCCTGAACGATTTATTCCGGCAGCACGACGAGTTCCAGCTCCGGTTGCGGCAGATCGCCCGGGACATAGACGCCCACGCGCCGCGTCTGCACAATATGGTCCCAGCACGGTCCAGCCTTGCTAACACCAAAGTACTGGTGCTCCACGCGGGGTGCTATCGCCGACGGCGGTACCGGCAAATGCGTCAGCGCCAAACCAGGCAGCGCTGTCTTTACCAGTTCGGGCAAAAGCTCCGCAGAACAAATCTTCACCAGCCGCGGCGTGCGCGTGATCATATCCGCTTCACCGATCGCCGAATGGATCGCAAATATCCATCGCGCTTTGCCGACGCATCGCTGATCCGTGATTTCCCCCTCGTAGAAGTAACGGCCCACCGGCTTCAGTGGGATCAGCACATAGCTAGTCGGCACCACAAGCTCAAGATGCGCACGGATGTGCTCATCGAGAGATTGAAAACACTCACCCAATCGCATGTGATCGTAGAGAGGCAACGTTCGCGGATGCGAGTCGAGGCCAAAAGTGCAGAGCGCACCAGCCAGCCGTGACATTTCTATGAAAAGCTGTTCGGGATGCTTTCGCTCGGCAAGGCACGTATGCCGCAGCACGCCAAGCGCCGCGTTTACGGTGTGAACAAACCAAAACGATGCAATATCGTCTGACGAAAACCCCGCTTGAAATTTCGATGGCGCGCGCCGCGCGCGTGAAAGCGTCGCGCTCTTCTCGTCGAGAATTTCCACCAGCCGCCGCGCGATGATCATCAGGCGTTCACTGGCGCTGATCGAAAGACAGGGCGGAATAAAGCTCGGATCGAAAACAAAGTGGCCTGTGCCGTCGCGCGTCATTCGAGCGATTGGTAAAGTCACATAGCCCGTAGAATCTTCGGATTCAAAGAGAAAGCGGATGCGTTTGCGGCCCACTTGCACGGGCTTTTCATCAATTCCCGTATTTTCGTCGTGCATCGTGCGCTCTTCGGCAACGTAACGCAAGTGATCGCGAGCATCTACTAACGTAAGCGCGCAATTCGGCCCGTTCTCGCGGCGTTCGGGGACCGCAAGCATCGCGACGAGCGATTCGCGCGTTGGAGGAAAAAAATCGCCGATTTCGCGCGGCTCGGGTAACGGGTCGCTCTCCGGCATGTGAAACGCCAGTCCGTCCAGAAAAATACCGCGCGAATGGATCAGTGCAACAGTGCCGTTGCGCAACGCTTCCGCATCAAGCGATTGTCCGATGATTCCGAAAGGCTCGAACCACAGATTCGAGGCCGAAAAATGAACCATATCCTCGAAAGCCCGGCTTTGTGCCTGGAAATGGTGCGGCCCAAGGTACATTCCTTCAAACCACACCACTTTGGAGAGATGTTTCATTCGGTCGGTAGGCGTGCTTCGACGCCGGAAAAATACAGCGCGACGGGCCATACTATGGCGTTTCAAAGAAAGGAAGTCAAGTAGCTCAACCGGCGTAGTGTTCGTAAGATGCGCGGTCTTTTCTTGAATGGAAAGCGAGGCGCTTACATGGCCTGGGGCAGCAGGATTACCAGTTCCAATTGGGGATTTTTGATGTCTCCGGGCACATAAGCGGCGAGACTGCGCGCTTTGCCCACTCCGTCCCAAGCCGCGCCCGATTGATTCAAGCTGAAATATTGGTAATTCAGCTTTACGGGTATCGCTCCGGGAGGTTTCGGCATGTGCATCAAAGTGATGCCCGGGAGGGCTTGTCTCACCAGTTGCTCGACCTGCGTCGCGGAGCCCACTTTCATCAAGTTCGGCACTTTCTTTATCAGTTCAGCCTCGCCGACCTCAGCACTGATCGCCAGATACATCCGTGTGCCGACCAGATACTTATCGTCATCCACAGTCGTGGCGTAAATCGAAGGCTGCACCAGTTTCAGCGGCAGCGAAACGAAGTTGCTCGGCACAACGGTTTCCAGCAGAGTGCGCAACTTCTCATCGAGATCGCTGAAACACGTGCCGAGATCATCGTGACCATAGAGCGGCAGGTCGCGCGGCTGGATCTTCATGGAGAACGTCGTTAGTGCGCCGGCCAGCGAATTTAGTATGCAGAAAAGGCTTTCCGGATGCCCCTTCTTGGTCTCATAGATATGCCGAAGCATTGGAAAGTGATTGTTCACGGTGTAGAGCAGCCAGAAATTCGCGATATCCGCTGCGGTGAAATCCGCCAGACTTTGGCTCTTTTGCCGCCGTCCGCCCGCCAGAATGCTGCTCTTGGCCGCTAGAATTTCGGCGAGACGCCGAACGATCGACATTAAATGATCGCTTGCGGCAACGTCGATCAGCGGCGGCACAAAGGTCGAATCGATCTGCGGCATCCCCGCAGGTGACTTCCTGATGCGCGCCACCCGCAACGCTGTCGAGCCTTCCCGCGATTCGGCTTCGGTTAAGATCCGGAAGTTCTTTCGCGCAATCTGAATCGGCTTTTCGGTCGTGCCGGTGTTTTCGTCTCGCATCGACGTTACTTCCGCCAGATAGCGCGTGTCGGCGCTGCTATGCGACACCGCCACATTCAACCCGCGCTCGCGCATGCGCGGAATCGTGAGATAGACGTCGAGTGTCTGCTGGTCGGGCTCGAAAAACGATACGAAGGGCTTGGGCGGGGGCGCAGGATCGGAATCGGGAATCTCAAAAAGGAGCCCGTCGGGGAAAATTCCACTTGCGCGCGCAATGACGAAGTTACCTTCCGCAAGTGCCTCTTCGTTGAATCGCAGTTCGCGGAAGCCCCAAGGCCGAAAATTCAGTGCTTCAAGCCCGAATTGCAGGGTGTTTTCGATGAAGCGGTCTTGCGCCTGTAGATGCTGTGGCGTCAGGAACGTTCCCTTCGCCCAGATGACCGGCCGCATGTTGCGCATAGCGCTTCAACCTACAGGACTAATCGGCGACGTGTCAAAGAGAAAGTAGCCGGCGTGAATCCAAAGCGAATCGGAGGCGAAAAAGCAGGATAAAGACCGGAGATCAGGCGAGAAGGCCGCTTTCTTTTAATTGTGCTTCGGTGCGTTCGATCCCGGAGATGATCACCACCCCTTCGCCCCGTGCGCGCCCAGCCCACCGGCTGGCTTCATCCTCCGGCAGCCGAATTTCCATCAGAAAAGCGACCAATTCCTCATGCGTATTCACGCAAACGCTTTTCGTATCGAGCCTGCCCGCATATGGCACAAACATAACCTCAAAATGAGGCTTGGTGTTGGCATCGCCTGCTTTCGGCGTGATTCGGATTGTGCCATTCAGTTTCGGCGCCATGTTTCCCGCTCCGTCGGAGCCTGTAAGACTCTTAGTTACTATATTTTGTGCGCATTCACAAGAATTAACGAAGATTCTTTAATGCGCTTGTCACGTCATTAGCAACGCCAACAGCATCATTCGTCGGTCTAAACCTTTTGCTCCCATTGGATAAAGCCGTGCGCCGTGAGCTTACGGGCAAGATCGATACACTGACTCTCGACCTTCTCGGGCGAGGCATCCGCATTTGCGCTCAACTGCCGGATCAATTCACCTAATGACCGTTTCCCATTAAAACTGCCGACGAATTCCGCCACCGGCGTCTGCAAACCGAATGAGGACGGTATACCGCGCGTTTGCTTCAGGAAGAGAGACTTGGTTTCCCACCCGTTCTCTGCCCTATGAAGCACCTGCTCCAACACTGCGTGCGGCAAAAGCAATGGCCGCTTCGAAAGTATTTCGGTAGCAGACGTATTCGCACTTAGAAAATCGTGTGCCGCAAATCGCAAGAGAACCAATTCTCCGAATGGGCGCTCTATGAACTGGCTTGCCTCTTCCAGGACAGCCCAGTTCTCTCCGGACCGGCGCCGCATCGCCACCACTCCATTGTGAATCGCCGTCACTTTACGTTCGGAGAAATAGCGAGCATACGCATCGTAAGACGCCGCATCCAAATTGTCGCCCACGGAAAGTTCGCGCAGTCGATCCAGGCTGTATTGTTCGACGCTTCTCGTCTGGCCTTTCACCGCCCAAACATCGCATCCCGTTCCGCGAAACCATCCGGTGAGCCGCTCTTGCCAGCTCTCGCCTTCGATCTCGGCCCATTCGCAAAGCATCTGGAAATAACCGCCTTCTTCCAAGTGCGCTGCCGCGTCTCGCGCGATTTGTCCGCACAAGCAATCCAAATCCATCGAATTGTCGCAAAAGAGAAACTGATTCGAGGGTCCAATGAAGAAAGGCGGGTTAGACACGATTAGATCGAATTTTCTCCTTTTTACGGGTTCGAAGGCATCGCCGCACAGCCATTCCACACCCTCAATTCCATTCAGCCGCGCGTTGAAGATAGCCACCTCGATCGCTCGAGGATTCAGGTCGGTGCCAACGACTCTCTCGCTGTATGCCGTTGCACTGAGCGCCTGCACCCCGTTCCCGGTGCCCAAATCCAGCGTCGCTCGCGATGGACGGTTCACGGTGAAGCAATGAAGAAATCGGGTGGTCGTATTAGGCCAAACGACAAAATCTGGGGCGCAAGCCTCGAACCGCGCGTTCGTATCCGAGGCAATCCAATGGTTCTCGAATGGAAGCAGAAGCACCTCGGGAGTCAATTCACTTCCCTCGATGCGCAAAATCTTACTGGCGCAAGCCGTTTCCACAAACCACTCGGGGACAATTTTCGTCACTTTCGCCCGATCAATTCGTAACCCCAAGTAAAACCAGCGTAGTAGCGCGTTCAAGGCCGTCGGTTCTTGCACGAACCGCATCATGCGACTCGCGCTGAGCTGCCTCGGCGACGGTAACTCATTCGCATTAAGCACCTTGAGGATCGACCCCCCAGTGTAGCCAGTCTCCGTCAAGAAATTGCGCAGGCGCTCGGCGTCGGCGAGGCTCGGCGGAACAATAGCAGGCTGCGTCATAAGCCGCGTTTCCTCTTCATACTTTAGAAAACTTCACGTTGCGCCGCGGAGAATATCACACCTTCTCTTACCAGCAGACGAAACGTGCCAGAAGTGGTCATCCGCTTGCTTCTAACTCTGAGCCCTGAACCAAGTCGGCACTTTGCGGCGAGAAAGCTCAAGCGTTGCTTGACACTCGTCAAAAGTGTGTGATAAATGCTTCGCTTCACTCACTTTGCAAACCGGTCTGGCCGCGACTGTGCCCTATGCTCGTCGACGACTCAGTGGACCGCGCGATGAGTTTCGCCGCCCGGTGGGCCAGAGCCGGTCTTTAAATTGCGCTGCGGCGCGACATCATAGAACCGCCCGAAATCCGGAAAGGAAGGTGCTTACATGGCAAGACAGAGCGCACAACACAAGCTGGATCGCGTCCGCCCCCCCCGTGTGCAGATTACTTATGACGTCGAAGTTGGTGGCGCCATTGAGATCAAGGAGCTGCCCTTCGTCGTCGGCGTGCTGGGAGATTTCAGCGGCCAGCCGCAGGAACCGCTCCCCAGATTGAAGGACCGCAAGTTCGTGGAAGTGAATCCCGACAACTTCGACAGTGTACTCGAGGGCATGAAGCCGCACCTTTCCTACGCCGTGGAAAACAAGCTCAGCGAAGATCCCAATGCTCCGCAGCTGAAAGTCGACCTCAAGTTCAGAAAGATGGAAGACTTTGAGCCGGCGAACGTCGCCAAGCAAGTCAAGCCGCTGAAAGATCTGATGGACTTACGCACCAGACTCGCCGACCTCCGCGGCAGCATGCAGGGCAACGATAAGCTCGAGGAACTGCTCCTCGATGCGGTGGGCAATACGGAAAAGCTTGAAAAACTGAAGGGCGAGATCAAACCGGGCGATGGAGGCTCTAATGGCTGACGCAAAAGTTGCAAATACGCAGGCCGCTGCGGCGGCTGAAACACAAGAACTGGGCCTTCTCGACCAGATAGTAAGCCAGGGCCGTCTTGGCACGGACGCCGTCTCGCGCGAGCGCGGAAAGAATCTCGTGAAGGAGTTCGTTTCGCAGATTCTCGAAGGCTCGATGACGGTGGCGAAGGATGCCGAGATGATGATCAACGCGCGCATTGCGCAGATCGACCATCTCCTCTCGATTCAGCTCAACGAAATTATGCACCACGCCTCGTTCCAGAAGCTGGAAGGCTCTTGGCGCGGCCTGAAGCACTTGATGGATCACAGCGAGACCGGCACCGGCTTGAAAATCCGCGTTCTGAACGTCAGCAAGAAGGAATTGCTGCGGGACATCGAAAAGGCTCCCGAATTTGACCAGAGCACGCTCTTCAAGAAGGTCTACGAGGAAGAATACGGCGTGTTTGGAGGCGCTCCGTTCGGCGCGCTGGTCGGCGACTATGAATTCGGCAAGCATCCCGAGGATATTTCCTTGCTCGAAGGCATTTCGCATGTTGCAGCCCAGGCTCACGCCCCATTTATCAGCGCATCTGCACCGGACCTGCTCAATCTGGAGAGTTTTACATCGCTCGATGCGCCCCGCGATCTGGCAAAGATTTTTGACAGCACAGAATATGCGAAATGGAAGTCGTTCCGCCAGGGTGAGGACTCTCGCTACGTGGCGCTCTGCTTGCCACGCACACTCTCCCGCGTTCCTTACGGCAAGGACACGAAGCCGATCGATGAATTTGCCTACGAGGAGCACGTTGACGGCACTGATCACTCCAAGTATCTCTGGATGAACGCCGCCTATTCGCTCGCCACCCGCATGACAAACTCCTTCGCCCAATATGGGATGTGCGTTGCCATGCGCGGCGTCGAGGGTGGCGGCCTCGTCGAGGGACTGCCAGTCCACAATTTTTATACAGACGAGGGCGATCTCGCCCTAAAGTGCCCAACGGAAGTGCCGATTACGGATCGTCGGGAAAAAGAGCTGGCGGACCTCGGCTTCGTGCCTCTCGTTCACTGCAAGGGCACAGACTATGCGGCCTTCTTCAGCGTACAAAGCTGCCAGAAGCAGAAGGTTTACGACTCGGATTCCGCCAATGCCAACGCGCGCCTGTCGGGGCAATTGCCATATATCATGGCCGTTTCCCGGTTCGCGCATTACCTAAAAGCCATGATGCGCGACAAAATCGGAAGTTTCATGTCGCGTGACGAAGCGGAGTCTTTCCTGAATCGGTGGATCACCAAGTACGTTACTCCGGACGATACGGCCTCGCCCGCCGTGAAAGCGCAGCGGCCGCTCCGCGAGGCCCGCATCGACGTGGTGGAGGTTCCGGGAAAGCCTGGTGTCTATCGCGCCGTCGCCTTTTTGCGGCCTCACTTTCAGTTGGACGAACTTACTGTTTCTTTGCGCCTGGTGGCGGAACTTCCTGCACCGGCAAAATAGTTCCGGCTGGGAAAGCTCGCTTCGCGCGTATCGTGCAGTCGGCCCAGCGGTTGCCATACCTAAAATTCATCGAGCATAAGGAGACAAGACAAGATGGGAAATATGTTCCTCAAGATCAAGAGCATCCCAGGATCTAGCAAGATTCAGGGGATGGAAAATGCGATCGAGATTTACAACTTTTCATGGGGCGCGAGCCTCAATGGCGTGGATTCTGCAACGAAAGGGGAGACGGTCGGACATCCGAGTTTGACGGATCTCTCGATCAGCAAAGCCGTCGACAAGGCTTCGCCCCTGCTGTTCGCGAACATGACCGGTGGAAAGCGGCTCACAGACGACGTGGAGCTCTTCGTCCAGAAGACCCTCGACCAAAAATCGGTCACCTACTACCACGTCAAGCTCAAGGGTGCGGTCGTCAATGCCTACAGTGCCTCTGGCGCGGGCGGCGATGCACCAATGGAATCGGTGAGTTTCAATTTCCAAAAGATCGAGTTCTCGCATGACGAGGAAGATGGCGGCAAGATGAAGGGCGCCGTCACGAAGGGCTGGGACATAGTAACGCACACTGCAAGCTGAGCCCGGTTTGCCAATAGATATGGCGAACGCAACCACAGCAAAGCAACTATTCCAAGAAGGTAAGGTTCGGGCGGCCGCGAAGGAGCTTACGGAGTACCTTCGCGATCACCCGGCCGATTCCACGCAGCGGACGTTCCTCTTCGAGTTACTTTGCGCCTCCGGCGATTTCGCTCGCGCCGAAAAGCAGTTGAGCGTGCTTGCCCAAGGCGGCGCCGAAACGGAAATGGGCGCCGTTCTTTACTATTCCGCATTGAACGCGGAGAAGCTTCGCAATCAAACCTTTGAGAAGGCCGACTTCTCCGCCCATACGCCGTCGGCGCCGGTGACCGGCAAGCTAAATGGCCGCCCCTTCCAATCGTTACGCGATGCCGATCCCGATCTCGGCGGCCGCCTCGAAGTTTTTGCCGCAGGCGCGTACCTCTGGATTCCTTTTGAGCATATCGAGTCTTTGCACATGGAAGCGCCGCGTCGCTTGCGTGACACACTGTGGGCGCCAGCCATGATTCGCACCGGCCCGGCTTTCAAGAGCACTGAACTCGGCGAAGTATTGGTTCCCGTGGTTTATCCGTTTTCCTGGAAAAGCGAAAACGAAGCCCTATGGCTCGGCCGGGTTACCGAGTGGACCGCCGACGAGCATGGAACGGAATATCCCTCCGGGCAGAAGACTCTTCTGGTCGACAGAGACGAGATTCCCTTCCTCGAAGTTCGTTCTATCGAGTTTGACAAGCAGGTCGCGGCTCCAGCAGCCGCAAACTAACGGAACTGAAAAACAATGCCCCTCCGCGAAGGTTTGCTTAACCCTATTTCCGCCGAGAATCCCAGCGGCGTAGACGTCCGCTACGACTCGAAGCTGCTTATCTACGACAAGATCAAGGAAGCGCGCCGCGAGGACGACGGCCTCAATCAAGGCGAATGGCAGCAGGAGCGAAAAGTCGCCGATCTTCCTTTCGTCCTGAAGACCACCCAGGAAGCTCTCGCGACCAGAACAAAGGATCTTCAGCTGGCCGCATGGCTATGCGACGCGCTTTTGCGCACCGAGGGCTTCGGCGGCCTCCAGCAAGGCCTCTCTTTGTGCCAGGGTTTCATCGCCAATTTCTGGGACACGCTGTTCCCACCCATTGAAGATGGCGACTTGGAACTCCGCGCGGCGCCGCTCGATTGGCTTGGAACCGCTCTCGACATTCCGCTAAAGAGCGTCCCGCTGACACGCACCGCTCACGGATTTTTCAAGTACAAAGAGTCCCGGCTCGTGGGTTATGACGTGCCCACGCTCGGCGATAAAGAAAGGGACCAGCGCGCGCAGCGCATCAACGAAGGGAAGCTTAGCGCCGAAGAGTTTGACAAAGCATTTAATGAAACACCGAAGGCATTTTACGTTCAGACCGAAAAAGATCTCGATGGCTGCCTCGCCGTCCTCAAAAGTCTAGACGAAGCCTGCGATGAAAAGTTCGGCAACGCCGGACCCGCGCTGGGAAAACTAAAGGCCACTCTTGAGGAGATTCGTCATACGGTCCACGGCCTGCTCCAGAAGAAACGCGAAACAGAACCGGATCCCATCGAAGAAACTGCCGCTGCTGCGGAGTCTAATGCAGACGGTTCCGCAATAAGCGCAGGTACGGCGGCAGGCGCCGGTCGCAGTGCGGTTCCGAGCATCGTCATTTCCATAATGACAAGCTCTGAACCTGCCGACCGCCGCGAAATGATCGCGAACGTCGCGAAAGCCGGGGCCTTCCTTCGCCAGCGCGAACCGCACAGCCCAGCACCTTACCTGATGATGCGAGGTCTTCGTTGGGGCGAACTCCGCGCCGCCGCGCGCCTTTCCGATGCTGCCCTTTTGGAAGCGCCACCGACGGAGCTTCGCCAGCAAATCAAGCGCCTCGCGCTTGCAGAAAAATGGCATGAGCTCCTCGAGACGGCCGAAAACGCTATGTCCCTGCCGTGCAGTCGCGCCTGGCTCGATTTGCAACGCCATGTCGTCGAAGCCTGCGCCGCTCTGGGAACCAACTACGAACCCATCGCCGCGGCCATTCGTCTGGAATTGAAAGTTCTGCTCCACGATGTGCCCGAGCTGCTGGATGCCACGATGCTCGACGATACGCCCGCAGCCAACGCCGAAACACGCGCATGGCTCGTGCAGTTGATGCGCCCCGCGTTTAAGCCGCCGCGAGCGCCGGAAGGCGATGCAGCCGCTGAACCCGCTACCTCACAGCCCGAATCAGCGCCCGAGCCGTCGTGGCCATCCAAATCTGCGGACAGCTACGCCCTCGCAACCGAAGCGCTGAAGGCAGGACAGGAAGAAAAAGCATTCAGCATCATGCAAGAGGAAATCGCTCGTCAGACGTCGGGCCGCGGCCGGTTCCAGCGAAAGCTTCAGCTCGTCGAGATCTGCGCCGCCGCCGGCAAGGACGCCATTGCACAGCCCCTCCTTGAGGATTTGGCCGCTGCAATCGAAAACCATAAACTCGACGAATGGGAAGACCGCCAGATAATAGCAGCCGCCCTCATTACGCTGATGAAGCTCAGCAGGCGAATCCAGGACGACTCGTCCGAGAGACAGAAAATATTTGAGCGCATCTGTCGCCTGGACCCTGTGCGCGCGCTGAGCGCAGGATAATCCGTCACAATGGCGCGTACCCAAGGCGATGTCACCGTCACGCTGTCTGTGCTGGACCGCTTAATCGATAGGGAGCCCAAGACGGCGTCCGAAGCTCCTCTCACCCGTTCGCAATCGGTTCGCTTGATGAAGGCGGCTGTACAACGCGACCTCGAATGGTTCCTCAACAGCCGCAGGATTTTCATCGATCCAGATGAGAGCCTCAAAGAGTTGAACCGCTCCGTTTACGTGTACGGCTTGCCGGATTTTTCCAGCTATGGCGCCGCCTCCGCGCCAGATCGCGCCAAATTGTTGCGCCAATTGATGGCTGCGATCAAGAT
Source organism: Candidatus Acidiferrales bacterium (assembly GCA_050746865.1). GTDB lineage: Bacteria > Acidobacteriota > Terriglobia > Acidiferrales > UBA7541 > Palsa-295. The sequence goes on from JBOGMU010000327.1 coordinate 17,943, forward strand.
CTTCGAACCGCGCCTTCTCAATGTCCGCCTCGTGCCGGTCGAATCGGGAGACGGCGGCATCCAGGAACTGCGCTTCCGAATCGAGGGCCTGCTTGCGATGGATCCGGCTCCCGAACCCGTGTCTTTCGATACTGTAGTCGAACTCCGTTCCAGCAATTGTCGCGTCTCCGGAGGGCCGAATGCGTGACGATTTGCTCGTCTACTACGAACGCGAACTCGATTACATCCGCAAGATGGCAGCTCAGTTCGCCGAAAAAAATCCCAAGGTGGCCTCGCGGCTCGTGCTGGAGCCCACAAAGTGCGAAGACCCCCATGTTGAGCGGCTCCTGGAAGGTTTTGCGTTTCTCGCCGCGCGCGTTCACCTGAAACTCGATGACGAATTCCCGGAGATCAGCGAAGCGCTGCTCAGCGTGGTGTATCCACAGCTTGTGCGGCCTCTCCCGTCCATGTCCATCGTCGAGTTTCAACTCGATCCGGAAAAGGGCAAGCTCACTACGGGCCTTCCCATTCCCCGCGGTTCCTCGCTCTTCTCGCGGCCCGTAGCCGGCGTCCCTTGCACATTCAAGACCTGCTACGACACGACTTTATGGCCTGTAAGCGTAACCTCTGGCGAATTCCGCGCCCCGAGTCGTTTGCAGCCGCCCGTAAAAACGGTCGACTCAACAGCCGCAGTCCGCGTCGAGCTGCGCGCCGCTCCGGATGTAAGTCTGAAAGAATTGAAAATTGATCGCCTCCGCTTCTATCTGAATGGCGAGGGCGGCGTTATCAACACGTTGTATGAATTGCTCTTCACGCGGCTTACTCGCATCATCGTCCGCGATCCCACCCCCGGCTCGAAGGTGCCTCCAGTCACATTGCCCGTGAGAGCGTTGTGCCAAGTCGGTTTTGAACCTGGCGAGACTCTGCTCCCCCAAGTAGACCGCTCCTTCTTCGGACATGCTCTGCTGATGGAATACTTTGCCTTCCCGGAGAAATTCCTTTTTATTGACGTTGCTGAACTCGCGCCCGTGTGGGAGGCAGGCTTCAAAGATGCCGTAGAATTCATTTTTCTGATCTCCGAAGTAGAGGGCGAAGATCGCCGGCAGCGCCTTGAGCTCGAAATTTCTAAAAAGTCATTTCGCCTCGGCTGTGCCCCTGTGATCAATCTTTTCACCCAGGTTGCCGAGCCGATTCAGCTTACTCAGCGCAAGTACGAGTATTTGATTGTCCCGGATGTCCGGCGTCCCTATTCCACCGAAGTATTTTCCGTGGATGAAGTGGGCTGCATTAACACCTCCACGCAGCAGACCTCGACCTTCGAACCCTTTTATTCGCTGCGCCATTCCACACGCGGCCGTAAACAAGCCGCGTTTTGGCTTGCCCGCCGCCGTCCCTCGGAACGTCCTAACGACGACGGTACTGACATGTTTCTCTCGCTCGTCGATCTTTCGATGCAGCCGATGAATCCCGATTCGAGCATCCTGTCGATAAGGACCACGTGCACGAACCGCGATCTGCCTTCGCGCCTGCCTTTTGGAAACGAAGACGGCGATTTCGAGCTGGAAGGCTCGTCGTCATTCAAGCGAATCGTCGCGCTGCGCAAGCCGACGCCAGCCGTTCGCCCCGCATCCGGCAAAAGCACGATGTGGCGCCTTATCTCGCACCTCTCTCTTAATTACCTTTCCCTTGTCGAAGGCGGCCGCGATGCGCTGCAGCAGATATTGCGCCTCTACGATATCGGCCGCTCAGCCTATTCTCAGAACGTAATCGAGAGTATCCTTCGCGTACACAGCGCAAAGCATTTCACCCGCGTTTCCGGCAACAACAGCATCACTTTTGCGCGAGGTACGCGCATCGAAATCGAACTCGATGAATCGCAGTTCGTCGGCAGCGGAGCGTATCTCTTTGCTGCCGTTCTCGAGCGGTTTCTAGGGCTGAGCGTCTCGCTCAATAGCTTCACGCAATTAGCCGTTACCACGCCGCAAAGAAAGGCGCCGTTGCACGAATGGCAACCGAGAGCAGGACGCAGGATATTGATCTAGAAAAATCGCCGCTCGAAGATGCGCTCCACCAGGAGCCTTGGTCGTTCGAGTTCTTTCAGGCGGTCACGCTCCTACAGCGGCTTGCCCCGGTGCGCCGCCCGGTCGGTAGATTCTCCAATCCTGACGATGAAGCCGTGCGTTTCCGCGGCAATACGTCTCTCGGTTTTCCCGCAAGCTCCATCCAGAAGATCGATTGGCCCGAGGATGGACCGCCGGAGATGATGGTCAATTTTATGGGCCTCACCGGCCCCATGGGCGTGCTCCCGTACTGCTACACGGAGATGATTCTGGAACGCGAAAGAGCGAAAGACCGCTCCTTCCAATCCTTCCTCGATATCTTTCACCATCGCATGATTTCTTTCTTTCATCGTGCGTGGGAGAAATACCGCTTTCCAGTCACCCATTCGAGCGGCACTGAAGATCTCTTCGAACACCACATGCGCGACCTGATCGGTCTCGGTACTTCCGGGCTCGGCGGGCGCCAATCTCTGGGCGACGACGGATTGCTTCATTTCGCGGGCCTCTTAGCCCGCCAGTCTCGTTCCGCTCAGGCGCTCGAGCAGGTTCTGATGGCCTATTTTGACGTGCCAGTCGACATAGAGGAATTCGTAGGAGGCTGGTACCGGCTCGATACCTCGACGCAATGCGCGGTCGGCGAAGAAGAGGGTGATTCCGAACGCCTCGGCATGGGTGCCGTCGTTGGCGATGAAATCTGGGACCAGCAATCCCGCGTTCGCGTCAAGCTCGGCCCAATGCCGCTGGAAAAGTACCGTCAGTTTCTCCCCGATGGCGATGCCTACGAATCTTTGAAGGCCATCACGCGATTCTTTTCCAATGATGAATTCGATTTTGAAATTCAGCTGATCCTGAAGCGCGATGACGTCCCGCGCTGCGAAGTCGGCGCCGCTGAAGCCACAGCCCCTCGTCTCGGCTGGGTTACTTGGCTGAAATCGGCGCCGCTTTCCCGCGATCCGGACGAAACGATTCTAAATCTCTGACTGCGAGGTATCTCATGAGCCTGAACCTGAAAGCACTTATCGGCAAACTCAACGACCAGGCGCGTTCGGCGCTCGAAAGCGCCGCCGGCCTTTGTCTCTCGCGCACAAATTACGACATAGAAATCGAACATTACCTCACGAAAATGCTTGAGTCGCAGGCGTCTGACTTCGCAAAGATCGTCAAACATTTCGGCATCGATAAGTCCCGCCTCACTGGCGAGCTTATGCGCAGCATGGACAAGCTCAAATCCGGCAACGCCCGCACGCCCGCCATCAGTCCTAGCGTGCTCAAGATGCTCACCCAGGCTTGGACGATCGGTTCGATCGACTTTAACGCCTCGCAAGTTCGCACCGGCTTCACAATTCTCGCTCTCGTGACTGACGACGAGCTCGCCCGCATCACCCGCGAGATCAGCCACGAATTTCAGAAAATCCAGCCCGAAGCGCTCCGCAACGAATTCGCCAAAATCGTCGCTGACTCCTCCGAGGAAACTGTTACGGCCGTCGCGGACGCCGAGGGCGCGCCCGCGGCTCCCGGCCGTGCGATCGGCGGCAAGACGCCCAATCTCGACCAGTTCACGGTAAATCTCACGGAGAACGCCAAAAACGGCAAGATCGACCCCGTTCTCGGCCGCGACTTTGAAATTCGTCAGGTCATAGACATCCTCACGCGCCGCCGCCAGAACAACCCCATCCTCACCGGCGAAGCGGGCGTCGGCAAAACCGCTGTCGTCGAAGGCTTCGCCCTTCGCGTCGCCCAAGGCGACGTTCCGCCGCCGCTTCGCAACGTCATGGTTCGCACTCTTGACCTCGCCCTTCTTCAAGCCGGTGCCGGCGTCAAAGGCGAATTTGAAAATCGGCTCAAGGGCCTTATCGAGGAAGTCAAATCCTCTCCCACGCCCATCATTCTGTTCATCGATGAAGCGCATACCATGATCGGCGCGGGCGGCCAGGCCGGACAGAATGACGCCGCCAACCTGCTCAAGCCGGCCCTTGCGCGCGGCGAACTCCGCACTATCGCCGCTACCACCTGGGCCGAGTTCAAAAAATATTTCGAAAAGGATCCTGCTCTGGCTCGCCGCTTCCAGGTTGTAAAAGTCGAAGAGCCTACCGAACAGCAATGCATGGTCATGATGCGCGGCATCGTCGGCTCGCTCGAAAAGCACCACAAAGTCCGCATCCTCGACGAAGCCGTGGCCGCCGGCGTGCGCTTGTCGCACCGTTATCTCGCGGGTCGCCAGCTTCCAGACAAGGCCGTCAGCGTTCTGGATACAGCATGCGCGCGACTTTCGCTCGGACAGAACGCCACGCCCGCTGCCATCGAAGACGCGGTCCGCCAGATCGATGACTTCGACGTCCAGCAACGCATCCTCGACCGTGAAATGGTCGTCGGCGTCGATCACACCGAGCGTCTCGAGCAACTCGCTTCGCAAAAAGCATCAGTACAAGCAAATCTTAAAGCCCTTCAAGATCGGTGGGATAAGGAGAAGGGCTTGGTCGTCCAAATTCGCGAGATTCGCGAAAAACTCGAACGTGGCGCCGCCGCTGCGAAAGCAGCGCCCACCGAAAGTGGTAATGGCGATTCTGCCGCCGCTGCCGTAGCCTCCGCTGGAACCGGTGCCGTGGCAACCGCTGCCGTCGCCACCGCCGCCCCTGCAGCCGCGCCCGAGCAGACTCCGGACCAGCTTCGTTCTCAACTCTCAAAACTTGAAAACGAGCTCTCCACCTTGCAAGGCGAAACCGGCCTCATCCGCGTCTGCGTCGATGCCCAAATCGTAGGCGAAGTGATCTCCGCGTGGACTGGAATTCCCGTCGGCAAGATGCTCAAAGACGAGATCGCCACGATCCTTTCGCTCCAGGAGCATCTCGGGAACCGTGTAATAGGGCAGCCGTTTGCGCTCGATGTGATCAGTCAGCGCATTCAGACATCTCGAGCCAGCCTCGATGACCCTATCAAGCCTGTCGGCGTCTTCATGCTCGTCGGCCCCAGCGGCGTCGGCAAGACGGAAACCGCGCTCGCGCTCTCGGACCTGCTCTATGGCGGCGAGCACAACTTGATCACCATCAACATGTCAGAGTTTCAAGAAGCGCACACCGTTTCCACGCTGAAGGGCTCCCCTCCGGGATATGTAGGCTACGGCGAGGGCGGTGTGCTCACCGAAGCCGTCCGTCGCCGTCCTTATTCCGTCGTTCTTCTCGACGAAGTCGAAAAAGCGCACCCGGATGTGCTTGAACTCTTTTTCCAGGTCTTCGACAAGGGTCGCATGGAAGACGGCGAAGGCCGCGAAATCGACTTCCGCAACAACATCATTATTCTCACCACGAATGCCTGTACCGATCAGCTCATGAAGCTGTGCGCCGATCCCGAAACGATGCCGAACGCTTCGGCCCTCGTCAATACGCTCAAGCCCGAGCTGAACAAAATCTTTAAGCCGGCGTTTCTCGGACGCATGGTCGTCGTTCCCTATTACCCGGTCCGCGACGAGGCGTTGAAAAAGATCATTACGCTGAAACTCGGCAAAATTCAGCGCCGCATCCAGGAAAATCACAAAATCGCGCTCACCTATGACGACTTGCTGATCGACGAGGTCGCCAAACGCTGCACCGAAGTCGAATCCGGCGCGCGTAATGTCGATAACATTCTCACCAATTCCCTTCTGCCCGATATTTCTCGCCAGCTTCTCGGACGCATGGCGGAGGGCGAAAAATTGCAATCGATTCGCGTGAGTATCGGCGCAGACGGTGCGTTTCAATATTCCTGACGTGAAAAGAGCAAGCGGTCGGAAAACAGCATGAGCAACCCACAAGCCCGTGTGCCAGGCGCACTCGGAGTCGCGCAGGTCGACGATCGCGATCTCGGTTTCTTCGGTCACGCAATCCAGACCGTGCGCCTCGCCGCCGTCTCTTCCACAGGGGCGGGTAATTTCACGCCTTGCGGCAACGGTGACAGCGCCAATGAAGCTCTCATCGCCGAATTGCAGCATGCCTTTACGACCTCATTGCCGCATGTTCCGTCGTTCGCGCGCGGGATGATTCTGGCAACACCTGCCGCTATTCCCTTCCTGATAGGCCGGGCCGGATATCATGCGTATCACGATATTCGCAGCAACTTCCATCTCATCGACGCCGCGCATCTCCCAAGCCGCGTCAGCGAAGTCTTCGGCAGCAGCATCGATTTCTCCCGCGTCTGGATCGGCAATAAGGCCGGCGCCCAAGGACGTGCCTTCACGGCGACTCTTGTAATCAATTTCCCTCCGGGCACAACCAAGCGCATCAATGTGATGAATATGGGCGCTTCCTACGACGAACAGACGCTGATTCACGAACTGACGCACGTTTGGCAGTCTCAGCACCATTTCGATCCTACGCAGTACATGCGCAACTGCCTTTCCTGTCAGGCCAGCGCGGTTCAAAAAAATGTAGATCTTGTCAAAATGGCTCCTCGGTCCGGCGTCATTTCCCACGCGAACTACCCGGTCGATTACCCTTTTTCGGCCTACGCTTACGAAGTGGATCCAAAGCTCCCGTTTTCTCATTACGGCGGCGAGCAGATTGCTCAGCAGGTCATGAAGGGCGTCGGCAGGATCATTAAGATTGTCAAAGCCGCAGCCGCCAACATCGTTGTTTCAGATAACGTAGACTCTTTGACGAACATGCACACCGTTGCGAACCGGCTCGATGCTGGAGTCTCCATTTGAGAACCATCGCTCAAGGTCCGGAGGTCAAGCTTGGCTAGCTCAGGAAAGTTCACACAGGAAAATAGGTTCATCTCGCTCACCACGCCTCTGGGCGATGACGTCCTACTTTTGGCGGGCTTCACTGGTCATGAAGGCATATCGCGCCTTTTCCACTTCAGTCTCGACCTCCTATCCGAGAAGAAGGATATTTCCTTCAAGGATATCGTCGGCCAGAATGTCACGATCAAAATGGCTATGGCCGATGGCTCCTCGTTCCGCTATTGGAACGGTTACGTCAACCGTTTTGCCCAAAGCGGCAGCGACGCCAATTTTGCCCGTTACCGCATGGACGTCGTTCCCTGGCTCTGGTTCCTCACGCGCAGCGCCGACTGCAGAATCTTTCAAAAGGAATCGATACTCGATATCTTCGACGATGTTATTGGGGACGATGGGTTCTCATCGTCTGATTACAAAAAATCTCTCAGTGGCACCTATAATCCGCTGGAATATTGCGTCCAATACCGCGAGACCGATTTCAATTTCATCTCACGCCTTTTCGAGCACGCCGGAATCTACTATTTCTTCGAGCACTCCGAAGATAAGCACACTCTCGTTCTCGCGGACGCGCCAAGCGCGCATCAGAATTGTCCCGTACAATCTTCGTTCCGCTACTCGCCCAATTCCGCTGCGCAAGTTGAAGAGGTAGTGACCAGCTTTCAGCTTGAGCAGGAACTTCGCACCGGCAAATACACCCTCCGCGACTACAATTTCGAAACGCCCGCGGCTAATCTCAACGCCACCGACCCGACCATCTATCCCGTCGCCAAGAATAGCGATTATGAAATCTATGATTATCCTGGCATGTACTCCGCGGGTGCCGATGGCAACGCTATTGCAAAAATCCGGATGCAGGAAGAAGAAGTACCTCATGAAGTTGCTTCCGGTTCTAGTATCTGCCGCTCGCTCGCCTCTGGATTCAATTTCGACCTCGAAGAGTTCGAGCGCGACAATATGAATAAGTGTTATTTGCTCACTGATGTCCAGCACGTCGCGTCCAATGCTGGCACCTACAATTCAGGCGGTGAAGCTTCGTCGCACTATTCGAATCGCTTCTCCTGCGTCGACGCATCCTTTCAATATCGCGCCCCGCGGATGACCCCAAAACCCTTCGTCCAAGGCCTTCAAACGGCGGTCATTACCGGACCGAGCGGTGAGGAAATCTACACCGATAAATATGGCCGCGTGAAAGTACAGTTCTTCTGGGATCGCCTCGGTCAAAAAAACGAGGACAGCTCGTGCTGGGTTCGCGTTTCCCACGTATGGGCCGGCAAAGGCTGGGGCGGCATGTTCATCCCGCGCATCGGCCAGGAAGTCATGGTCAGCTTTCTCGAGGGCGATCCTGACCGCCCGATTATCGTCGGCCGCGTCTACAACGCCGATCAGAATGTCCCGTATGTGTTGCCCGATAACGGCACCGTCTCGGCGCTTCGATCCCGCAGTTCCAAAAGTGGTGCCGCCGCGAACGCCAATGAAATTCGCTTCGAAGACAAGAAGGGCAGTGAGCAATTCTTCATCAACGCGGAAAAGGACATGGACGTTTTCATCGAAAACGATTCCCGTGAAAACGTAGGCAACAATCGCAGCCTAACAATCAAAAAAGATCATATGGAAGACATCGGCGGAGACTCCCATCTCAATGTGACGGGCAATATCAATCAGAAAGCCGGTCAGAATGTCTCGTTGCAGATCGGCCAGAATCTCTACGAAAAATCCGGCATGAATTACGCGCACGAAGCGGGCACGGCAATCCATCTCAAGGCCGGCATGAACGTAGTCATCGAAGCGGGTGTGGAACTCACGATCAAAGCGGGCAGTAGTTTCGTGAACATTGGTCCCGCCGGAGTGGCCATCACCGGCACCATGGTTCTTATCAATAGTGGCGGCGCGGCAGGTTCAGGCGAAGGCGCGAGCACGACCAGTCCCACCAAGCCCGAGGCGGCCGACGACGCCAACACATCCAGTGGAGGCAAGTTCGGCATCAAGCTGGCATAGTCGTTGTGGCACAGCAACTCTTGTCTACTGTCAATTTCTCCGGACCGTAGATGTAGGGGCGCATGCTTGCTGCGCCCCCGATTCGCCGCCGAAGTGGCGACAAGGATCGCTTTGTAGCGGTTGGCTCGTTCCAGTCGGATGATTTCTGTTGTCCGTTAGCATCTCGCGTCGTTTGACGATGTCGCTAGCAGCTGTTAGTAATGCGCAGGTACTATCATTCGTAGGGGCGCTGTTTGCCGCGCCCCAGTTGGAGAGGCAGGATCAAAATGCCACCAGCAGCGCGTGTTTCGGACATGCACACATGCCCCATGGCGACCGGCCCGGTTCCCCACGTCGGTGGCCCCATCCTGCCTCCCTGCGAACCGACCGTAATGATCGGCATGCTGCCCGCTGCTCGCGTCACAGACATGGCTACTTGCGTCGGCCCGCCGGACACGATAGTCAAGGGCTCCAGCAGCGTCATGATCGGCAACCTGCCTGCCGCCCGGCTAGGCGACCAAACAGCCCATGGCGGAGTCATCATCCTGGGCTGCATGACCGTCATGATCGGCGGTTAGTGGACCCCGGCAGAGGCGCTCCAGCCGCCGCTGCCACACAATTTGGCTCCGGCGTTGTCAAACAAGACAACGCGCGTGCCTGATGCTTCCGATTAGTACTGGGTCGGCACAAAAATAGTACTAACCGGCTATTCTGCACACCCTCCAAAACAGGTAAAAGTTCCTCAAGGGCAAACTGCATCTAAGTGCCCTGTCATTGAGCCGTTCGGGCCCGATTGAAACTTAAAAAGCATGCTTCGAAGAGCAAGCCGGGGCTAAATCGTGCCGAAAATCCTAATCGTCGAGGACAACGAACCGAATCGCCAAATGCTGGCCCGCCGCCTCGAGCGTAAAGGATTCACCGTTGTCACAGCGCCAGACGGCGCGGACGGTTATTCTTTGGCCCTCGCGAAGACGCCGGACCTCATACTCATGGACATCAGCCTTCCGGGGATGGATGGTTGGGAGGCCATCGGACTTCTGAAGTCCGAATCCGCGACGCGTGAGATTCCCGTCATCATTGTGACCGCCCACGCCTTGATCGATGATCGTTCCAAGGCCGTCGCCGTCGGCTGCGACGACTATTTCTCAAAGCCTGTGGATTTTCAGCGCTTGCTCGACAGAATCGGCGAACTGCTGACGGAGAAAAAGCCGGCATGAGCCCCAATATCAGTCCACATCGCCGCAGCATGATCGAAGCCAAGTTGCAGATGGCCGAGCAGGTCCTCGCCATTTCCAATCAGGTCGTGCAACTCACCACCGAAATCTTCATACGCGCGGGCAGCGATGTTGAGCCGCTCGTTCAGCAGCAAGTGGAGTGCTTTGGTAAGACTCGCGCGCTCGTGCAAAAAATCGAGGAACATCTAGAGTCTAAAAAAGAAAAGGAACTCTTCACGTCCGCTGGCGCCCGCTGGTGTTCGGTTCACCGTTACGAACAATCTCTCCACAATATAACCGCAGCCAATAGGCTCCTTCAGGCGGGCACCACGATAACCGATGTGCTTTTGCCGTTTCTGCTCGACAATTTTTCCTGGCGCGCTTTCATCGGGTTCTTGCGCGCGGATCTTCAATCCTACGGAAACGACTGGGAACACAAGAACGAAATCGCCGCGCGCGCAGCCGATCTGATGCGCGCGAACCAGGAGCTGAAGAGCAAAATCGCCGAACGTAAGCGCGTCGAGGAACGGCTCTCCCAGTTGGCATCGATCATTGAATTCTCGAGCGACGCCATCGTTATCCAGACACTAGCTGGCACGATCGTCAGTTGGAACGCGGGCGCGGAGCGCCTCTACGGCTACACCGCTAGTGAAGTGCTAGGCAAGTTCGGGAATCTTCTGCTGCCGTCGGAGCGCTACGAGGAATTGCAGTCCGTGCTCGAAAAACTGAATTGCGGCGAGCACGTAGAATCGTACGAAACGGTCCACCTTCGAAAAGATGGAACCGAAATTCGCGTTTCGACCTCGGTTTCTCCCGTAAACGATTCCGAAGGGAACACGGTTGGGGCCGCCGCGATTACTCGCGCTCTGGCAGTCCCCAAACGGCTCGAAGAGTCCTTCCAGACCGTCCCTGCCCAGCAGCCGTCCCTTTGATCGTTGGTCGGCTAGAGGAAATTTACGGGAAATCGTAGGGCGGGGCTTCGGACCCCGCCGTAAAGAGTCGCAAAACGAATAGAGCTTCAGCCCCTGATGCACTGCTTCTGTCTTTCTTCGTAGCCTGCTAGTGCTTCAACTCGATTACGTCAGGATGCTCATTATTTGGATCGGCATCGACCGATATCATCCGTATCTGGCTCGGAGACACCATGTAGAACACGAGGTTCGCAGGGAACCCATGTGGCGGTCCGTTAGTGATCGTTCCGCGGCCGTTTGCGGCAAGCGCGGCGACATTCAACTGCAAACCCTCGCCAAGACGCGCCGAATTCCCAGGCGGGTCGACTTCATCGAGAGTGCCGACGAGGCTGGGATTGCTGCCTCCGTTTGAAACGAGCTGACCAATAGTGCTGGCCGTGTTTGTATCGCGCGGCAATGACGCGCTGAGCGCATAGCTCCCCTCGACCATACTTGATGTGTAGCTCATCGGCGACTGCAATTCGAGCCGGCCCGTTGTCACGGTCGCATCTCCACCTAGAAGGAAGCCTTGGCCCGGGCCCGTGAGATACGCCACGCCGAAACGCGGGTCGAGATTCCCAAACGTGGTCCGTCCGTTCGTAGCGACGACGCAGGTAGATGCAGCCGGCGTGACAGACGAAATCGTCCCGCCCGCGTTCTGGTCATACGAGAGCGAGACATCCGCCGTCGTCCCATTACATGTTGGGGCCGTAAGAAGGCCTGCCATTACACTTGAATTCTTGCCGTCGAAACCGGTCCCTGTCACAACGCTGTTGCCCGCGAGCGACGATGCGCCGAACGTAGCGCCCGTTTGTTGCAGAATCGCTTCCCCGCTCAGTCGCGGAAATTGATCCGTGATCGAAGGCACGTCGGTTTCGACAAAGTACACGTCCGATGAAGACACGAAATAGAATGCGAACTGAAGCTGCGTTTGTGATTTTCCTGGCAGCGAATAAAGGAGCGTAGCTGTTCCTCGCAGGTTGCTCGCCGTAAAAGAGAACGTCCCCGAAGGCGATTGTAGCTGCGAAAGCGTACCGGTGTCGTTAATGTCGCTCGTGATCGGCGTCATCTTGCTTACGCCATCCGCATGCATCACGCCTGCAAGTGCCGCTGGTTTCGCGTTGTAATCTTGCCCCGTAAATTCGAATGCGTAATTGCCGCTGAGACTCCCCACACTAAACGTCGACTGCGAAACCGGTTTCATCACGCCGGAGCCATGCGTCGAGTAAATGTCGGTATTTGTGTTCGTGTTGTTGTTCTCGATCATGCGGATCGTTCCGTCCGATTCGAGCACAACCTGGTAGTCGATGTTCAACGGTGCTTGCACGCCAGGATTCACAATCAGATGTAATACGCCGCGCCCGTCCGCGCCGCTGATCCCAATCGAATACGTACCGCCGAGCCGCGCATTCTGAACGATGCCTTCGGTCCGGTTGCTGTCTTCAAAGCCCGAAGTGATGTTGCCGTTCCCGTCGGACGTGAGCGTGCCCGCAATGGACACCGGGCCGCCCACATCGAAGCCCTGGAAGAAAAACGTATAAGTCCCATTGAAAAGCGAATTATTGTTAGTTCCCGGGTTGATTGTTATGGGCAGCTTCGCAGTCTGGACGGCAGGGGTGCTATCGGAGTCGGTCACCTGCACGGTAAACGTGCTTGTACCCGCGAGAATCGGATTGCCCGAAATCAATCCGGTGTTGTTCGATTGACTTAACAGTGTTAGTCCCGCCGGAAGCTGACCCGTAACAACCGTCCACGTATACGGCGGAATGCCGCCTTGCGCCTGAAGTAGCTGGTTATAGCCTGCAGCCGTCGCGCCGTTTGGCAGCGATGTGGTCGTAATATGAAACGCGGGCGGATTGCTAATCGTAATCGAACCGGGCACCGAAGCGCTCTGATGCGTCGGCACCGCTGAATCCGTCACGGATACGGTGAATGATGACGTGCCGGTAGCCGTCGGCGTACCGGTGATCTGGCCGCTGCTGTTCAACGTAAGCCCGGCCGGCAAATTGCCGGTGGAAATGCCGAACGTGAGCGGCGTGACCCCACCATTCGCGGTGATGCTGCCGCTATAGAGCGCTCCGACAAAGCCCTGAGGCAAAGACCCTGATGCCGAAAGCGGCGGCGGACCTGACACAGTAATCGAAAGCGGCAGCGGAGTTGCCGCGGTGACGCCATTGAAATCCTTTACCTGCACAACGAAATTGTAAGTCTGAGACCCGCTCCCCGTGAATGTTGGCGTGCCAACGATTTCTCCTGAATTTGGATTCAGATTCAGGCCGGCGGGCAGGCTGCCCGAGGCAATGTAATACGTAAGCGGAGGCACGCCGTATTGCGCGGAAATACCGGTCGTAGCGCTACTCGAATAGGGTTGGCCATTCGTTGCTGCGGCAGGAATCGTAATATTTGGCTTGAATTGCGGCGCAATCACGGTCGTCATCGTCACGGTAGAAGTAATCACCGGATCGAACACCGAGGTCGCCGTAAGCGTAAAGGAAGCCTGCGCTGAAACCGTCGGAGCAGTATACGTCACCGACGTATTCGTCACATTAGAAAGCGTGCCGCACCCCGCACCGGTGCCGCTGCTGCAGATGTTTCCATTGAGCGTGAGTGACCACTTAACGCCCTTGTTCGTCGTGTCGCCGGCGAGAGTCGCTCTCACATTCACGGACTGCCCGGCATCCAGAGTTTGCGTCGTGCTGGGGTCCAGGTTGATGCTGACAGCCGTAATGGAACCTTTGTGGCAGCCGGCTTCCACAATCAGAGCCGCGCAGACAAAAAGCAAAGCTATAAAACGCAACGAACTCATGCGCACAGGTGCGTGCTTGAGATTTTCAGCCCAGACGTTGACGCTCTTTTGTTTGTGGGCATACGTCTTCTGTATAGCCATGGCACCTTTGTGAATTTTTCTCAGATACGCCCCAACCCGGAAGGCGTCTGGAAGTCCAATGCTCACGCGGCGAATCGACTTGAATAACAAAAGAGCCAGAGAGTGTCAACGAACATCTCCGGCCAGGCCACCTAGGCGCGCGCACGCTTCCTCGCACCGTCTCTGGATGCCGGCCGCAGCGGGGCCGTTGCCTGCCCGTTTTGGCCAGTTTTGCACCCGTCAGCTCGACGCCCTGCGGAATTGCCTGTGCAGCCGTCCACTCGCTTTCCGGCCGGGCAGTTTGCCTTTTTTGTGATGCGTCACCTTTGCTGCATGCTAACCTTCATCCCGCCCAATCGGTCTAAACGACTTACGCCATATTATTTTTTATAGCGTTTTACCGTTGAGGTCGCTTTTTTGATATAAAAGTTCCTTTGGTTCAGCATCATAAAGCAGACAATCTGCTGGCTCCCCCTTTGCACGGAGGCAAGCATTGATAGAGGTAAAAGATTTAACGAAGTCTTATGGCCAAATTACCGCAGTCGATCACATCTCATTCGGTGTAAATAAGGGCGAAATCCTCGGCTTTCTCGGTCCCAACGGCGCGGGCAAGAC
>JBOGMU010000328.1:0-3925 GCA_050746865.1 Candidatus Acidiferrales bacterium
GCGTATAGTAGTAGCGATAGACTGGCTTGTCGCTGTTCGCCGCCTGAAGTTCGGTCCACTTCCATGTGCCGAACGCGATGAAACGTGCGCTGGCTAGGTCGGTGGCGGCCTGCGTCACTTCCTCGGGCGTCGTCGGGGCATAGACCTTCAGAATCTGATCCGCGTTGTCGCCATAAAGCCTACGGATGGCGGCAGTAAAGCCCTCAACAGTGGGTTCGTTCTGTCCGAGGACAGCGCCGGCCCCATTTTCTGCCGAGTTGCTTCCGGCGAGGAGCGGCACCTTCGCCTGTTCGCCCGCTTCGTAGATCTGCACGAGCGTCTTTGGCAAAAAGTAGCCGTCGAGGTTTGGACCAAACGAAATCGTTGCAGGACCGCCCGCGCCGCGACCGCGCGCTGGGGTGGCCAGTTCGATGAGTTTCTCCGCGCTGAGCGCGCGCAGCCCTGCAATCGAGGTGGCGCCGGCCGTTTCGGCAAATTTCACGCCGTTCTGTTCCGTCTCCTCGAGCGGGTGGGGCGGCAGGGTGCCAATCAGTGCGCCGCTTTCGCCAATCGCGCCCGCGATCAGGCCCCTCAAGAGCGGAGAAGCCATCAGGGCGCTAACCGAAATCGATCCTGCCGATTCGCCCGCGATGGTGACGCGCCGCGGGTCGCCGCCAAACGCCGCGATATTCTTTTGTACCCAGCGGAGTGCGGCTACCTGGTCGAGGAGACCGTAATTGCCCGATGCGTGATGGGCCGATTCCTCCGTCAGATCCGGGTGCGAGAAGAAGCCGAAGATGCCCAGGCGGTAGTTGATGGAGACCGCCACGATCCCTTTACGGGCCATGTTCTCGCCGTCGTAGCGCGGTTCCGAGCCGTCACCTTGCTGAAAGCCCCCGCCGAAGATGTAGACCAGCACCGGGAGTCTCTCGCTGCCTGATTTGGCCGGCGTCCACACGTTCAGGAAGAGGCAGTCTTCGCTCATCTCATCACTGCGGAACCAGTAGTCGCCGCCGCTGCGTTGCATGCAGCGCGCGCCGAACTTGTCGGCGTTGCGAACTCCTTTCCAATTCTTCACGGGTTGGGGTTCCTTCCAGCGCAGTTCTCCCACGGGCGGCGCTGCAAACGGGATCCCCTTGAAACTCCGCACACCGTCCTTTGGCGGTGCGGTGGATTCGACCACGCCGTTGGCAGTCTTAACCCGATCGGCGGCAAATGTGCTCGCACCTAGACATCCGCAGAGGAACAGGGCTAGCGCAAATCGCTCCATGAAATTCCCCTTTGCAGCTGATTTTTCCGAGATCATACGTGACACCCCTAAGCAGGACTTAACGTTAGGCCGTCCAGCGGTAGGAAATGTACACCCACGCGGGTGCATCCGAGCACGTTTTTTCTTTCAGCTTTGACGCAATCTTCAGCAGGTATGCTTTCCTTGGTTCTGTCTCAGCGCGCGAGACAGCATCAATCGTCGCGTGAAGATCAAGGAAGGCAGAGAACAAACGCAGACTGCATTGTCTATAGGCAACTACGCGCTCTAACTAAGGTGTGGCAGTTTGCGGAGGAGCGACACCAGCCGCTCCCGCCGTTGCCGGCTGTTCCAGAGCCAGGTAAGCACGGCCAAAAGCCGATTGCTGCGTTCCGGGAGCAATAGCCACGGCCTGCACCGTGTACCGTCCGGTCGCCAGCTTGGCCAGCGGCAAACTAATCCGGAACGTAGCCGTATGCGTCGCCAAATTGAACGCAGTGGGCGCGACGAGAGGCGTCTGATTCACCTGAATGCCGTTGTGGAAGAAAATCAGCGCGCCGCGAATCGAATCCGCCGAGAGCGAACTCGCGTTGTCGCCCTTATCCGGGTAGTACGCCTGGAAGAAAACGTAGAGTGTCTGTCCCGTATTGAAAAAACGCGTGACGCTGGGAACGATCTGCTCGCCATTCGTCTCCAACGGCGTGACCACGCCCTTTTTCGTTTTATCGCCCGCACTCTTTGTCGTCACGGACGATTGTTTCTGGACCGGCACGAGTTGGCTGGAAAGCAGCACGGAGCTGAGCGTCATCCGATCGGCAGGTTCTAGTGGGATGGAAATATTCTGCTCGAACGTGCCGATCTTTCCCGATTCGTTTTCGCGCGCAATAAACTTCAGCCGATACGTTCTTCCCGGCGCGAGCAACACGCCCGCCTGATACACGAGGTTGTTTTGTTTCTGCTCATCGAAATTGGCCGAGTCGAGCTTTACGTTGATTGTGTCGCGCCGATCGACCACCGGAATTCCCGTTGGCGCTCCCTGAAACAGCACCCGCACCTCATATGCGAAGTCGAAACCGACCTGATGTTCATCATGTTTCATGGCCCATTCGAGCGCGCTCGAAGAAATCTTCGCCGAAATCGGCACATAAACCTGCTGAGCACTGACGCGAAATGCGGCGGTCTCGACGGCAATCGGCAGTTCCACAATCGGGTCGTCCGATTCCATCGCCTCCTGAAGCTGATCTTCCCTATCCTGCTTCATCAAATGCTGGAAATCGCGCGGCGCGTAATATCCATCGCGGGATTTCACATGTGCGCCCGAAACACCCTTCAGCTTTACGCGAATCTGGTGCCACGAGCCATCATGCTTCGTATTCGGAGGCAAAACGTAACTGGCCAGATAATATCCCAGATTATCGGCCTGAATCTGCGGCAGCGCGTCCGCCAGATCGCCCAAATCATAAAACGCGCGCCCTCCCGTATCCGAAGCCAGCGTCGAGAGCGTGTCGCGCGAATCGAGTCGCGCATCAGTCTGCGCATATACCGCCGCACCCGAGAAAAGCGACGTCCCCGTTGCCGCGCTAGCGGTCACATCTCCGCCCGGCGGCGACGCAAACAGCCCGCGCGAATCGATCTCATAGATCGATGTATCCGCGCGATTGGCGGCGTCGGTCGCCGCACGCAATTCGGTGCGATTCTCCTCTCCGGTCTGCGTAATCCCACCGGTGAAATGGATGATCGACTTGCGCCCGGGAATCGCGGACAGCACATTGGCCAGGCCCTCAATCGCCTCGAGCTTTGCGTCGGTGTTAAACGTGTTGAACTCGGTCTGGTCCTGCGTGAATGCCGCCTGCGTATCCTGCGAAACGTCATATTCGCCGTTCTGCGCAGCCGCCGTATCGTTCGCAGCCAACTCGGAATTCACTCCCGGCGTGAGCCGGCCGATCGCCTTCAGCAGCGTTGCGTGATTGTTCGTAAACTCCGACCAGATCGAAAGCTGAGTCCCATAAGCGACCACCGAAACCAAGTCCGCCTTCTGCATCTGCGTATTCACGAACTTCGTTGCCGCATCGCGCGCGCGCAACATGTCGTCCGCTTCCATCGAACTCAGATCGAAATACAGCACCATCATCCGCCGGTCGCGCGTTTCCGTGCTCACCGTGTCTGGATTTGCGCCTCGTGGCGTATCCACAGCCACCACAACGGGCCGCGAATCGTCCGAATTCTCCGCCGTCTGAATCGCCTCAATATCCTCAAACGAAAACGTGGAAATCTTCTGCGCCTTGCCGTCGTCCGTGATCGTGAACTGTTCGGGCTTCAGCCCCTTGATCGTTTTTCCGTTCTTGTCCGTCACCTGAATGTCGATCCGCACAACTTCCGAAGTCGATTGCAGCACATTCGCCGACGTAGGCTCGCTCGGCGGAGGCGGAATTCGAACTTGCGTGCTCCCTTCACCAACCGCGCTCGGTGCCTGCGCTTGCGCCGCCACCTGCCCGGAAGCGGCTTGGGGCGAATTCTGAACGGGAGCAGACTGAGCGCGCAGAGAGGGCGCCACAGGCATCAGGCAGAGTCCCACGCTCATCGTCCAAACAAGCGCCGAACGCCCACTCGTACAAAAGGCATCCCGGATTTGCCGCCGCAATCTCATATTGCTCATTCCTGCTCCGTCACGCCCGCCGTAGGGGCGCTGCTTGCCGCGCC
>JBOGMU010000329.1:0-4756 GCA_050746865.1 Candidatus Acidiferrales bacterium
AATGGTCGGGGCGAGTGGATTTGAACCACCGACCTCCTGGTCCCGAACCAGGCGCTCTAGCCAGGCTGAGCCACGCCCCGAGGGGAAACCGCAGGCACTGAAGACTCCCTGCGCGGAAGAATTCAGCATAGCATACTTTGCAGAACCGCACTCGGGCGTCGATTCCGTGACGGGCGTTGGCCGAACCGAAGCAGCGGTGTGTGACGCGCGCAGCCAATTTTCCACCGGCGCGGTTCGCAACATTCAACTCAGGTCGCAACATTCAACTCAGGCCGAGAGCGTCACTTCCCGCACGCTTCATAATGATTTGCGCATCATCGACTGCACTCGTCGAGCTAGAAGCATCTTCACCCGAAATCTCAACTGCTTTCAGCCGATAGCAATTGCGATTAGACCTCACCACGACCTTGTGTTTTCAATGAGTTGCGCGAGATTTTAATTCTTTGCACTTGCGATTAGAACGTCTTTTGGAGGGCGTTTCGATGAGGTTTAGCGAGGTTTTGGAGAGGTAATGTGGGGTCCGGCGAACGTTTCCAGCCGGTTTTTGGCGTTTATGTTAGACTGGCGGCGCTGTGCCTCAATTTGTAATCGAACGCGAGATTCCGGGAGCTGGCTCTCTATCCGAGGCGGAGATTCGAGCGGTATCCCTGCGTTCCTTGCAGGCGCTCAACGAACTCGGTCCCCAGATTCAATGGCTGCATAGCTACGTCACAGAAGACAAGGTGTACTGCGTATATCTTGCGCCGGATGAGGACACGATCCGGGAGCATGCACGCAGAGCAGGTGTTCCCGCCGACCGCATTAGCGCCGTTCGTCGGCTTATCAATCCCGCTAACCTCAAGTAGCGCTTTCCGGATCTGCCAACGAATATCGGATGGCTGTTTCAAAGTTCATCTCGGAACCTTCTTTCCAGGCCTTGCGCCCCGCATCATCACCGAGCGCGATCCAGGCCGGCTGAATCATCCGATCAAGCATCGTCTGTTCCGCCGGAGTGAGCCGAGCGCCAATGGACCGACGCAGATGCGACGCAGCCCCAGCGAGCTTCAGCGCGCGCACACTGTTTCCTTCGGCGAGAGCGAGACATGCGGAGCCTTCCAAGGCACGCGCAATTCCGCGGCGATGGCCCAATTCAGAGGAAATTGCCAGCGCCTCACGGTATTCAGCGTGCGCGGACGCGTGATTGTTCTGTTCGCAATCGATATAGCCTAGGTCCGTCAATGAACGTGCCACTCCCCATTTGTCACCCGTTTTGCGGAACATCGAGAGTGCGCGGTCATATAATTGCCGCGCCGCAGGCAAATCGCCTTCTTCCCGGACGATATCGCCTTGTTGATTTATCGACCACGCCGCACCATCACGATCGCCGAGTTGTTCAAAGGTTTGCGCGGCCTCGCGCAATGCCCATTGCGCACGCGAATAGTCTCCGCGCGCCTTCAAGACGTTTGCGAGATTGTGTAGGCAGCGCGCAATCGCCAATTGATCCGGGAGCAGGCGCCAGCACGCGAGGCTGCGCTCGAAATTGCTTTGCGCGGCGGCGTAGTCGCCTCGATCTCTTGCGGATACGGCCAGTGCATTCAAAGACACCGCAATGCCCCACTGATCGCCCAGTTCTTCGTACACCGCGAGACCCTGCTCCAAAAAGCGCGCCGCCGCCAAAAAATCACCCTGCGCCGTGACGATGGCGCCGAGAAACTGCAGTAACCTCGCTCGTTCCTTCGGGTGACTGTCCGCAGCAAGACGGAGCACAGCCTCCATATGCGCGCGTCCTTCAATAAGGTGCTCTCTCATTTCCCAAAATTGAAAGAGGGCTCCGCATAGCCGCAAAGCCCAGTCTAGGTTTCGCGTCTCGAAAAGCCAGTCGAGCGCGCTTCGAAAATTGTCGATTTCCGGATCGCACTGCATGAGCCAGCGCACTCGGTCCGTCGGGTTCAATTCGGGATTTCCTTCTTCGGCGAGGACCATGCAATACGCTGCATGCGCACGGCGCACGGCTTGCTCTTCACCGTGTTCATCCAATCGCTCAAGCGCATATTCCCGAATCGTCTCTAGCATCGAAAAGCGCTGTTCCATTTCGATGCGATCCACGCGCTGAACCAGATTCTTATCGACCAAGGAAGAGATTCCTTCGAAAAGATCCACGCCGAGATCAAGATTTGTATTGCAAACTGCCTCAGCTGCTTCCAGCGTGCATCCACCAGCGAAAACTGCAAATCGCCGAAACAATTTCCTCTCCGCCTCGTTCAACAAATCGTGGCTCCAATCGATCGTTTTGCGAAGGGTTTGCTGCCGCTCGGGCAGATCGAGAGCGCCTCCCGTGAGCAGTTGGAGACGACGCTGCAACCGCTCGAGGATGGCACCCGGAGCGAGAACCTTCGTGCGCGCAGCTGCCAGTTCGATGGCCAAGGGCAATCCGTCAAGGCGCGAACAGATTTCCCGGATCGCCACCGAATTTTCAGCGGTCATCCGGAAGCCTGGTCCAACAGCCGCCGCTCGCTGCACGAACAGCTCGACAGCTGAATTTTGCGTGAGGGGAGTGACGGGGTATTCCTGCTCGCCGTAGATTCGCAGGCAAGCTCGGCTGGTGACCACAATTTTAAGAAATGGACACGCCTCCAGCACTTCAGCTATCGCCGGAGCGACCGGAAGCACTTGTTCGAAATTATCCAGCAGCAACAGAAATGGACCGGAGTTTCGAAGTTGTTCTGCGATCAGCTGCGGCATCGTACGATTGGCCACTTGCTGAATGCCAAGCGCTTCGGTAATGGCCATTCCGACCAAGTTTGGATCCGTGATTGTGCTTAGGCCGACGAAGCGGACGCCACCGGTGAAATCGTCCGCGAGTGCCGAGGACAACGCCACACCGAACCGCGTTTTGCCACTTCCTCCCGCTCCCGTAAGAGTCAACAGCCTAACGTCGCTGCGGCGCAGCAGTTTAGCGGCGTCAGCCAGTTGCTGTTCTCGGCCAATAAGAGACGTACGGGGGACTGGTAGGTCCCTGCTATTTTTTTTCGGAGGGGCGTGAGCGCTCCCGGGTGCTCCTGAGTGAATTACCGCAGGTACAGGATCGGCTTTCGCGGGACACTGCGTGACGGACGCCGCAAAGACATATCCGCGTCGGGGCACGGTCTTCAGCAGTTTTTGGCCATGGTCATCGAGCGCGCGGCGGAGCTCAACGGTGCATTGCACGAGGGAGTCATCCGTTACGAAGGCATCCGGCCACACAGCCTGGATCAGTTCCTGCTTTTCGATGAGCCGCCCGGGATGTTGGACGAGGTATTTAAGCGCGTCGTATACCTTTGGCCGGAGCCTTATCTCCGTTCCGCCCCTCAGTACGCAGCCCCGCCCCACATCCAGCAGGAACTCGCCAAATCTGTAGTTTGGGGCATCGGTATCCAAGGATGACTCCCACTTCCAAAAGCCAAAGTTTCTGATTTTGGCTTTTCTTCGGGGTTTCTTCGTTACTCCGCACGCCGACGGCTGGTAGCTTGTGCCGGTCAGGCGACGTTCAAAACTAAACACGGCGCGTTTCTCACAGCAAACAACCCCGAGAAGAAGCTTTTGCCGAGGGCATTTTAGCAAAGGCTCTCACGCTGAAAAAGCTGCGATGCCGCCGATTGGAAACGGCGCCAATCTGCTGAGAAGGAGAATTCTAATGAGTGCAGCACAGACCCCCGCTTTGGATATGAACAAACTGAACGCTTTTATCGGGCAGTTCGTCACAGATTTGGGCGCGGCCGTTCACAGTGGCATGGTGGTAATTGGTGAGAAGTTGGGCCTTTATAAGGCGCTAGCCGAGGGGCCCGTCACCTCCGCCGAACTCGCCGCCAAGACTCACACCGACGAGCGCTATCTCCGCGAGTGGCTAGCTTCACAGGCGGCTGGCGGCTATATCACCTACGATGAGAAAACGAACAAGTTCAGCCTGACCGAAGAGCAAGCGTTCACGCTGGCGCGAGAGGACAGCCCCGCCTACTTGCCCGGTGCCTTTGAACTGGCTTTGGGCTCGCTTGCCGCCGTACCCCGCATAACAGAGTCTTTCCGCAACGGTGCGGGAATGGGATGGCATGAACACGCCGATGGCGTCTATCACGGTTGCGAGAAGTTCTTCCGGCCGGGGTATGCGGCCAATCTTGTGCCGTCATGGATACCTTCGCTGCAAGGCATGCAGCAGAAACTCGAGGCCGGCGCAAAGGTAGCGGATGTTGGTTGCGGGAAAGGTGCGTCCACGATATTGATGGCTAAGGCGTTTCCGAAATCGCAGTTTTTCGGCTTTGATTATCACGACAAATCGGTTGAAGCGGCGCGCGAGTCCGCCAAACGGGAAGGTGTGGCCGACCGCGTTACTTTCGCCGTAGCGAAAGCGAAAGAATTTCCGGGCAACGGCTACGATCTCGTGACGGTGTTCGATTGCCTGCACGATATGGGCGATCCAATCGGCGCCGCTGCACACGTTCGCCAATCGATCTCGAAGGACGGAACGTGGATGATTGTCGAACCTTACGCAAACGACTCATTGAAAGACAATTTGAATCCCGTGGGCCGCGTTTACTATGGCTTCTCAACTTTGCTCTGTACGCCGTGCTCACGCTCCCAGGAAGTCGGGTTGTGCTTGGGAGCCCAGGCCGGCGAGACGAAAATTCGCGACGTCGTCACTGCCGCCGGATTCGGCCGCTTTCGCCGCGCGACGGAAACGCCGTTCAACATCGTTTACGAAGCACGTACGTAAGCCGTTGCATTCAATGAGTACCCTGGGCTC
>JBOGMU010000330.1:0-18084 GCA_050746865.1 Candidatus Acidiferrales bacterium
GCCTGGAAGACGGCCTGCGTCGAACGATCGAATGGTACAGAACGCACTCTGAATGGATTGCAGGAGTTCGTGCCGGCGATTACCGCACTTACTACGAGAAATATTATGAGAACCGCGACGCTTCGCTTCATAAGATCGCGCGACAGCCGTGATCTAATTCATTCTATCCGCGTATGAAACCTAAAATCCTGCTCACCGGCCGCAATGGCCAAGTGGGGCACGAACTCGAGAAACTGCTGTCCTCGATCGGTGACCTGTTCAGCTTCGATCGCGAAAAGTTGGATCTTGCAAAGCCTGCTGAGCTGCGAAGGACTATTGGTGAAATTCGCCCACAAATCATCGTAAACGCGGCAGCCTATACCGCTGTGGATCGAGCGGAGTCGGAAGAAGTTGCAGCTCGCACGGTCAACGCGGACGCGCCGGCCGTCATGGCTGAAGAAGCGAAGAAAATCGGCGCGCTACTCATTCACTATTCCACCGATTATGTTTTCGATGGCACGAAACAATCGCCTTACGAAGAGGATGATCTCCCGAATCCGCTCGGTGTTTACGGAAAGACGAAGCTCGACGGCGAGCGGGCAATCCGTGACTCAGGCGCGCAGCACCTGATCCTCCGCACGGCTTGGGTCTATGCCACGCGAGGACGCAATTTTCTGCTCACGATTTTGCGGCTCGCATCTGAACGCGAAGAATTGCAGATCGTTCGCGACCAGATCGGGGCGCCTACGTGGTGCCGCGAAATCGCTCGCGCGACGGCGACAATTCTGGCAGACGTGGTGACCAAGGGACCAATAGCAAATTCCGGGGTGAATATCGTCGGCACCTATCATATGACCGCCGCCGGGATGGGCTCTTGGTATGACTTCGCGCGAGCCATTCTGGAGGAAACCAGGTGCGCGCCGGCAGACATGCCGTGGCTTACCGCTGCAGTGAAAGGACGCCAGCTAGTCACTAAACGTGTTTTGCCCATTAGCACGGACCAATATCCAACGCCTGCGCGGCGTCCTGCGTATTCCGTACTGTCAAATTCGCGCTTGAATCGCACATTTGGTGTCGAATTGCCGGATTGGCGTGACCAACTTCATGCAGCATTCGTGGAGGCATGAGCCCGCCGTTTATGGTGCTACACTGCCTCGTGGATCGCTTAATGGCAGTGCCCGCCGCATGAACCCAGAATTTCCATCTATTTCGGAGGAATTCAGGGACAAATATCGCTGGTCGCTTCGGACCCTCCTTCTCGGGATCCTCGGGATCTGCCTGCTGACGCTGTATCCTTTCCAAATCGATCTCCTGCATTCCCATCCGGGCATAAACCCGTTTCGATTAGTAGGTTGGGCGAAGGCTGCGGGAACTCGCGATGCGATTCTCAATGTGCTGCTGTTTATGCCATTCGGGTTCGGTCTTGCGGGACTGCTGCGGAGGCGAGGTCTCTCCAGGTTCGCGACTGCTGTGATCTGTTTGCTCGCGGGAGCGCTGCTTTCTTATAGCGTCGAACTGGCGCAATTTTTTATTCCGGGCCGCGATTCCGGCTGGGAGGACATTTTCACGAATGGCAGCGGTTCGCTCGCAGGATGCCTCTTCTTCTGCATCTGCGGATTGCCGCTACTTTGGGTGGTGCAATCGGCGGAAGCGGCCATAGCCAGATTCTCGACGAGCAGAAATGTCGCAATCGTTCTCGCGTGTTATTTCGCACTGTGGTGTGGCGTCTCAGCTCGATTGCAGAGAATGGCTGGATTGCAGGATTGGAATGCGGAGACGTTTCTTACGGTGGGCGGAGTTGCGAATCCGTGGAGCACGCACACATGGAAAGGGACGATGTCAGAGCTCGAGTTGTGGGATCGCGCGATTCCGAGTGACGTGGCTTCGCGAATTACTTCGTCCGCGGTCAGCTTGAGCCCCAGCCCCGATTCCGCTGTTTCCTACCGCTTTTCGGGCGCCGCTCCTTTTCAGGACTTGCAGCACCACTTGCCGGCTCTAAATCTCGAACAGATTCAACGAACGGCACCCTCTCCCGTCGCCGGCACTTGGGACGGCAACTCCTGGCTCGGAACCACGACCCCTATCTCGACATTCGTGGAAGCGATCCAGAGATCAGGCCAATTTTCGATCCATTTCCAATTCACACCGGCCGAAACAGGCGATATGAACGCCAGCCTGGTCACGATCGGGCGCGCCGGAGACACGCCGAATCTAGAAATTCGCCAAGCCTCGGAGGCGCTGGCATTCTGGTTTCGGACGCCGCTCTCGCCTGAACCGTTCGATCTGGAGTGGTCTATTTCCCGCGGCTGCGAACCGAACCAACCGCGCAACGTGCTTTTTTCTTACGATGGCTCGAAGCTTTGGGCATACATCGACGGCCAATTGCGCTACGAAGGATATAGGCTGGGCCCTGCGACCGCGTTAGCGCAACTTATTCGAGACACTCGTCCCTCGGAACTACAAGGCTATCGGTACACGTATTACGGAATTGTGTTTTTCCCGGCAGGGTGCCTGCTGGGATTTGCGTGGAGAAGATCGCGCGGAATCGTGAATTTACTGCTGCTGAGCCTTCTTGGCATAATTGTGCCTTCCGGAATTTTGGAAGTTTCGCTGGTGCTGAGTGGCAGCCAGCCGACTTCGGTCGGTAATTTGTGCCTTGCCGTCATTATGTCTGTAATAGGAATGATTTGGATCAACGCAGAGGGCAGCGCTGCGAAAGCACTGTCGAAAAGTGCCGCTTAATGCGACCTGCAACCGGCCGGGAGAGGAAATAGAGTGGATCAAGCGAACATTGTAATTATTGGCGGCGGCGTAATCGGCTGCGCGATTGCCCGGGATGTTTCGAAGACGCATAGCGACGTTTTTGTGCTCGAAGCGCTTCCGAAGATCGGCATGGTCACGAGTACCCGCAACAGCGGCGTGATCCATTCCGGAATTTATTACACGCAGGGCTCTTTGAAGGCGAAGCTCTGCGTGCGCGGCAATGTGCTCACATACGGGTTTTGCAAGGCTCACGGCGTTCCGTTTCGCAATTGCGGGAAAATCGTTGTCGCTCCATCCGAAGATTTGCACGGGCTTGAGACACTGAAAAACAACGGCGAAGCGAACGGCGTCGAAGGGTTGAAGATCATCGATCGCGCCGCTTTTCGAAAGCGGGAACCGCATATCGAAGGGCACGCGGCGCTCGAAGTGCCATCGACCGGGATCCTTTCGAGCGAGGACCTTGTGAAGGCCTATGCGCGCCTCGCAACGGATCAAGGCGCGCATATTTTGACCAATGCAAAGGTGGAAAGGCTGGAGCCTACGGCGGGCGGGGTTCGTGTGGAAAGCTCAGTGGGAGAAATCGAAGCGCGTTGCCTGATCAATAGCGCCGGCCTTTATGCCGATGAAATTGCTGCGATGCTCGGTTCCAAGGCGGCGGAGCACAAGATTTATCCGGTTCGCGGCGAATACTGCGAATTCGTGCGCGCGCGGCAAGATTGGGTGCGAGGCCTCGTGTACCCGATGCCGCATCCGAAGGGACTCAGCCTGGGCCTTCATTTGACAAAAACCCTGCATGACACAGTACTGCTCGGGCCCACGGCGCGGTACGTGGATGACAAAAACAACTACGAAAAGAACCGCGATTCCGTGGAGATGTTCGTCGAAGGGGCCAAGGGACTCCTGCCTGAAGTGACGAAAGAAGATTTAGTGCTCGCCTATTCCGGCATTCGTCCCAAGCTGACGGCGCCAGGCACGGCCAAGGGCGGGCACGATTCCAAGAGCGCTCCGGATTTTATCATTCAGCGCGACGCGGATTTCGGCGGCGTGATTCATCTGATCGGAATGGAATCGCCGGGGCTCACGTCGGCTGGGGCGATTGCGGAATACGTGCGCGGAATGGCGAACGAAATTCTTGCCTAGCGGTTTACGATCCTAAAACTCTTCATCTTCCACGAGTTTTAGCCGTCGAATCCTAAAGCTCATTCGAAAGTCACGGCCGCGGACGTCCGCGAGGAGGGCTTTGCGTGTTTCGCGGGGGAGCATCTCCGGGCTTGCGACGCCCGCGAAGGCCTTCGGGAAATGTTTAATGAAAATGGCGGCGAGATGCGCCGTAGCGTACGAAATCGGCGTGGCGACTAACCCGCGCTGTCTCACTTGATAGAGCGTCGGAAAACTTACGTCCCAGCGGATCAGCAGCGGGTGGTCGGCTTTCATTCCTTTGACGAGCACGGCCGCGGCGAATCGCGCGTTCTCCAGGATTCCGGCGCGGATCAGTTTCGCGACTTGCCGCGGCGTCGGCGGTGCGGGAAAACGCTTGCGAACGAGGCCTTGCGAGCGACTGAGACGCCCTTGTTTATACCAACGGCGCAACTTCTCAAAATCGTTTCCTCCGATTTTGGCGTCGACGGCTTTGACCTCGATTGAATAAGGGACCATGCAGACTTCGTCTTGCGCTGCCAGATAAACGGGAGCGGTTCCGATCGGCCTCGGAAAAGCGAACTTCTCCCTTTCGGTGAACCGCTTGCCTAAGACGAAGCGGCCGTCGCGATAGACGCGTGGACGGGAAATTGCGGCGTCATAAGCCACATCAGGAGACCACGTCGAGATTGGATCGCGGCTCTCCGTGCTTTCGTACAGCCGAATCTGCACGGACTCCACGGAATCAAGCATTTCAGACGCGTGCTTTGCCAGCAGATTTGTGAGGCCCGGCGCTGCGCCGGCGCAGATGAGCGCAGCCCGATTTTTCGCTTCGAATTTTTTTGCGAAACGGAACTGTTCTGGCCTGAAGGGATTCCGCGTAAGGTGCGCGTTCAAATCGAGGTAATGCGCGCGCAGACGAAGCGCGGCGCGCATGACGATTTCGTTGAAAACTGCTGGAGACGCATTCACGAGCAGGTGCGCCCCGCGCCCAGCACGGACGATCGACCAAATGTTGCGTGCGTTTGCGAGCACCAACGGGATCTCGCTCTTTTTGCCGAGAAACCTCTTTGCCCGGTCGAGATCGCGGTCGCCGCACCATACGGTATGTCCCTGGCGGACCAGCAAATGCGCGAGAAGCGAGCCCGCTCCGCCTGCCCCGAGGACGAAGATTCGCATGGATAACCGACTGTACCATAAACACTTTAGCGGAAAGGGGCGGGCACGTTTTTCACAGCCCTTTTGTTGACAACCGATAAACGGGGCAGGTATTATCCTTGCGATACGGCGTCGAGCGCGGGCGCCCTATTTCCCCTCTTGGTCCATCCCCCACGTTGGAGGGAATCAAACGAGGCACACGTCTTGCCACGCGGGGCATGAATCCGTAGGGAGGCCGCACACATGTCAACCGAGAATCCGCACGAAACGCAATTCACATACGATCCATCTGCTAGTTCGGTAACACCGCAAGAGGTCATTACTCCGGCTGGATCGCCTGCCGCTGATTTTCAGGCGGCTGGCGTAGCCACAGCTGTGGCGCGTGAGCCGCAGTCCGCTCCGCAAGCTTCTGCCGTCGCAATCGAGGACGTGCCCGAGGCGGTTGCGTCGAGCGTGCCTCCGGAAGGTAAGCCTGCGGCGTCTGCTGCTGAAGCGGGGACCTCGGACACGGCCGAAGCCGCGGAATCGGCCGAAACGATGGATCAGCTTATGGATCAGTTTGCGACGCAGGAGCCTGTGGCGGCGCAAGGCGAGGTGTTCGAGGGGCATGTGCTGGCGGTTACCGAAGCAGGCGTCGTGGTCGATGTTGGCGGCAAGTTCGAAGGGTTGGTTCCCGCGCAGGAGTTTCTCGATTCCGGTAGTCCGATTGAATTTGGTCCCGGGCAAACGATTGAAGTCGAGCGGCTGCATGAGCAGAAAGACGGTTACGTTCTTCTTTCGCACCTGCGCGCGCATCGGCGCCGCGTTTGGGAACGCATTGAGAAGGCGTATCGAGATCACACCACGATCAGCGGCAAGATCGTCGAGCGGATAAAGGGCGGTTTGGTTGTCAATATTGGCGTGCGCGCGTTTTTGCCGGCATCGCAGATTGAACTGCGCCCGGTGCACGATCTGGAGGTATGGAAGGACCGCGATATCGATGTGCGCGTCCTTAAGCTGAATCGTAAGCGCGGCAATGTCGTCGTCAGCCGCCGTTCGATTCTTGAGGAGGACGCGAAGTCTAAGCGCGATGCGCTCGCCGATTCTCTTACGGAAGGTGCCGTAGTCACTGGCCGCGTGAAGAACGTGACCGATTATGGCGTGTTCGTCGATTTGGGTGGCATGGATGGCTTGCTCCACGTGAGCGATCTCGTCTGGGGCCGCGTACCGAATCCCTCTTCGTTGGTAAAGCCGGGTGACGAAATCCAAGTGCAGGTCCTGAAGTTCGACAAGGAAAAACAGAGAATCTCGCTCGGTCGCAAGCAACTTCTGCCGGACCCGTGGGCGACGGTTGCGGAGCGTTTTCCTGTCGGCTCGCGGATTCAGGGGACGATCGTCGGCGTCACGGATTATGGCGCTTTCGTGCAGATCGAGCCCGGCGTGGAGGGGCTAGTTCACATCAGCGAAATGAGCTGGTCAAAGCGTACGAAGCATCCATCCAAGGTCGTAAAGGTCGGCGATCCGGTTGATGTGGTGGTGCTCGAGTTGAAGATGGATCAGCGGCGTATTTCATTGGGATTGAAGCAAACGCTTCCCGATCCGTGGGAAGCGGCTGCGCAGAAATATCCAGTCGGCACGGTGGTGACCGGCCGCATTCGCAATCTCGCCGATTTTGGAGCGTTTGTTGAGGTTGAAGACGGTATGGAGGGCTTGATCCATATCAGCGACATGAGCTGGACCGAGCGCATCAAGCATCCCAGCGAAAAGTTCAAGAAAGGCGAGACGGTCGAAGCGCGAGTCTTAAAAGTTGACTCAGAGAACCGGCGCTTGTCGCTTGGGATAAAGCAAGTGAACGATATTTGGGCGAACTGGTTTGCTGCCAACAAGATCGGCGAGGTGATAAAGGGCAAGGTGGTCCGCACCACCGATTTCGGCGCATTCGTCGAGCTGGCGGAGGGCATCGAGGGGCTTTGCCATGTTTCCGAAATCGAGGAGCGCCGCTCCAAGAGCGAGCGGGATCGGGAGAAGCTATCGCGCGCCGATCGCGTGACGGCCGTGCTCGCCCAAGGGCAGTCTTACGACTTCAAGGTGCTTCGCCTCGAGCCCGAACAGCGCAAAATCAGCCTAAGCTACCGCGCCGCCCAGAAGCAGGCGGAAAAGCAGGAAGTCGAGTCGTTCCGTTCGTCGAAATCTTCGCCGAACGCCACCATTGGTGACGCGATCCTGGCCAAGCGCCAGGCGTCGAGCTAGAAGCAACCAACTCGGCGGGTTTCTGGTAGGCCCCTATCTATCAGGAAAATCTTTACGTTGCAGCCATTTGATGGTATCCAAAGATTGTGCGCTACCCCCGCCTGGCGCGCAGACACGCACTCATAGGAGGCTCGCATCTCATGGCAGAAGCCGCGGCTGGACCAGACAACCACACGATGACAAAGGCGGACCTCGTTGAAGAGGTCACACGGGTTACCGAGTTGCCGCGGAAGGAGTCCGAGGCGGTCGTCGAGACTATTTTTGACAGCATCATCGGCGCATTGCAGACCGACGACAAAATCGAGATTCGCGGTTTCGGCAGCTTCCGTACACGCCAGCGCCGCGGCCGCACCGGCCGGAACCCTAAAACGGGCGCAAAGGTCGAGGTTCCCGCGAAGAAAATCCCCTTCTTTAAGCCGAGCAAAGAACTGAAGGACTACGTCAATAATCCGAAATCCGCCGCCGCAGGCGCGGCAGGCAGCGGTACCACGCAAGGCTGACCGGATGGATTACATTTGGTCGCCGTGGCGCTACCGGTATGTGGCGGAAGCGTCCAAGGACGATGGGTGCGTCTTTTGCCGTTCGCTTGACGCAAACGACGACAAGCAAACACTGATCGTTCATCGCGCCGAGAAAAACTTCATCATCCTGAATCGCTATCCTTACACCAGCGGGCACGTGATGATCGTGCCGTACGCCCACTCAGCGGAGCTTACGGCAGTGCCGCCGGATGTGCTGTCTGAAATGATGGTCTTGGCGCAGCGCGTGCAAAAAGCGCAAGAACAGCTATACCACCCGGAAGGCTACAACATCGGTATGAATCTCGGCCGCGCCGCGGGCGCCGGCATAACCGGCCATTTGCATCTGCACGTCCTACCTCGCTGGTCAGGGGACTCGAGCTTCATGACCGTGATTGGCGAGACCCGTACTGAGCCGGAAGAACTCAGCACGACGTACGAACGTCTCCGCAAGGCCCTCTCCTAGGCTGCTCACGTCCTGATGGCTCGCTCTTAGCTCATTCTTTTGCTATGCTTGGCATCTGTCTAGTTAGCTGACAAGACAGCTGTGAGGCAGCATGCTGGCCACCTCTCGGCCATCGAGGCGCGCGACGCCTCCACCTTCTCTGGCGAACGACGCGGGCGAAGACCGCCGCCGCCACATTTTATCCTGGATACAGCGGCATCGATCGCCTGTGCGCGGCAGCGAGCTGGCGCAGCACTTCGAGGTTAGTCGGCAATGCATCGTGCAAGATATCGCCATCCTTCGCGCTGCGGGAGCTGAAATTCTTGCCACGCCTCGCGGCTATCGCCTGCCGGACGCATTCAAACTTGGCCATCGCGAAATTCTCGCCTGCAATCATTCTCCGGAGCGGACGGAGGAAGAGCTGAATATTCTTGTGGATCACGGCGTGAAAGTGATCGATGTAATCGTCGAACATCCCCTTTATGGCGAGCTTCGCGGCTCGCTAATGATTGAATCACGCGCAGATGTTCAGGATTTCCTGCAGCAAGTCCGTGCGAAGAAAGCTTCGCTTCTCTCGTCTCTTACCGGCGGGGTGCATCTGCACACGGTTGAGGCGCATCGCGCGGAAATGGTCACACGAGCCAAGGGTCGGCTGCGCGAACTGGGGTTCTTGCTGAAATGACCGCCACATCGTTTATCGCCGCGCCTCAAACGCGCGTGCAACGCATCGAAGAAGCGCTTTTCCGCGGCGGTTCGCTCACATTGGGAAACGCCGAATACCGAAATGCCGTCCGTCCTCTGTTGGATAGTCTTCTCGAGTCGGACACGGCGCCTCGCGATATCACGGTTGCCGCTTTGCGTCTTCCGCGAAGGCAGGCAAAAGCGGATATCGTGGCGCGTGAACCGGGCATCGCCGCAGGTCTTGAAGAGTTGGCCTTTTTGCTTCGTGCGACGCAGCTTGCGGTTTTTCTGCTCGTTAAAGACGGCAGTTCTTTTAATGCCGGAGAAATTCTCGCACGCATGGAAGGAGACGAATCCCGGCTTCTCTCCTCCGAACGCGTGGGCTTGAACTTACTCCAGCGAATGTGCGGCATCGCCACCGTGTCTCATCGCCTGCAAAGCAGAGTCGCCCGCCGTAATCGCGAATCGCGGCTCGTCGGCACGCGCAAAACTCCCTGTGGGCTGCTCGATAAGCGCGCGGTCCATCTCGGTGGGGCCGGAACGCACCGGCTCGGATTGGGCGATGCCATCCTTGTTAAGAACAATCATCTTGCCGTGCTCGCGCCCAGCGATGAGCAGGCTGTGCCCGTGGCCATCGAACGCGCATGGGAACTCCGCCGCGAATCTGCTTTTATCGAAGTCGAGGTGCGTAGCGCCCCGGCTGCCATCGCCGCAGCCACGAAATTCCGTACTCTGCGCGAGCAGGACGATAAGACGTATCCGTGTTTGTTGTTGCTGGACAATATGGCTCCTCAAGAGATTGCGCGGATTATTGAGACCTTGCGCGCGAAGAGCCTCTATGACGAGGTGCTTATCGAAGCCAGCGGCCGAGTTACGGAAAGCAACATCGAGGAATACGCGGCCGCCGGCACGGACGCCATATCGGTTGGCGCTCTAACGCATTCCGTGCGCGCACTCGACCTTGCGCAAAGAATTTCATAATTCTCTTTTCCTGGTGAAAGGAACTTAAATGACTAGTGCAGCGGCACCACAAAAATCGTTCGATGAACGGTACGAGCTTCCGGTGATTCAAAATATCGTCGACTCGCCCGACGAAATCCTCCGCAAGCAGAAGCGCATTCGCGAGCTTTGCGCCGAACGAAAAGCAATCATCCTGGCGCATCTTTATCAGCGTGCAGAAATCCAGGAAGTGGCGGATGCCGTCGCGGATTCGTTGCGCCTCTCCCAAACCGCGGCAAAAACGGACGCGGCGGCGATCGTTTTCTGCGGTGTCCACTTTATGGCGGAAACAGCTTCAATTCTCTGTCCGGATAAGACCGTGCTTTTGCCCGACTTGCGCGCCGGCTGCTCGCTCGCCGCTTCGCTCACAGTTGAGGAACTGCGCGAGTGGAAATCGAAGTATCCCGATGCGGTCGTGGTGGCTTATATCAATACGTCGGCGGCGGTGAAAGCCGAGAGCGACTATTGCTGCACCTCGGCGAATGCGGCGAAGGTGGTCGCTTCGATTCCTGCGGATCGGCCAGTCCTATTCGTTCCGGACAAATACCTTGCCACAGTAGTTGCGCGGCAAACTCAGCGGAGCAACGTGATCGCGTATCCCGGTTACTGCCATGTTCACAAGACAATTAAACCCGAGCAAGTGAACCAAATAATGGAAGATCATCCGGATATCGAGTTGCTGCTTCATCCCGAATGCGGATGCGTCAGCTCCTGCATGGCCAAGGTTTTTGACGGCACTTTGCCACAGGAAAAGACGTTTTTCCTTTCCACCGAAGGAATGATCAAGCACATTCGCCAATCTTCCGCTCTCGAATTTGCCGTCGGCACAGAGCTGGGTATCATGCATCGCCTGAATAAGGATTTTTCGGACAAGAAGTTCTATCCAGTGAACCCGGAAGCGCTATGCGCCTTCATGAAGACGATCACGCTAGACAATGTGATCCAGTCGCTCGAGACAATGTCGCCGGAAGTCCGCGTACCTGCCGAAATAGCTCAAAAGGCGCGCGGCGCGATTGATCGCATGTTGCAGTTCGCGTGAGGATCCCGATGCCGGCAAAACTGAAAATCGGGATCCTGGGTGTGGGCTCCATCGGCCAGACGGTCGCGAACGCCATTGATCGCGGCCGCATCAACGTTGAACTCGTAGCCATCTGCGATCAAGACGCGAGTCGGGTAGAGGGTTTTGCAGCGGTTCTCTCCTGCCGCCCCAAAGTCGTGTCTGTGGACGAGCTGATCGACCGCACGGATCTGGTGGTCGAGGCGGCTGGTCAGGCGGCTCTCTGCGAACTTGTTCCCAAAGCTCTCGCTCGAGGCCGCGATTTGCTCGTTCTGAGCGTGGGCGGTCTCCTCGGCCACAACGAATGGTTTCGTGAAGCCGAGGAGAAGGGCTGCCGCATTTACGTTCCTTCCGGCGCGATCGCGGGCCTAGACGGAATCAAGTCCGCTTCCATCGGTCGCATCGATTGTGCGGTACTTACCAGCCGCAAGCCCACGACGGCGCTGAAAGGCACGAAATACGTTACGGAACGCGGCATCGCGGTCGAGGAAATGAAGCAAGAGACCGTGATCTTCGATGGCACGGCCGAAGAAGCCGCACGCGCGTTTCCGACCACGTCAAACGTTGCCGCTTCGCTTCGTCTTTCCGTGGATGCGAAGGTTCCTGTTCGAGTCCGTGTGATGGCGGTTCCCGGCGGCACACAGAACGTTCACGAGATTCGCGTGAAAGGTGAATTTGGCGAGCTTTCCGTAGACGTGAAGAACGTCCCCTCGCCCGCCAATCCGCGCACATCACAGCTCGCGGCCTTCTCTGCTCTTGCGACTCTCGCGAACCTCACGCGCACCTTGCGCGTCGGCAACTAGGTTGCGCGGTTCGGCCCGATGCTGTTTGACGCTGCTTGTGATAGTGTTTCGGTGATTGCGTGTAGTCTGGAGCTAGGCGATGGCACATTCCGAAGGTTTCTTGAAGCTCGTGAAAGACGCCAAAAAGCAAGTCAGGGAAGAAGATTTTCGCGAGACGAAGAAGCGGATGGACTCCGGCGAGAAATTTATCCTTGTTGACGTGCGGGAAGATACGGAATGGGCCCGCGGCCACATCCCTGGCGCAATCCACCTCGGCAAGGGCATCATCGAACGCGATGCCGAAAACACAATTCCTGACAAGGATGCCACCATAGTGCTGTACTGTGGCGGCGGTTTCCGCTCAGCGCTCGCGGCGGACAATCTCCAAAAGATGGGCTATCGAAACGTAATCTCAATGGACGGCGGCTGGCGCGGTTGGACCGAATCGGGCTTTCCGGTCATTCGCGAGTAGCTGCAAGCGTTCAAATAACTGAAATCGCCCCTCCGCTCCCCTCCCCAATCCGATCAGTTTTAACGGCGATTCCTGCTCAAACAAGCATCAAGTTCGGGGTTTTTCGGCAAATTTCTCAATCTTGTCAAAAGACTGTCAAAAGAAGCCCGGGCTCTTGCGCGGCACGGCGAGGTGCAACAGCATCCTTCTCACCCGGCAGAGCCGCAGATCCGACCGATAAGGAGAAGGGCGATGAAACTCCTCTCAAGAATGGCTGTCTTACTGACGACAGTTGCTGTCATAGCGATGGCGATACCGACCGTAGCGCATGCTCAACATTACAATCAGACGAATCTGGTCGCCGATGCGTCCACCACAGTCACTGCTGCACATTATGATGCTAATCTCAAAAACCCTTGGGGCCTCTCGCGCAGCCCCAGTTCGCCATGGTGGGTCAGCGACAACGGTGCCGGCGTTTCAACGCTCTACAGCGGCGACGGAACGGCCTCGAGTCTGGTCGTAAAAATTCCCGGTCCAATGGGCAGCGCGCCGGATTTCTCCGCCACTCCGACTGGCACA
Source organism: Candidatus Acidiferrales bacterium (assembly GCA_050746865.1). Lineage (GTDB taxonomy): Bacteria > Acidobacteriota > Terriglobia > Acidiferrales > UBA7541 > Palsa-295. Next base: position 12,779 of record JBOGMU010000330.1, read on the forward strand.
GTTTTTAACGGAACCGGCAGCTTCGGAGGTTCTCACTTCATTTTCGTTACCGAAGATGGAACGATTTCCGCTTGGACTAGCGGAACGGCTGCGGTTCTTAAGGTGGACAATTCGAAGATTCCCAACCCTGCTAACGGCGCCGTGTATAAAGGCGCCACCATTGCCGAACACAACGGCAATCTCTATCTATACGTAACTAACTTTCGTTCCGGTCGCGTCGAGATTTACGATTCAAATTTTCAGCCCGTCAAGTTCACGCACAAAGATAACGATTTCGGCGAAAGCCTTTTCGGCGGTTTTCTCGACAACTACTTCGCGCAACCCTTCGAAGATTTTCGGATTCCGCGGGGTTTCGCTCCATTCAACATTCAGAATATTGGTGGAAGCCTGTTCGTCACCTATGCCAGGCAGGACTCCGCAAGGCACGATGATGTGGCGGGCGACGGCTCCGGTTACGTCGATGTCTTTAGCCCTGGCGGACGGCTAGAAATGCGCCTCGAGCATGGTCCATGGCTCAATTCACCCTGGGGAGCAGTGTGGGCGCCGCGCGACTTTGGCACATTCAGCAATCGAGTATTGATCGGCAACTTTGGCAGCGGCAAGATCGCTGCTTTCGATGGATTCGACGGCCATTTCGTTGGTTTTATGGAAGACCCAAGCAGCAATCCCATTGTGATCGACGGTCTGTGGGCTCTCATGTTTGGAAATAGCGCGGTGGGCTGCCCCAGCACGCCGCCTGCAGGGTCGGGCCTGCCGAAGTGCGGCTCGGCGGGGCCGTACAATGCGCTTTTCTTCAGTGCGGGGCCAAATGAGGAAGCTAACGGACTGTTCGGCACATTGACGCCGGTCACGTCCGAATTGAACGGCGATAACCAGTAGCGGGGCCAATCGATTGCGGAGATGCCAAGCGGCCTTTCAGGTATGAGAGGCCGCGCAGCATCTTCCATTTGCCTCATCAGTTCCTACGGTTTTTCAGCGCAATATCATGCAGAGTCGCTGTGATGGCCTCCACGGTTCAGTCGCGGTATTGTTTCGCATGCGCTTTATCGTGCGAGAACCCAAACGGGCAGGCAAACCGAAAAAGGCGCGTTAGAACCTACGTCTGCAATATCTGCACAGCTTTCAGGCGCGCACATACATGGTTTTAACTACCCTGCTGCTGCTTATCCCCAATAGCGATTCCCTCTAGAATTTTTTATGCTCGGTTACAGTCCAGCCGCAGAGGGAAAAATGCGAATCTACGAACGATTAGCGGGAATTACCGTGGTCGCCAATATACTGCTCGCTGCTCCGGGTTTTGTGTTGGCTCAAAACTCTCCCAAGCAGGATACGCAAAATGCCGGTCACGAGACGAAGCAAGCCGCAAAGGACACGGGCAAGGCGGCACAAGGTGCTGCGAAGAAGACTGGTCATGCCGTAAAAAAGGGAACCAACAAAGCAGCCTCAAAGACGGAACAGGGCGCGCGCAACGTCAAGCACAAGACCGAGAGCAACCCAAATCACTAGCTCGCTAACCCTCGTCCCGGGCGCGAATATTAGGTATCACCCATGATTCTCATTACTGGTGCTTCTGGCCACATCGGCAGGCGAGTCTCTGAATTGCTTGCACAACAAAATGCGAGGCTGCGCCTCATGTCGCGTACGCCGGAAAAGACGTGCAAGCTCGCCGATGTGGAGACTGTGCCTGGTGATTTTCAGGATGGCGCGAGCTTGGCCCGTGCTTTCGCAGACATTGAGAAGGCGCTCGTAATTTCCGGCAAGGCTGAACCTGGCGAGCGCGCTCGGCTGCACAACAACGCGTTCCGCGCGGCTGCGAAAGCTGGTGTGAAGCAGATTGTCTATCTGTCGCTAAGAGGCGCATCGCCAGATTCCGTTTATCCGTACTGTCGCGACCATTACGACAGCGAACAGTTCCTCGCCGCCTGCGGTGTTCCATATACGTCCGTCCGTGGCGCTTTCTATATGGACATGCTGTTTGCAAAGTTTGACTCGCAGGGCGTCGTTCGCGGCCCGGCCGGGGATGGGCGCGGAGCGTTCATCTCCCGGGAAGACACTGCGCGTGCCGCCGCAGCGGCTATCCTCGCGCGCCCTGCCGGGGTCATTGAAGTCACGGGCCGGGAGCTTCTTACGCTCGACGATGTATCGTGCAGACTCTCCGCTATCACTGGCCGTGCTTTGCGATATGAAAATGAATCGGCCGACGAGATGGCTAAACGGCTGAGCCGCACGTCAATGCCAAAATGGGCGCAAGCCGCGGAAGTTGCCTGGTTCCAAGCCATCGCTGCCGGGGAGCAAACCCCAGTAACGCACGGGTACCAGCGGCTTACGGCCATCGAGCCTCTCAATATTGAGCAATATTGCTCGATATTTCCGAATGTAGTCAATGGATTGCGAACCGCTGCATGATGCGTGAAACCCCCTACACACCACGCCGGATTGCCTCATCACGTACATTGTCCACAATAGAGACGTGAAGTTCGGAGGCGAGTGATGATCCGTAAAGTTTCCGGCGGTTACAAGGTCGTGTCGAGCAAAGGAAAAAAGCTTGGTGGCCCATACAAAACGCGCGCGGCGGCCGAAAAAAGGCTCCGGCAGGTCGAGTTCTTCAAGCGCAATAAAGGCTGAGCGGTCACATTTCGTTGCATCGCGCCCTGCTCGGTCTTACGCGTCGACGGATGGTGAAAAGCCGATGCGGGGCATTCCCGGCGTAAAAAACGCTCGCCATTTGCAGGCCGAACTCAATGCCGCAAAGTCGGTTAAAAGCCGACTTGGATGTGGCGTACATGTTCGCTTCCATTGCTCTCCAAACGAACGATCGCAATAAGATGATCCGCAACCGCGAAAACGCCCGCAAAGGTTACGAGACCATCGTACACTTTCTCAGCGCTGCCAAGCTGACGGGCAAGACGCTAACGAAATTGACAACGCGATTGCGCGGCTAAGGCGTGCTCTGGTGGAACTGGGCGAAACCCCAGCACATTAGTCTTGTGTGTTTAGCGTAGGACCGGCAAGGTTCCGGCGATATCTTTTTTGCCTTGTCCCGCCTTCTGGGCCTGCGGACTACTCAGAACGCGACGGTCGTCTCATATATCGCAAGGGCTCTGGCTCAAAAATAAGAAACAACTCCCGACTTCTCCGCAGGCAGATTCCATGCGGGCGCGAGCATCGCTAAGGGCCGCAGACGGATTCCACCCAAACGGCGTATTTATCGGCAGCGCCGAAGAAAATGTCGAACTGAGCTTCTTCCTTGGACAAAGCCTGCTCCTGGCGGGTTATCAGAGGGCGCGTACTCCGAGCAGCTGGCGCCGAAAGCGTGAAAGGGAATGGCTGGGGCGGTTGGACTCGAACCAACACCATCCTCATTAACAGTGAGGTGTCCTACCGATTGGACCACGCCCCATCCGGAAGAGCTTAATAATTTACACGATTCGCGCTCGAACGGGAATGCCCGCGGCGCATATTTCTTGGGGGGGTACCGTAGCTTTACGCGCGGACGAACTACAATCGTCATGGCGAAACGGGGAGCGAAACAATAGGCAGGCAAAAAAAGGCCGGAGGAAGAAAGCCGGCCCAGCCCTCAATCCCCGAAGGGATCCTCGGCTTCCTTCCTCCTGACGCAGAAGTACGTCGCAAGCGAAGCGCCATTCTTAACTAGTTGAAAACAGGAGGCATCGCACTCCGCAAAGCAAGTAAAAAAGTCACCGGGGCCAGTAAATTTTTCGAAGTCTGCAAGCCTTAAAGTGTCACGTGAAATGTCGGCGCGCAGACTATATGCCCCAAATCGCCGAAGTGAGATGAAATTCAGGGGTCTCCGGCCAGCGGTTTCCCGCTAGCTAACTCTGATTGTGCTTCGGCCAACGCCTCTTTCGCCGAGCCGACGTAGTGGTAGTGCGAGGATTCAACACTTTGATGTTCTTCAAAGCCAAATAGAAATTTGCGACCTGAAAAATCAAACTGATAATGAGTCGGGAGCCAGATACCAGGCGCCACTTCTGCTTGCTCCATTAAAAAAACGCCGCCTTTGTACAGCTTTCCAAGAATCCCGCCGCCTACCCAAACGTCGCTCGTTATCTCCGCCCGCGCCCGCACCATCTGGTTGGCATCGTGGTCGACCCAGATTTTCGCCCTCGCGTGGGGCAGAGCGTCCTCAAAAATCGAATGCGGATGGAAATTCGGATCGGGCGTCAACTCGATCACCTCGCAATCGTGCCCATTAACCGTCTCACGACCCACCCACTTCCGCCTAAACGCAACCAGCATTGCATCCACCAATTGCGATCGAGTCTGCTTCTTTTTCAGATATTTCGCCGTGGCCGATTTCATCCGCTCATCGTTTGGATTGACCATGAACTGCAAAACATCGAGCCAGTTCTGCAGTTCTGCCTGATACTGCTCCGGCGTCACGGGCCGGCCGTTCTCTTCCAGCAGCAGTTTCGTTGCGCCTGCACCATTGGGAACAAACCGAACCTTCTTCTCATCCAGCGTTCGCGGGTTGGCGCCCCCGGTTTTGTCTATCTGATGCTCAATGCGCTCGTATTGCTCGAACGCGGCGTCGTCCTTGTGCTGATTGTCGATGAGCGTCTGGCCGCGGACCTGTAGCTCGGCCTCTGTTGGGGGAAGCACCGAATCGCTTGCCGGTGACTCCGTTTGTGCAACGCTCGGCGGCCCTGATGCGACGGCAATGGCAGCCACGAGAGCAGCAGACAAAGCGGCAATGGCGGTCTTTCTGGACATAAGGAGTTCCCTGTTGGGATCAGTAGGGACAAGCTTCGGTTGCGACAACTATTGTACTCGCGTTCCCTGGTCTTGGGCCGAAGGCGAAGCATCTGTGTGCGGTGATGGAGCCGAAAACACCTTCGGCTCTTTCGGCATTTGGAACGTCGTTTTTGAGCTCAAGCGCGCTTTGCCGTCTGCATCGAATTCATAAGGAAAGCCGGCCGGATCTACGGGAATGCCCGGCAGGAATCCCGCAGCGCGCAACTCCTCCTCGGAAGCCGGGTAGCGACCTGCCTGTTTCTTGTACTCACTAGCGAGATTACCGAGTTGCACCATATCCTCTTGCGTTTTCAGTCCTTGCAACTGCGCTCCCGCTTCTTTCCTGATACTCGGGTCTTTCGTCGAGCTATAGATTTGCGCCCAAATGATTTCCGACGTCTCAATCGAGCCGCCCGTTTGGGCAACGCGAGCGGCCATTAACTTGATCCATGGCGGAGAATTCGGAATTCGGCTTGCCTGTAAATAGGCGGCCGCAGCGTCGGGATAGTCCTTCATCCGCCAATAATAAAGAAACCCCAGATCGGTTCCCA
>JBOGMU010000331.1:0-3134 GCA_050746865.1 Candidatus Acidiferrales bacterium
GAGCTTGCAGGCGGTTGCTACTGAAAATCTGCTGTGCCAGGTTGGCAAGCCGGTCCTGCAGGCCGGCGGTAACCGTGGAGGGCACCATGTTGGATGGAATCTTCTGCGAGTCCACCAGAATGACGGCCGCCGCCTCGTAAACCGGAGGCAGTTTCTGAACGATCGCGATGCTCGTCGCGGTCAGAACGACAAAAATAATCAGAATCAGCCATTTCTGCTTCCAGATCATTCTGGCTATCGAATAAGGCGAAAATTCAGGGTGGTCGGTAGGGTTCATTTGTGCCTGAAATCTTAGGCTACGGTTTTTCGACCGAGCATGTCAACATCTTGTTGGCACTGAAGTACTAGGAAGAAAGGTTTAATTTTCAGTAACCTATGCCCAGTGGAGCATTCCCGGAACCACTCCAGGTCAGGGCCACCTGAGCTGTGTTCCGGGCAAACGAGTAGGGAACGGCATTGTAATGACTCTTTGAATTGATGTAAGCATATTGCGCCGACGTAAAAAAATGCCGGGTTAATCTGCGCGATATCCCAGCCTGCCCAACGGCGGCGTTCAGATGTCCTCCGAGCGTTCCGCCGACGAAGCGTTCATCCGCCGCGCTGACAGATAGCGACCACGGCGAAGCAAGCGGGTGATAGCCCCAGGCGAGATTGGCCGTGTCGCCATAAGCGGCGCCAAGGCCAAAAGAGCTGCTGACAGAGTGATTGTAACTGAGCAGGACCGTCTGCGTGATATGTGTGTAGCCGAGAGCTGCACCAGCCGTATAATGCGGTCCGGTGCTCAACGAATTGAATTTGGAACGATTCTCGATGATCTGCCCGAATCCGGCGCGCACGCTGCCAAACCACCGCAGATTGAATAGGTGGGTCAGCGACGCGCTGACATTTGTGGTGTAGTAATTCGCGAGCCCTGAAAAACTCCGGCTAGTACCCGCATTGATGCCAACGTTCGTGAGTGGACTCAGCGCATACGTGGCGCCTACCCCCGCGTTTCCCGCCATGTAATGAGAGAGCAGATAACTCTGGCGCCCCTGGAGCTGATTATCCTGAAAATTCGGCAGGTGCTGAGCGCGGCTTGCGCCTACGTTGAAATTGAAAGAAAGCCGGTCGGAGTAGGCCCATGACAGACTATCGGAGAGTGTCAGTCCGAGAACCCGGTCACCGAAAATCAACGTCTGCGACGGAGAGGACGCGATCGGAGTCCCGGTCAACAGAGAAGCAATCTGATTATTCGTGAAGGTGCCTTTCAAAATCTCGTCTGTCAAGTCCTGAAATGTAGTGGGCGTCGAAGCCAGCTCTCCGAACGGCGTCTGATTGAATAGTGTTTGGTCCAGGCTTTGTTCGGACGCTCCGAAGTTTAGCGAGTTGGTCAACCGGGCGCTCAGCTTACGTGTCCAGTTAGCGCCGAAAGTCTGGTTGAAAGCGTCCCATTTCGAGAATCGTACTCGTCTCGTATACGAAGGAGTGTAATGAAGCGAAAATGAGTCCCGCGCTCTCTGCCTGATATAGATAACATTTGCCGTTCCGCCATAGGCTTCATCCGAACCAAGCAGATTCGCATTTGCATAGTTAAAGGAAGTCGCCGAGGAATTTGGTACGCCGGACGAGTAGTAAGAGCCAAAAATACTCGCGCTTACAATACGCAGCCCTTGTGGCAGTTCAGGAATTCCAAGCGAGCTCTGATCGTTCTGCGAATCCTGCGAGGAAGAAGAGGATGAGGATGGCGACGAAGATTGCGGCGTGGAAGAGGACTGCGGGCTCGATCCTTGTGGCGCTTGCGCGTGCGCCGGCTCAAACGCCAGCAATAAGAATACAAGGCCCGCCAGGAAACGGCCGGACCGGCTTTTAAGTTGAAAATAGAACATAAAAACCGCGTCTCCCGCGCCAGCCGCGCGAATTTTTAGTGTACATGGCGGCCCTTGAAAAAGATAGTATTTTACCTAAAACCACACCCCGCGGACCGGTACGATAAACCACTTTCCTAGTACCGTTACGTTACAAGATAGTTTCTCTCCGTTATTCTTATCGGCGCCGGCGAGTCGCACATGGCCTTGAAAAAGAGATAATTGACAAGAAACAAAGCTACGATGGTAGCGACTACGAACACGCCACCGGTACCGATCGAACAGTACATCGTCCGGCGAGTACATCAATGGCGAGTTTCACCCGAGGTTGATAGCCACGAAAAAAGCATGGCCGGGTACAAGTGAACACTCTACTCGCGTGAAGCAAAGTTCTATGTAGCGAGATTAAAGTCGCCGGAAGATCACATTGGCAAACTTTTTCGGTAAGTGCAAAGGAGTATCACACTGGGAAGCATCCCGGCTTGTTGCGGGGGAATCAATCCCGAGCGCAGGTTGCTTGGGAATACACACCCGAAGATCCGAAGCCTCACAAAGCTGGGGCCGGCCTCGGCGCATGTGGACTCCGGCGGCCAAAAAATGAACGCCCTGAAATCCCGCCTCCACCGCTCGCCGTGCGAAGATTTCAGTGTACATGGCATCTTCTGAAAAGGAAGGTCTTTCGGCTCAAATGCCGCTCGCTGCCGGTGCGGAGAAAATTGTCCTGATGGCGAAGGCGTGCCTTCTGATCGCGATCCTCGCCGCGCTTTACTTCAGGATTTTGGTCTTTCTTGTCTTTGAAGTAATTGCCAACCCCGATTTCTCTTTCGTGTTTTTGGCACTTCCTCTCTGGATTATCTTTCTATATTCTCGGCGGAAAACTTTCGCACACGCTGACGTTAGACCCGAGGTGGCCGGGGTGTCTCTAATCGTCCTCGCTTGTCTAGCCTTCATCATTGGCCGCGCTTCGGCCGAGATCTTTTCTACGCGCGTCTCGCTGATTCTCCTGTTAGCTGGTCTGATTTGGATGTTTGCCGGACGCCGATGGCTGCGGCTTCTGAGTCTTCCACTGCTATTGCTCGCGTGCTTCATCCCTCCGCCGGCGATCCTCTATAACTCTCTGTCTAACCCGGTAAGAGACCTGCTCGTCAGGATTGCATCGGCGGCCGCCCAGTTACTCGGATTGTCATTTTATGCCGATGGCGGAAGCGTCAACGTTCCGGGCTTCTCCATCAGTACGGGCGACATGTGTGGATCTCTGCATGTAATTCCCGCTCTACTTATATCCGCTCT
>JBOGMU010000332.1:0-10176 GCA_050746865.1 Candidatus Acidiferrales bacterium
GGGCAGTGATAAGGCTAAATGCGCTACCACTGCTTGTGCAGATTTCTAAGGCTCTGAAGATAGTCTTCCTTTTCGACCCTGCTTTCGACGCCAAATTCGGTAAGGATGGTCATCATCTGTCCCAAAGGAACACCGGCCAATTCTGCGGCTCGCCAAATGCCCGCCCAAATTGGTTGTTTTGGCCGAACACACGTCCGAGCGATTCCGGTTTTACTCCCTACTTGCAACACCTTCTGCCATACACCTTTTCTTTATTTGCGCGCTAAAGCAAGCATGCAAATTCCCCGCTCGCTGGAAAATGAAAGGTATTGCATAATGGCTTTCCTCCTAGAGCGTTTGCCTCGATCAAGTTAACGGAAGACTGCCTGCTATAAGCAGGGGCCGGCCTGCCAGCCGGCAGACGCGGGGAGAGCCGTACCTAAAAGGAGTGTGGCATGCACCGATTTGTCGGCCTGCTCGGCGTCCTTACCATGCTCGCCTTCGGATGGATCTTTTCAACGGACCGGCGGGCGATCCGATACAAAACGGTGGCGTGGGGGCTGGGGTTGCAGGTCGCGTTCGCCTTCCTCGTAATCAAATGGGAATACGGACAGTACATCTTCCAGCGGCTCGGGGCCGCGGCAAACTGGCTGCTGGACTTCGCATTTTACGGTTCAACGTTTGTGTTTGGGAGCCTAGGGCAGAAGGGCTCGCCGATGGGTTTCTTTTTTGCGTTCCAAGCGCTGCCTACGATCATTTTCATCGCGGCGTTTTTCGCACTGCTCTATCACGTTGGCGTGATGCAGGTGATTGTGAAGGCTTCGGCGCGCGTAATGAGTTCGCTGATGGGCGCGAGCGGCGCTGAATCATTGAACGTGGCCGCGAGCATCTTCATGGGGCAGACAGAAGCACCGCTTTCCATTCGTCCTTTCCTGCCGGACGTGACGCAATCGGAATTGATGACGATCATGACGAGCGGGATGGCGCACGTTTCGGGTGGGATGATGGCGGCCTATATCCTTTACGGAATCAAGGCGGAGCATCTGCTGGCGGCGGTGATCATGACCGCGCCGGGAACAATCCTGATTTCGAAAATCCTCGTGCCTGAAACGGGCAACCCATTGACAGCGGGAAAAGTAGAGATGGCGCAGATGGAACGCGACGCGAACGCGCTAGGGGCCATCTCGCGCGGGACGATCGACGGATTGCACCTCGCGCTGAACGTGGCGGCAATGCTAATTTCATTTATCGCGCTGATTTATCTGGTGGACGGATGCTTCAGCATCGTGCACCACTGGGCCGGATGGTTTCCTTCCAGCATCGAGCAGGTGTTCGGATGGATTTTTTCGCCGATTGCATGGGTGATCGGCGTTCCGTGGAAAGATTGCCACACGATCGGGAATCTACTAGGGCTGCGCATGGTGACGAACGAGCTGGTGGCGTTTCAGCGGCTCGGGCCAATGGCAGCCGCACTCGATCCTCGGTCGTTTACGATTGCGACATTTGCATTGTGCGGATTCGCGAATTTCAGCTCGATCGGAATTCAAATCGGCGGCATCGGCGCGCTTGCGCCGAACAAAAAATCCGAACTGGCGAAACTGGGCGTGCGTGCGATGCTGGCGGGAACGATGGCGAACCTGATGTCTGCATCGCTCGTGGGGGTAATGCTGAAATGACGATTTCCAAGAGCGCTGGGGCGCGAGGGAGAGATTTCGATCTGGCGAAACGCGCTGCGAAATTTGTGCTTTCGAAGACGAAGCTGCGTCCGCGAGTGGCGCTGGTGCTTGGTTCGGGACTTGGCGGCTTGGCGGACGGCCTGACCAATGCGATGCGAATTCCCTATGGAAAAATCCCCGCATTTCCACGGTCGACAGTTCAGGGACACGAAGGCACTCTGGTGATTGGGAAGCACGGGGACGTGCCGCTTGCCGTGATGGTGGGGCGCGTTCATTTATATGAGGGATATTCGGCGCGCGAGATTACGTTTCCGATGCGTGTTTTTTTTCAGATGGGCATCAAAGCGGCAATCGTGACGAATGCGGCGGGAACGATCAACATCGATTATGGGCAAGGAGCGCTGGTGGCAATTCGCGATCACATCAATTTGCAAGGGACGAATCCATTGATGGGGCCGAACGATGAGAGGTTCGGGCCGCGATTTCCAGATATGACGCAGGCCTACTATAAGCCGTATCGCGAGATCGCGGCTGAAGAGGCGAAACGGCTTGGAATCAAATTGCATGAAGGCGTCTACGCGGCGTTGTGCGGGCCGAGTTATGAAACGCCGGCCGAGATTCGTTTCCTGAAAACGATCGGGGCGGATCTGGTGGGGATGTCGACGGTCCCGAGCGTAATCGCCGCACGGCATATGGGAATTCGCGTGCTGGGGATTTCGTGCGTGACAAACATGGCGGCAGGAATTGTGGAGCGGGAGATTAACCACGCCGAGGTGATGGAGACGGGAGATCGCGTGCGGGCTGATTTTGTATCGCTATTGCACGCGGTGATTCCGCGGATTGCCGGGGATGCAGGGTGAAGTTTTGGTTTTGAGTTGAGGATTGGAAGAAAAAGCCTTCTTTTTTGCGGCCTCCGGCTGAGCTTCGGTTGCGTTTCGCGAATTGGCTCTTTGGGACCTTCCTCGTAACACTCCATTGAAACGTAAGGCAAAACAAAAGCTGCCCGACTACACGACAAGTCGGCCGCTACAAAGGCAAATTCCACAGCGAAGACCAATGCGGCTGCAACGGTGAACGAGACGCGTTAAGGAATGACGACGATGCGGCCCTGCCAGAAGGCGGCTTTCTGGGCGGACGGATCGAGAACGGTGACCTGGCAATCGTAAGCGCCAGGCGCAATCTTATCGAGCGGCACATCAAAGCGGATGGGAACGGCTTTGGCGCGATTTTGCGTCTGCTCGACGACGGCGAGTGGCGTGCTTTGGAAGACTTTCGTTTGGCCCTGATACAAACCCACATAAGCAACAATTGGAACGGGCGCCGGATCGGTATGTTCGTAGGCCTGGACGTAAACGTATAGGTCGCGAGCCTTGCTGAAGACGCGCGTGACACTGGGGACGAGTTTTTCGCCATCCAACACGAGGGGATCGACGGTGGTGGCGTCAATTTTCTGCTTTACGTTGTAAATAGCGTCGGTGACGGCTTCGCGTTGGCCGCTGAGGACGACGGAGCTGATCGGAACCTCCGTCAATTGCTTGTTCAGATTGGGAATATTGAACGGCAATTGATAGGTGCCTATGCGACCGGTTTCGTTGTCGCGCACGAGATATTTGATCGAATATTTGCCGGGTAAGAGAGTGAAGCCGGTGTGGTATTCGATGGGATGCGTGGCGAGTTGCGCGGCGGTTTCCTGGTCCATTTTAATATTCAGCTTGTCGCGCAAGTTTTGGATCGTATTGCCGAAGTCGTCTTTTACCTCGCCGATCGTGTCCATGAGAGTTTCCTGCGCACCGCCCTTTTTCGCGAGAGCGAGTTCGCGGCCGGGGATTTTAACGTCGACGGAGACGAAGTATTCGGCGCTGTTGAGCTGGAAGTAGTTCACTTCCATAGCCAGGTTAATGTCGGTGACGGGATTATCGAGCATGAGCGCGTCTTCGAGCTGGCGCTCTTTGTCTGTGGCGTTGAACTTGGCGAATTCCTTATCGGCGTAGTAGCCCTGGCGATAGGCAAGCTCGCCATCGATGCCGGCGCGGAGAGCGACTTTGACGCGGCGGAAGCGACCATCTTTGACGGTGCGCGAGGGATAGTAGCCGATTTCGTAGTAACTGGTGATCGCGTTTGCGGCTTGCTTAATGCCGAGCGCGAGATCGTTGGAATCCAGGAAGGCTTTGCCGCCGGTGTCTTTGGCAATCGCGTAGAGCGTGTCTTGCGATTGCTGGAAGCGATCGGCGACGGCGTGCATGGTTGAGCCAGTAAACATGCCGATGCCGCCGTTGGAACCCTGAGAGGCGTCGCCTTCGGGAGCGAGGGCGACGAGGCCGCGGGCGTCAACCGGGTAGAGCATTACGTTGGAACGCAAGGCCGCGTTTTCGGTGGCGACGAGTTGCGCTTGATTATCGATGCCGTTGAGGCGGAGGCCGCTGGCGAAGTAGACGAGGGCTTTTTGTTCGTTGATGGCACCCAGCATTTTTACGGCTGTTTCGAGCGCGGCGAGTTGGCGATCTGTGTTGAAGAGGTTGAATTCGGCGTCGTCTTGTCCGAATGAAGAGCCGGTGTCGGCCGCACTGTCATCATTGGAAGATTCGTCGAGGCCTTCGCTGAGGGCGGCGATGAGTTTGTTTACAGCGGCGATGACTTGCGCGCGATCGCCGGTGAAATCCTGAATGACGCGGACGGCGGTGCCGTCGTAGGTCATGACGGCCATCATCACGGACGGGTCCATTTGTTTATTGATGAAGTCGAGCGCGGCCTGGAGAGCGCGGAGTTGATCGGGAGGACCCATCGTGGAGCGATCGAAATAGAGAGCGACCAGACGATGATCGTGGTACTTCGTATCGCCGGGGGCCTCGGGCGAAATTTGGAATGAGGTGACGGGCGGCGCCGTGGGAACCGCAGTGCTGGCGACGGGAGGCGTCTGTGGCGCATTGGCGAGCGGCGGGATTTCCTGGTACTCGACGAAACTGATTGTTTGCGGGACGCCGTCTTCGGTGAGGACGAAATCGCTGGCTTTCAGATTGGGGATCGGGTTACCGGCTTTGTCCTTTACGGTGACTTCTTCGATGACGACTTCGGTTTGGACGCGGATGGTGGAGGAGGATTGGTGCGCGTCAGAAGGCGGTGCTTGAGGCTGCTGCGCGGCGACGACAAAGGCGCTGACGGCAAAAAGGCTGATTGATAGGAGGCGGCGCATATTAGAACCTCACCCTAATTGTAGTGGAAAGCTTGCGCATGCCGTTCCAGCCGGCAACGGTGCCGAAGGCAGGGCTGTTCCAGTTAGTGTTCCACGTGGAATCGGTAACGGTGTTGAGCACGTTTGTGGCGCGCGTTTCCCAAGTGGCGTCCATGCGGGTATTGATGCGGAAGGTGCGGCTTAAGGAGGCATCGAGAGAAAATTGGCGCGGGCCGGTGATGGAATAGCGGGCGGCGTCGCCGAAATCGCCGGCGGCAGGCGCTGCGAAGGCGGCGGGATTGAGATTCTTGCCCGCAGGCGCGGCGATGATGGATGCGCCGGTTACATCTGGGCGAATGATCCAGGGTGCGCCGATGGCCGTGGCGCTGCTTTGGTAGACCGGAGTGAGCGGCAAGCCGCTGCCGAAAGTGAGAGATGTTAGGAAGGTCCAGTCCTTGAAGACGGTGCCTTTCCAGCCGCTCATGAGCGCGCCCGCGTGGAGACCTTCACCTGTGGTGTATTGGCCGGAGAAAGTGATCAAGTGGCGCTGATCGAAAGCCGAGCGGCTCGTCTCAGCGCGAAGATTTTGCCAATTCTGGGCGATGGATGTAGATCCGCCGCCTCCGCCCTGCACGGTGGAGACGCTAGAGCCGCCAGAGGCGATCGCGGAACCGCTGAAGGCGCTGGCGTCATCCGTGGCTTTTGCGTAGGTGTATTCGAGTGTGGCGGTGAGGCCATTGCGGAGCCGCCGACGAAGTTGGATTCGCGCGGCTTCACGATTCAGAATGGCATTTGAAGTGAGATAGACAAAACCGGTCGGGCATGACGTGCAAGCGAGCGGAGAGCCGACCGGGTACATGTTGGGCATGAACTCCTGCATCAAATGCGAGCCGCGCGTACCGGTATACGTGGCGGTCAAGACCATGGAGCCGGGAATATCTTGCTGAACGGAAGCGTTCCACACTTGCGCGTAGCCGATGCGAAAATTGGGATCGATGCCGAATGTGGGCAGGGCCGTTGCGCTAGAGGATGTGTTGAAAGCGTCAGCGAGAGTGAGAGGTGTGGCGACGCTATTCGCAAGATTGAAGCTCTTTGAAAAGGGCGGCTGCTGGGCCATTTGCATGGCTATGACCTGATAGACGGAAGTGATGTCATAAACTCCGTAGCCAGCGCGCACAATGAGAGGCGAATTGGAGCGCGGACGCCAGGCAATCGCGACGCGAGGCTCGACACCGCGAAAATCGGAATGCAGGAGAGAATTGGGATATTTTTGGCTGGTGATCGGGCCGTTGGGAGCAGTACCGATAACCGGAGCGGCCGTGCTGAAATTCGGGGCGACGTCAAGATTCGCGAGGCGATTGCCTAACTCGGTGAGAGGCGTGGCAAATTCCCAACGCAAGCCCGCATTGATAGTGAATCCGGCTTTCATACGCCAATCATCGGTGACATAGGCGTCGTAACGCCAGCCGCGAAGATATTTGTCGGCGTTGCCAAAGGCGATTTCGGCACCGTCGGGGACGCCGATGAGGAAGTCGGCGAGATCGGAGCCGGTTCCCGGGACCGGATTGCCGTTGGCATCGAGCTGTTGCGTGGCGGCACCGGTGAAGGAAAAGATGCCGCGGCCGTTTTGTTGCGTGTTGGCATTGAACTGGAGGCGCGCTACGTCTACACCGAATTGCAAGGAGTGCTTGCCGCGATACCAAAGACTGGAATAGGTGACAGTCTGAGTGTTATTGGCGTTGTGGGCGTATTCGGGCAATGAGAGCCCGGCGACTGAGGTGAAGCCGAGACTCGGAGGACCCCAATAGGCCGGCGACTGATCGTTGCCCTGGATGCCGGCGTCGGCTGAGACGTTGGTCCGGAATGCGAAAAATGGGTTTTGGCTGGCGGCCAGGCGATTGAATTCGTACTTCAAATTAGTGGTGAGATAGCCGAGCCCTCCGGGGCGATAAACGTGCTGCCAACTTACAGCAGCATCGATGCCTTGAGAGTTCGATCCATTCTGGTAGCCGAAGACGTTCGCGTTGTTCTGGCTCGCCTGATGCTGGTAATCGAAATTCCCGAAAAACTGATTGCGATTCTTGTATTTCGATAGGCGGCTCTGCAACGCGTCAAAATGCTGGTTTGTGAGCCCTGAGGCTTCGTAGTTGATGCCCGGAACGTTGGAGACATTGGGCATTGGATACTGCTGGAGCAATGCCTGCGCCTGCGCGCTGATTGGGACGGTGGCATAGGGTTGGTTTGTAGCGGGATTGTAGACGACGACGGGCTGGCCGAGAGAGTTGACGCTTTGCGAGAAATTGCCGGCGCGCTCGAGGAGCGTGGGCACAAGCCCAGTAACGGCTGAGGCTGAGTCGTTGGCGCCATGCTGATAGTTCAGGACGAAATTGGAGTTTGTGAAGTAATGGCGCGGGATGCCAATCGGTCCGCCGATGTTGGCGAGGAATGAGAGCTGGTTGTAGGAAGGCTTTGGTCCGCCGAGCCCGCCGGGGGAGAAATTGCGCGCGTCCCAAGCGGAGGTATCGAAATTCATGCCAGCGTTGCCGTTGTAAAAAAGGCCAGGGCCGCGGCGATTGTTTCCGAATGAAGCTGCCTGCGAGAACGGCGATGCGGCACCGTTGTTGACACTGCCGTTGACGACCAGACCCGTGGCTGCGCTTTGTTGGAGGTCGCTAGAGGCCTGACTGCTGCCGGAATTTGAATCGCCGGGTTGTTCGGGCGGAGCGGCGGGGGGCGGTGTATTATTCGCGTTCGCGGCGTTATTTTTGGCGTTCGCAGGCGGCTTTGGCGCGTTCGCGTTGGAAGTCGTTTCCGGAGCTTCAGGAGCAACAACGGTCGCGACGGTTGGCGGAGCCGCAGAATTATTGTTTGACGCTGCTTTCGAGGCGGAAAGCTCTTTCTCGGCCGGGATCGGCGGCGCACCATGAGTGATGTCCGCTAAGGACAGGAGCTTTAGTTCCAGCGTAGGCCCTGCGGCGGCGGCAGAAACGGTGACATCCTGGGTGAGCGTCTCGAAACCCTGCATTTCGACCTGAAACTTCCAAGCGCCATCCGTGATGTCCGAGAAAACATATGTACCTTGCTGGTCGGTGATCGATTCCTCTTTTTTGTCGGCTTGTGTAGCGATGACTGTTGCGCCGGGAACGGGGACGCCGTTGAATGTGACCTGACCGTGATATGCGGTTGCGGCGAATGCAGCAGGGTTAAACATCCATAGCGCGAGGGAAAAGAGACAGAGCATTGCGTGGCAAGTTCTTCGAAAGTCCCGTTTTCGTTTCATATTCCTTTTAATTCCGTCCGATGCGTACCGTGGTCTTCTTATTCTGCGATTCAACGTGACGATGGCATGCCTTCGTATTACGGCTACGAAGACTCAATTATTACAAGAGTTACCTCCCGGCGGTAACGATGCTTTGGTTGCCGCGGCGTTAGGCCGGGTTGCTTTAACGCACCGCAGTTATCAGTTCTCCGAAGGCTCCTCGATGTGGTCGATCGTGATTGTGTCGATTTGGCCTTTTGCCGATTCAAGCTTGAGACCTAGCTGCTCCTGAAGCGCGGTGAAAATGGACGGTTCGTCTGAATTCGAGGGCGGCTCGGCCCCCGGTGGAGGCGGCATACCTCCTAAACCCATTTGCGGAGCGAATCGCAGTGTGAATTGGTAAGTGCCCTTCAGGCCTGTTTGGTCGACAACCTGCCGGCCAACTTGCATCGATAGCATGTTCACGAGATTTGAGATCGGGATGGCGTTGGAACTTAGAGTTGCAACACCCGTGCTGCCGTTCATCATCATCATGGAGCCACCGGGCGGAGGCATCGGAGGTGGACCTCCGCGCTCCGGGGGAGCAGAAGTAGGAGGCACCGGAGTGGCGTGTGGGTCGGGCGGCGGAACTTCCTTGAGTTTTGGGCCACCTTTAGCAACTACCAGTGCGAGGACGCTTCCTTCTTTTGTGGAGCGCGTGATTTGCAGTTTAAAGCGGTCAGCAAGAAGGGGGCGGAGCATGAGAGCTTGCTGCACCTCCTGCTGTTGGCGCGGCAGCTTCTGGAGTTCGGGAACGAGCGAGTCCTCGACTTTTGCATCGATGTCCCAGCGTTCTGAATTCATCCAGTCAGGACCGCCGGAAATTTGAAATTCTTTTACGCGGTAGGCTGTGGCGATGAGCATTTTCGCCGTCACGTTGGAGGCGCGGAATCGGCTGACGTCCGGTCCGCCCATGCTGACACGCATACCGCGACCACCTTCGGGCGGGTGTTTTTTGATTGAGGCGACTTCGAAGGAGGGCGGCGGGGCATCCGGTGTTTGCGTTGGCGCCGCGTCGCTTGCTTGCGTGTTCGCGGGTGGGGTATGCACCGGGCTTGAGTGGACATTGTGGATCGGCAAAGCCGAAGCGATGCAAAACGCGGCGGAGAACACGAAAACCGTTCTGAGTTTAAGGAATGGAGTGGGCCTGGAATCGCGATCCGTTCGCATGGTCATGCCGACCTCCTCTTTGATTGCTGCACCGTTCGCTCCACATTCGACGGCCGCAGGGTCTTCGAGTGAGACACCAAAGCGTCCGTTTTGTTTCCAAACACACGCGCGAAAAAAGCAGCGCTCCGTTGTAAGTTCCATGAGACGGTTTGTGCCGCACCTGCGGCGCTTTAGCTTCTTCTCACGCTGTCCCAGCGCTCACGCACTAGGCTATTCTTCTGCCGCGCCTACGGCGCTTTAACCGCGGGGCCGCCGCAACTATGTCTCGGAATAATCATCGGCGGCAGTCGGCACAACTGACAAGAACCCGGCGTTATGAAGTCAAAAAGCAAAATCAAGAGCTAACCCGCGCGAATTTGCGCCGCCAGCGAACAAGTCCACGAAATCGGTGTAAGCGTGCGAATGCAAATTCAACCGCAAAATCAAATGCAAGGACCGCCCGACTAAAAGGCAAGTCGGCCGCTACAAAAGCAAAACCAAATTCAAAGGCGCTGCGCCGATTATTTTCCTTTCTCCGTGAGATTTCAGACACCACGGTTAATTTCCGACTCAGGACATTAGTTTTCGGATGGCTCCTCGATGTGGTCGACTGTGATTATCTCGATTGGGCCTTTCGTCGATTCAAGCTTGAGTCCGAGTTGCTCCTGAAGGGCGGTGAAGAGCGACGGCACACTGGGGTCGGCTGGAGGGCCAGGTGGAAGCGGCATGCCATCGGGGCCGGCACCGCCTTGTGGCGCGAATTCCAACGTGAATTGGTACGTGCCATTGAGGCCGGTCCGATCAATAACCGGCTTGCCGAGATGTGTGGAAAGCATGTCGACGAGTGCACCAATCGGCTGTGCATTGGCGGTCATGGTTGCGCGGCCTAGGTTCATCATCATCAG
>JBOGMU010000333.1:0-8251 GCA_050746865.1 Candidatus Acidiferrales bacterium
AAAACTCAAACAGCTTTGTAAAGGGCATCGTTGTAATCGTATAGGCACCGGGCTTTTGCCGCAATCGGGAACCTTGTAAGAAGTTCCCTACATCCGAAGGCTCCGCGGCTCGTAGGATGTGGACGCACGATCCGCGAGCTAAACGCCGGCCGCAACTCCGAGGTAAAAGTGGCCCGAGCCGTTGCCTACGGAGATTTTCTCTCAGGCCGCCCAAGAGCCCAGGCCGCCGACGTCGGCATCGAACTCACCGCCCGCAACCGCGCCGACACGAAGCACGAAACTGAAATCCTCACCACTCTCCGCTCCAAATCCCCCATGCTCCACCTTCACCACTTCGAGCCCTGGATGTCCGCCCGCACGCACCACAACCTCGCCTGAAGTGCAGCGTGATTGTCTCACTATATGAAGCTCTTCCGCAGGGGCGATGATTGCTGCGCCCTTTATCGGCGCCTCGCCAAATCGCTTGCAATTGCTGTACTACCTGTTATAGTACACGCCATCGTGATCCCATTCCGCGTCGCATTCCAGCCCGGCGTTTCGATCTATGAACAGGTCGTCTACGCCGCCAAGAAAGCCGTCATCGCGGGGCAGATGCGCGCTGGCGATCCATTCCCCTCTGTCCGTGAGCTCAGCAGGGAATTGAAAATCAATCCGAATACGGCGCACAAAATCGTCACCCAACTCGTCGCCGAGGGGTTACTCGATGTTCATCCGGGGCTGGGCACGATCGTAGCCGCACGCCTGCCGTCTACGGCAGCCGAGCGCCGCAATCTATTGAAGAAAGATCTCGAGCCGCTGGTTGTGGAAGCAAAGAAGCTCGGCCTCGACCTTGACGATGTAATCGAGGCCCTTGCCGAACATTGGAAACGTCTTGACGACACAATGGCAATTGCAGGGAGGCGATCGTGAACTCGGCAATCCGCGCGTCGAACCTTTCGAAATGTTTCCGCAGCCAGCGCGTGCTCAACTCTCTTGACCTCGAAATCCCGGAGACCAGCGTCTTTGGCCTCGTCGGGCCAAACGGAGCCGGCAAAACCACTGTCATCAAAATTCTGATGAACATTTTGAAGCCCACATCGGGTCATTGCGAAGTGTTCGGCGTTGACTCGGCAGATCTTGGCCCCGCCGATTTGGCGCGCATCGGCTACGTCTCCGAGAATCAGGACATTCCGGGCTGGATGACCGTCGAATTCCTCATGAAATATCTGAAGCCGTTCTATCCCACGTGGGACGACTCTCTCGCTTCCGATCTGCTCCGCAAATTCGAGCTTCCGCCGAGGCGAAAAGTTCGCCACCTCTCGCGCGGCATGTGGATGAAAACCGCGCTGGCTGCATCGCTTGCTTACCGCCCGCGCCTGCTCGTTATGGACGAACCATTTAGCGGCCTCGATCCGGTCGTCCGCCAGGACCTGATCGAGGGTCTACTCGAAAACGCCGAAGGAACCACGATCCTCGTTTCCTCCCACGACCTTTCGGACATCGAAAGCTTCGCTAGCCATATCGGTTATCTCGACCGTGGCCGCCTGCAATTTTCCGAGGAGATGACTTCGCTCACAGAGCGTTTCCGCGAGGTCGAAGTCACCATTGAGCCGCCCGCCGCCGCGCCCACGAACAGTCATTGGCCCGCTCATTGGTTGCGGCGCGAAACGTCGCCTGCTTTGATCCGTTTCGTCGAAACACAATTCGAAGCGGAGCGAACCGACAATGAAATTCGGCAGCTTTTCGGTGATGTGAGGAATATTTCGGTCAATGCCATGCCGTTGCGCGCGATCTTCATCACGTTGGCGCGCAGCGCCTCGAAAACGGCCTGAAAGGGGACGTGATGCGCCAGGCTTTGCACATCTTCAAAAAAGACGTCCGCTATCTCAGCGGTGAAATCCTTTTAGTGGCCGCGCTCGCCGGCGTTTTTGCCTGGAAATTAGCGGCCCAATGGGCGGAAATACTCCTTCCCATTGCCGCCGTTTATCTGATTGCGCGCCTTATACACGCGGAAGCCATCCCGGGCGATCGCCAATTGTGGACGACGCGTCCTTATCGTTGGAAAAGCCTGCTCGCGGCAAAAGTCCTGTTCATTCTCGCCTTTGTGAGCGCGCCCACTCTGCTGGCGCAGATGTACATCCTTGCTCAGGCACAATTGCCCGTTGCTGGAAACTGGCAAGGGCTCCTTTGGTCGCAATTTGTCACTCTTATCGCGGTTTGGCTGCCGATTGCTGCTCTTGCAGCGATGACATCCAGCATCGTGATATTCAATTTTTGCGCTATTGCCTTGGTAGCTGTCGGATTTTTGTTCAATCAATCCACTTTTTTTTACCAGAGGTATCTCCGGTTACCGGACAGCTTCCAATGGGAGCCTCACACTGTATGGGTTATGACGATTGCGATAGCCGCACTCTGCGTTTTCTATGTGCAGTATAAATATCGCTGCACGTTCTTCAGCCGCTGCTTTGCAGTCATCGCTATCGTCCTGACGGCGCTTGTGGTGGTGAGCCTCCCCGTCTCATGGGCCGTGAATTTGCAGTCTCGGCTTCCCGGCCATGGCTCTGAGCCACAAGGTTTGCAACTTGGCGTCGCGTGGAATGCCCGCGAGCACTTGCTTGGGATCATGAGTCCAGCTCAGAGAGGCCAATCGAACGGCGTGCGTGATCTATCCGCAGTGGACTTACGCATTGCTGCAAATATTCCGGCTGGCACCGACCTGCGGCTTGATGCTGCATACATTACGCTTCAGTCGCGCGACGGCAAAAACTGGTTGGACGGGAACGCTTCCATTTCGGAGGGCCTGAAAAGCGGGCAGGCTGTGTTCTACACCAGCTCCTTCATGCCAACATCCGTGTTCGAGGCGGCGCGGAATCAGCCCGTAACTCTTCGTGCGAGGGTCTATTTCACCGCCTTTGGTAATGCGACGACCAAAACAATTCCGCTGCAAATGAAACCCATCGACGTGACAGATGGGCTACAGTGCAATCTGGCGAAGCCCGCCACATTTGACTACTTTGAGTGCCGTTCTCCCTTCCGCTGGCCAGACAAGCTAGTATTGGTGCAGCAACAGGGGCAGGAGACGATCCCTCTCAGTCTGCTAATTTCCTATTCTCCATTTCCCGCCGGAATCAATCTCGATGATGCCGTCGAAACGCGTTGGACCTCGCGCATTTCGCTTCTCGATCCGCACATAACCGTTATCGTCAAGAAGCCACTCCATTTCCGCCGCGACTTCGAAATAGATAATCTTCGCCTGTTCAATAACCCCGCCCCCTGAGGTGACACATGAAATTTCGCAAACGGTTGCTGCTTTACTCTGCGCTATTGGTGGTGGTGCTCGGAGTCGTTTCCGCGCCGGTAGGTTCTCAAACGCCGCCGCTGGCGAAATTGGCGTTTGATGTTGTGTCAATCAAGCCAAGCACAGCCGGCACACGGACGCAACTCAAGGTCGAGCCCGGCGGCAGGTTTGTCGCCGACGGCGTTCCGCTAGCCCTGCTTGTCGCTATTGCTTATCACCTTCAGGCATATCAAATGGTGGGTGCGGACGGGTGGCTGATGAATGATCACTGGAGCGTCGAGGCAAAAACCGCGGACGGAACCGTCGACCCTCCTTCGGCGAATCCACCATACATGGGCGTTCCCGATCGAATGGTGCTTCGCTTGCAATCGCTTCTCGCGGACCGCTTTGACCTAAAAACGCATCGCGAGATGCACGAAATGCAAGTATATGATCTCACTGTTGCCGCCGCTGGCCCGGACCTGAAGCCGACCGACGCGCCGTCGCAATCCGCTCCGGGGAAGACCGCGGCAAGAGGAGCGCAACCGCGCCTCACGCCCGAGGGAAAACTTCCGGTCGATTTTGCGCCGCCACCCGGTGCGGTTGTAGCTGGCCCCGGAATCATAGCGGCATCGGCCATCTCAATGGACCAGATTATTGTGCTGCTGAATCGCGTCATGAACTATCCCGTGACCGACAAGACGGGTCTCACGGGTTATTTCAACGTGCGTTTGCAATTCGATCCTGCAAGCACGCCGCGCGCCATGGGCGCGCCTCCGTCGCCCGCCGACCCTAACGCGGCGCCCCCGCCGAGCGACGATCCCTCAATATTTGTGGCCGTCGAGCAGCAGCTAGGGTTAAAACTCAAACTCGCGAAAGAGCCAGTGCAAGTTCTGGTGATCGACTCAGCCCAGCGGCCCACACCAAATTAACATCTTCGTGCCGCAGGAAACGGACGGAACTCTCAATCTCGCGCGGGCATGTCTCGCGTGCCGTGTTGATGTGGGCTTAAATGTAGCGCCGTTGTGGCACAGCCACTCTTGGCTGTGAGGGTTTTCAGCAGTTCTGCTCATGCTCGCGGCAGCAGCCTTTTGGAAGGGCGGTCTTCGGCTTTGAATTGCCTTTTGATTCTGTAGCTGCCGATTCGCCACGTAGTTCGGTGCCTTCGAATTGCGCTCCGAATTTCCGCGGATTTGCACGTGAAATCGGTGCCAACAAGGGGCAATTTCGCACAAAATCCGGCATCTTAACGTTCCCAATTGCTGCCATTTCGCAGCGGAATACACTCTGAAACCTGACCAAATTCGGTGTGGCAAAAGTGACACATACAAAGTCCTTGCAAATACCGTTAACGTCTGGTAAACTAGCCTCTGGATTTTACGTAACGGCGACCGTGCCCACAGATAACCTCATCAGCAAACGACGAGGCCGTCGAAGTCCTAGCCACTTGACCACTAACCACTGCCGTTCTAATCGCAACTCACAAGAATTAAAAATCGACGTAACCTATTGCAAACAAAGGACAGCGACCAGTTCTAATCGCGGTAGCCAGCGGGGGAAAGCGAAAGGCGAAAGAGCAAAGTTTCGAAGCAATCGTGGTTTTGCTGTTCCATCACTCACCACTCACCAGTCACGCATTTTCTAATCGACGGGCTGCCAATTAGAATTTAACGTAACCCTAACGCCATCAATCAAAATTCAGTTTTTAATCGACAAAAAAAGAGAAGTTTTAATGGCGAATGAGCCCAATGGCCGCGCCCGGTCCAAATCGGAGGGAGGCCCGCTCAAGAGCTAGACAGTGAGGAAATTTTCGAGTAGCCGGAAGCCTGCATCTGTCAGAACCGATTCGGGATGGAACTGGACGCCCTCGACCTTCATCTTGCGATGGCGAAGGCCCATGATCGTGCCGTCTTCGGTCTCGGCCGAGATTTCGAGCGACTTCGGTAGCGATTTTCGCTCCACGATGAGCGAGTGGTATCGCGTTGCCGGAAAATCCTGCGGCAAATCGTGAAAAATCGTCTTGTTGTCATGATGGATTTCGCTCGTTTTACCGTGCATCACTTCGGTCGCCCGGATCACTCGTCCGCCAAATGCGGCACCTATGGCCTGATGCCCTAGGCAGACGCCCAGAATCGGAATCTTCCCGGCAAAGCGTTCAATCAGCGGCACGCTGATTCCCGCCTCTTTCGGAGTGCAAGGGCCGGGTGAAATCACGATCCGCTCAGGCTCGAGCATCTCGATCTCGTCGAGCGTGATTTTGTCATTGCGCCGGACTTCGAGGTTTTGCCCCATCTGCCCAAGGTATTGGGCCAGGTTATAGGTAAATGAGTCGTAGTTGTCGAGCAGCAGAATCATTTTCTCGTCTGATGCGTCTATTCTACCGCCTTTGCTGGAATTCCAATGGTCCGTTCTCAACTTCGAAACGCCGAGGACGGCCATGGACGCCGCGTCCGGCGCTTCGATTGACAGCCCGGTCGGCGTGCCATATCGTTTTTGGCGAAGTCAGGTGGGAGAGCAGATTCATCCGCCGCGGGGCAGGCGGAGTGCGAACAGTTAAATCTCAGGAGGGAATATGAAGAGTTGCCGTTGGTTCGCGATTCCGATTGCAATGACGTTTGCGATGGCGCTGAATGCGCAGCAGGGTGGAATGGCCGGACAGAACGCCGGCGGGGCCGTAAGCCTCACCGCCGGTATCGTGCAGCAATACAACAGTGTAAAGGGTAACTTGGAAAAGGCTGCCGACGCGATGCCGGAAGATGGCTATTCATTTAAGCCAATGCCGGCCGAACGGGATTTTGGTGGGTGGGTAGGCCACGTGGCACAGGCGCAGTTGGGCAGTTGTTCGCGCATCGCTGGACAAACTCCTGATGCCGACACAATGAAGATGCTTCAAGGCGTTGCTAGCGGAACGGCGGCGTCCAAGGCCGACCTCGTGGCGGCGCTAAAGAAGTCCTTCGATGTATGCGACGCCGCCTACAACGGCCTTACAGACGCGAACGCAGCCGATTCTGTCCCGTCTTTCCGCGGAAGCGCATCGCGAATCTCAGCGCTTGCGGGAAACGTAGCCCACGATAATGAATGCTACGGCAGCATGGCCGTCTACCTCCGGCTAAAGGGCGTTGTGCCGCCTTCCAGCGAAGGCCGTGGCGGCATGGGTGGCGGCATGCGCGGCCAAGGAGGCATTGGCGGATCACGGGGACCCGGACTCTAATCGGTTTCGAGAACGGTGAATCTCTCTTCATTAATGAAGAGAGATTCACCTGCTTCGGTCTACTCCACCGTGAACGGCATATAAGCTTCAGTCTTTTCCCAGTCGAGGGATAACGTTCCTTTGTTGCCGCCGTGTGAACGGACCTCGATTTTGAAGGTTTCCACAGGTGCGGCAAGCGGCTTGATATTCATCTTAGTGCGGTCCAGATCCCGCGATTCGTCATAGTCCAGATGAAATCGCCCCGTTTCGTTATTGAAGAAGAGGCGGGAAAATCACAGACAAAAGAAAAGCCCCTCGGAAATGATCCGAGGGGCTGGTATTGAGACTAGTGGAAACGGAATTAGACTGGCGTAACGAAGCGCCTCTTGCGCGCAACCCAGAACAGCGCCACCAAGCCCAACCCTGTCAGCAGCAGCGTGCTTGGTTCTGGAGTAGCTGTCGCGTTTATCGCAGTGATCGTGAGTGCGCCAGTCGAGCCTGCGGTGACGTCGTCAACAGTAAACGTGCCCAGATCAAAGGTCGGCGAGCTTTCAGGCCCTGTATACAAAACAGGACCGCCAGTGTTTGCAAAGTAGGTCTGACCAGGGCCCGGCGGGTAGGTAGCGAGAGCGAAGCCGCCGAAGAGAGCGTCCGAGAAGAACGCTACATCACCGACCATACTGGGACCTTGGTTGAGTGTGAACGAAATAGCTTCAAAGTTGAAGCTTTTGCCTGCAACCACATTCATAGCTGCGACCGGCTCTGGTATTGACCACGCGTACGTGTCGGAACCAACAACATAACTGAAATCGTATTCGCCGGAGGTTACGACGGCCGTTGAAGTGTCCAAGGAGTCGGCTTTGGCCAACCCGGCAGAAAGTCCTACAAAAACCGTTAGTGCAGAAAAGGCAACGAACAAACGATGTAGCATCTTACGCCCCCTGGGAAATTATGGCGCCGGGCAATTCAATTTACTGGCAGCCATTCGGGTCTCAACTCGCGGCCCGCGACATCCGCCGCTGCGACTCCTTCAGAAACATCTCGCAACTACGAGTTCCGCGTCTATACGGCGTTCTCTTGACTGATCCCGCGCTATCGTAGGAGCACCTGTAGGGCCATCCCGTGGATTAAGTACCAGTACGCCTGCAAAAATTGCGCCGCCTCTGCGCCGTCCGCGAACGCTCACGCATCTCGAGTTAGCGGACAGCATGGAGTCAGCGGCTTAGCGACATGGGCGGGACGTATCATTTTTGGATGGTGATGAAGAGCAGCACAAGGAGATATATCCACAAAGCGTCCATAAAGTGCCAATAAAGTGCGATAACACTCACGGCCGTTTCCTGCTTCGGCTTATCCCTCCACTTGTTAAAGAAAATCGCGATAAACGTCAGAACGCCAATTCCACCTAACAAGTGGAAGCCGTGCACCCCGCTGACGAGGTAGATGAAAAAGCTGCCTGGATTTGAAGCCAAATAAAGGCCACGCGACAGTAGTTCTTGCCAGGCGACGAGTTGGCCGGCCAGGAACACGAGACCCAGCACGAGCGTCAGCCACAACCATCTTGCGCACCTCCCGCTTCCATTCCGCAGAAGCGCTCGCCGGCCGAATTCGAGCGAAAGGCTGCTCAGAAGAAGGATCGCTGTATTTGCATACAGGACGTTCGGGAGGGCGACAGAAACCCAATCGTCCGACGTTGCCCAACGCTGCTTAACGAGGAAAGTGAGCGTTGAGAAAAGCATCGCAACGGATACCATCACCCACGAGGTGACCACGCGATAGGCGCTGAGTGGTGTGACGTTTGGGCC
>JBOGMU010000334.1:0-15084 GCA_050746865.1 Candidatus Acidiferrales bacterium
TCACCCTTATCAGCCGGATTTGCGGATACTTACGAGATCAGCGAATCGCACTCCTCCTCGGGACGTCTCCTGCCGCCGACGCCTTCATTCTCGCGTTCCGAATTCCCAGCCTGGTGCGTCGCATGGCGGGCGAAGGTGCGTTCAGCGGATCGTTTATCCCCATATTCACCAGCTACTTACAGGAGAAATCGCGCGAACAAGCATTCCGGCTGGCCCGCGTCATATTCTGGGATATCGGGCTAATCCTCACGGCTGTCGCAATCCTCGGCGTCGTCTTCTCGCGCCAGATAATCTACCTATTCACGGTGTTCAGCGCCAGCAAAGTCCATTGGGACCTTGCAGTTTCCCTGAACCGCGTGATCTTCCCGTGCGTAATTTTCATCGGCCTCGCCGCCGTAGCGGCCGCAGTTCTGAACAGCTTCCATATCTTCGCGCTCCCGGCTGCCACTTCGATTGCATTCAATCTGGCCCTCATTATCTTCTCACTGGGCATTGTATACAAACCACTTATCGCGCACCTCTCAGGTTCGCTTGCCGTACCGGCGGCGGCACTCGCGATAGGTGTTCTGGTCGGCTCGTTGTTTCAGCTAGTCATTCAGCTGCCGGCGCTTGCTCGTCGCGGGTTTCGGTTCGCCCCTACAGTGGAATTCACCGATCCTGGAGTCCGGAAAGTTGGACGCATGATGGGCCCCGGCATCTTCGCGGCCTGCGCATACCAGGCGAACTTTCTGCTGGGCACATTTTTTGCCACCTCGCCTCGAATGCCGAGCGGCAGCGTAGCCTCGCTCTACGTAGCCGAGCGTTTGATGCAGTTGGTCCTCGGAAGCTATGCGATCGCAATTTCGACGGCACTTCTGCCGACGATGTCTCATCAAGCTGCCGCCGGCAATTACGCGGAGATGAAGCAGACGTTCGGCTTTTCATTGCGAATCGTCTCGTTCATAACGATTCCTGCCGCCGTCGGTCTAATTTTCCTGCGGGAGCCGATTATCCAGGTGCTTTTTCAACACGGCCAATTCGCGGCGCGTTCCACGGCGCTCACCGCAAACGCCCTGCTTTACTACGCGCTAGGTCTACCCGCCTATGCAGCCATCTGGCTCATCACGCCGATGTATTATTCCACGCAGGATACACGCACTCCTGCACGAATTGGCGTCTACATGATCATCGCCAACCTCATACTCAACGGCCTCTTCCTCCTATTCTTCTACCGCAAGCTTTCCAACGGAAGTCCGGCGCTGGCGAGTTCACTCTGCGCCTATTTGAACTTTGTGGCGCTCTTTTCGATCTTCCGCAGCCGTTATGGGCGGCTCGGCGCTCGCGGCATAGCCGCGTCGATTACGAAAACGACGATTTGCACGGTCGTAATGGGTGCAGTGGCGTTCGCAGCCCTCTTATTTTGGCGCGCTCAAGCCGGATCATG
Source organism: Candidatus Acidiferrales bacterium (assembly GCA_050746865.1). Lineage (GTDB taxonomy): Bacteria > Acidobacteriota > Terriglobia > Acidiferrales > UBA7541 > Palsa-295. The sequence continues at coordinate 1,424 of JBOGMU010000334.1, forward strand.
GCATGCGGCGGGACAAATAGGTGCTTTGGCGATGACGATTCTCGCTGCCGTTGCCGTGTATCTTGGACTGGCTCGCCTGTTACGTTGCGAAGAATTGAGTGAGTTTTTGCTTCTGCTCAGGCGCGCAGAGCCGGATGCGGCATCGGGTCCGGGTTATTTTGCATGAGAAGAAATGGGAACGAAACTGATTCAGTTTGAGAGCGGGAACGGGCTATGGACGCGGAAATTCGGGCATTTTTAAACTATTTGCGTGTGGATAAGGGTCTTTCGAAAAACACGATCGAGTGCTACCGGCGTGACGTCGAAGGGTTTGCACGATTCGTTCGTAGGCGGCCAGTGACTCAGATCGTTCGGAATGATGTGCTGGGCTTTCTCGATTCTCTCGAGAAGCGCCACTTGAATAGCCGGACTAGGGCGCGGCATCTCGCCACGCTGCGCCATTTCTTCCGATTCGCCGTTATCGAAAATTACATCACGGTCGATCCTGCGCTGACGGTCGAATCTCCCAAGACAGCCCAGAGGCTGCCCCAATTCCTGAGCGTCGAACAGGTGGAGCTTCTTTTGCAACAACCCGACATGAACGACGTCATAGGGATTCGAGACCGAGCCATGATCGAACTGATGTACTCGACAGGGATTCGTGTTTCGGAATTGTGCGGCATCCGGCTGAACGATTTAAGAATGGATCCGGGTTGTCTGCGGTGCATCGGCAAAGGCGATAAGGAGCGTATTGTGCCGGTAGGACGCCAGGCTTTGGAGGCCGTGCAGCACTATTTGTACGTATCGCGCGCCGAATTGCTGCGCGACGGGGTCTCGCCGTTTCTTTTCCTTACGCCGCGCGGCAAACCGCTCAACCGCATCGCGTTCTGGGCGCTTTTGGCTGCTTACGGTCGCAAAGCGGAGTTGCCAAAGTCGCTCAAACCGCATATGCTGCGTCACAGTTTCGCGACGCATCTCCTGGATCGTGGCGCGGACCTACGATCGGTCCAGATGATGCTGGGACACTCGGACATCTCCACGACCCAGATTTACACCCATGTCGTCGAAGAACGTTTGAAACAGGTGTATAAGGCCCATCACCCGCGCGCCTAGGGCGAGTTGCGCGAATTTCGAGGAGGCTTGGTTCATGCCCGATTACATGTACCTGCTGGAAAGCCGGCTTTCACCGGAGCAGCGGGCGGCGCTGGAACGCGTCCAGGAATTATCGCGGTCGCAGGATCTGAACATCTATCTTACGGGCGGCGCCGTCCGCGACTTGATTTCCGGCCAGCCCATTCGTGACTTGGATTTCACGGTGGAAGGGAACCCGGTAAAGATCGTCCGCGAACTCGAAAAGGGCGGTGCGCGCGTCCTCTACGAAAGCGAGAAGCTTCGACACTACGAAATCCTTTTTGCCGGGGAAGCCGATGGTTCGATTTCCGCCGCCCGCGAAGACGTTTATGAACGTCCGGGTGCCAAACCCGAAGTTCGTTTTTCGGGAATCATGGAAGACTTACGCCGGCGTGATTTCTCGATCAATGCGATCGCGATTTCGCTGAATGCCCAGTCGCGCGGCCTGCTTCTCGACCCGACCAACGGTCTTGCCGATCTGGAACGCCAGGAAGTGCGCGCGCTCACCATCCATTCGTTCACAAATCAGCCGATTCGCCTTATGCGCATTCTGCGCTACTGCGCCAGAATGGGCTTCAAGATGGAATCTCGAACCCAAGAGTGGTTTGATCTTGCGTTTGAGCGTGGACTGCAGGAGCACTTTGAGATTGCTGACGTCGGAGGCGAAATCCGCGCGGCGGCCCGCGAAGAGAATCCGGTTGGAACGCTGAAGCAGTGGGAGGCGCGCAATCTCCTGGCAAACGCTCACGAGCAACTACAAAAGCGCAAACCCGACTACGATAGCCTGAACAAGCTGGCGAAAGCCCGGATGAACCTGCAGAGTGCTGGGATACGTCCGCGGCTCCAGGCTTCAAACACCTTTTACATTTTTTCGCGCCTAAAGCCTCGCGAAGCCTCCTCGGCGATGAAGAATCTCGAGTTTCGCGCCCCCGAAATCGATGCGGCGGCGAAGCTCGCTCCGGAAGCTCAAAAGATTGTGCACACGCTCAAAAATCGCAAAATGAACGCGGCGCGCGATGCGTACGCCTACATCGCTTCCTTGCCGCCTGAGATGCTTGCCTTCATAGAGGTCGAGATGCCGAATCCAGCCGCGCTTTCTAAGATTCGCGCGTATGTGCAGAAATGGCGACCTTTGCATCTGTCACTGCCCACGGCTGAGCTGGATGCTCTTGGCGTTCCCCGCGGTCCCCAGTTCGACAAAATCATGCAACAGCTCTTCGACGCACACCTGCGCGGCAAAGGTAAGACTCCCGAAGATCGCACCAGGCTCCTTCGCCAGTATGCCGGCATAAAGGAAGAGCCCAAAAAGAAGCCTGAAAAGGAAAAAAAGGGCAAGCTGAAGGAAGCGGAAACGCTCAAACCGAAGCCGGGTGGGAAAGAAGCCGTTCCGCCCTTAAAGAAAGCTGTGGCTAATTCTGGGACGACCGCTGCTTCCCAGCCGTCGGAGAAAGCCCCCAAAACACCGGTTCCTGTCGACGCAAAGTCAAAACCGGCAAAACACCGAAAATCTGGCGGTCATTAGGATCTCTGCCACAGGACACATCCGCTCTTGGGCGGTGTCTTCTAAAAGCAGCCACGGTTACGACGTGGTGAATGTGCGAAACGGGGAAGTTGCACCGAAACTGTAACGCTGCCCGGAGGTTCGAGTGGATATTCGCGACGCGCAACGCGAGATTCGTACTGGAGCCATCGGCGGATTTTGGGGACAACTGCTCTATTCCGCCCTTTACTTCGCCTCCGCGGCCGTCGGCACATGGGTGACTCCAAAAGCGTCAATTCTCACAGCGGTGATCGGCGCTTTCTTCGTCTTTCCGCTCATGCAAGTCATGCTGCGTTTGGAGGGCCGCCAACCCATGAGCAAAAAGAATCCCTTCTATTGGCTCTGTATGCAGATCGCGTTTGTGTTGCCGTTTTCGATGCTGCTCCTTTGGCCGGTAGGCCTGTACCGGCTAAATTGGTTTTTCCCGGCTCTAATGATTCTTGTGGGCGCACACTATTTGCCGTTCGCTACTTCGTATGGCATGCGCATGTTCCTGTTCCTCGCAGGAATTCTGATCGCCGAGGGTTACGTGATTGCAGTCTACTTCTCGGCTTCATTCAGTCTTGGGGCATGGGTTACGGGAGTAACTCTATTTGTTTTTGCGTGGATCGGACGTTCCATCGTCACCGGCGAAGCAAGGGCAGAGCTATCTTCCGTCGCCGAACGGGCGACTTGAATAGCGGCGTAGGCAGCGGAGAATATTAAAACGTTGTTAGCTCGATGGATTTACATTGACATCGCCCGACGCGCTTGTTAATTTTTTTGCGCGATTTTTCCTTTTGAAAGTGGAGGCACCGGAACCCGGCTCAAAATATGGCGTTCGTCGCGAAGAAAATTTTCCTCACCAAAGGGGTTGGAAAGCACCGCGAGCGCCTCTCGAGCTTTGAGCTGGCCCTGCGAAGTGCTGGTATTGCCGCGTGCAACATCGTTCGCGTTTCTTCCATTTTTCCACCGCATTGTAAGCTGATTTCCCGCAGCGAGGGCCTAAAGCACCTCAAGCCCGGCCAGGTGGCGTTCACCGTCATCAGCGAGAATCAGACGCGGGAACCGCACCGTCTAATCGCGGCCGGCGTAGGTCTGGCGCTTCCGGGGGATAAATCGATGTACGGTTATCTGTCCGAGCATCATTCCTTCGGCGAGACAGAAGAAGTCGCCGGCGAATACGCGGAAGAACTTGCCGCCGAAATGCTGGCGACGACGCTCAACGTCGAATTCGATCCGGATCTCTCGTGGGACGAAAAAAAAGAGGTCTACCGCATCTCGAATAAAATCGTCCGCACGATGAACATCACCCAGTCCGCCGTCGGCGATAAGCGCGGCCTTTGGACCACCGTGCTCGCCGCTGCTATTCTTCTCGGCGACGACGATTGATCGTTAGGCGCACCGGCCCTGCCATCCTGAGCGACGCGACACGGCGTTTACATCCGGGATGGCTCTGCGGCAAGGATCTCTCGCGCTTTCCTTTCGTTTATCCTTTGCGATTCTGCAAAGCCGCAGGTAATGTATTCCCGCCCAAAACTCTTGATGGTAGAGGAACGATGACTCGATATACGCCCATGCCGCCAGGAAATTTTGGCGGCCTTCCGGAGGAACATTCGCGCTACGAAACCTCGCGCGCCGTGATTTTCCCCATTCCCTTGGAGCGCACCGCCACTTACGAGACAGGCACGCGCAATGGTCCTGCCGCCATTCTGAAAGCCAGCCAGAATTTAGAACTCTACGATGAGGAGCTCGATATCGAGCCTTTCAAAGAGATCGGCATCCATACGCTGCCGCCGATTGACACCACGGACGGCACGCTCGATGAAGTGCTTGCCGAGATATTCACTGCGCAATGCGCATTGCTCGATGACGACAAGCTTCCCGTCGCGCTCGGCGGCGAGCATTCCCTTACTCCGCCCTTAATAGCGGCCGTCGGCAAAAAATATCAAAATCTTAGCGTGCTCCATCTTGGCGCTCACGCTAGCCTTCGCGACGAGTATCAGGGCAATCCTTCAAGCCACGCTTGCACCATGCGCCGCGTGCTCGAAGTTTGCCCCGCGGTTCAAGTCGGCATTCGATCGTTGTCCGCCGAGGAAGCCCACGTTATTTCGCAGCTGAGCACGAAGATTTACTGGGCCAAAGACGTGGCACGGCTTCCACTGAAGAGTTGGGTTGCGAAAGTTCTCGACGACTTGAATCCCAATGTCTACGTCACAATCGACGTTGACGGTTTCGATCCTTCGATCATTCCTGCGACCGGCTCGCCAGAACCCGGCGGACTTGATTGGTACCAGATAACTGCGTTACTGCGAGCTGTCGCCAGTCACAAAAAGATTGTCGGCCTGGACGTCGTCGAACTTCTCCCTCAGCCGGGCGAACACGCGTCCGATTTTCTGGCAGCGAAGTTAGTATATAAGTGCCTCGGCTATATCTTCTGCCAGGGCTGAATGAGGAAGCGGAAGCGATGACGGCGGTCGCAGCGATCACGATACAGCAGCAAAGCCGCATCGTCGTCTTTGCGCTGAATGGCTGGTTCGCCTGGATTATCGTAGGTTTGCTGGCTGGATGGCTCGCGGGTAAGATTACGCGCGGCCACGGCTTCGGCTGCGTTGTCAACATTTTGCTCGGCCTGATCGGCGCCGTGATCGGCGGTTGGATTTTTACGCGTCTTGGCGTTTCGGCACTAGGGTTCTTTGGCAGTCTTGCGGCGGCCACGGTAGGCGCGATTTTACTTGTAGCGATCGGCCGCCTTTTTGCCGGCGGCCCGGATTGAAATTCGGTGTGAGGCGCATCACAGCAATTTGCTCGGAGAGGAAGAATGAGGACGGTATTCCTATTACTTAGTTTGCTTTTGCTCGGTATAGCCGGATCTTCGGCGAGTGCGCAACAGAATAGCCCAACTTCAAATAGCGCACCTCCTGCCGTCGCTCCCAATGGACGTGCTCGCGGACGCGGGCCAGGTCCTGTAAAATCGCCCGAAGTGAGCTCCGGTCTTCGCGCCACGTTCCGCTTGTACGCGCCTAACGCGCAGGAAGTCGCCGTCATAGGAGTCGGCGGTCGCCTTGCTCTTACAAAAGACGACAAAGGCATCTGGTCGGGCACGACGGATGTTCTCAAGCCCGATATTTACACTTACATGTTCAACGTCGACGGCGCCTCCGTCCCCGATCCTTCGAATCTTGAACGGAAAACGGGCGTTACGGGCTCATTCCAGAGTGCGGTCATAGTCGGCGGCCCGGACGAAAGCTGGGTTACCAAAGACGTACCGCACGGTTCCGTCGTTCATCAATTCTTCCATTCCAACGTAATCGGCGACAATCGCGATTTTTACGTCTATACGCCGCCCAATTTCGACCCGAGCGGGAAGACGACGTATCCCGTCCTTTATCTGCTCCATGGCTTGAGTGACGGCGCGGACGCGTGGACCACGATCGGCCGGGCAAATACGATCCTCGACAATTTGATCGCCGAGGGCAAAGCCAAGCCCATGATCATGGTCAATACGCTGGGCTACGGCATCGCTAAACCAGGCGAGCACTTCAACGAAATCGTCCCTAATCCGAACGACAATCTCGGCAAATTCAGGCAGTCGCTCCTCACCGAAGTGATCCCGATGGTCGATAAGGATTATCCGACCATCAAGAGTCGTGACGGCCGCGCACTCGCTGGCCTCTCCATGGGCGGTGCAGAAACGTTCTACATCGGCCTCAACCACATCGACGAATTCGCCTATCTCGCCGGGATGAGCAACGCCTTCGTAATGTATCCTGGCGCGGAGGCCGGCACACCCGGCGGGGGGCGCGGACAAGCCCCTCCGAAGATTGATCCGGCGATCTTTGCTCAGGTGTTTCCCGAGTTCAATGCAAAGGAAGCTGCAAGGCTGAAATTGCTCTACGTGGCATGCGGCACAGACGACTCACTGCTTGGCGTTAATAGGACGTTCAAAGAGTGGCTCAAGCAGAAGGGAATCTCGTACAAAGACGTCGAAACGCCCGGCGCTCACACCTGGTCGGTGTGGCGCGGTGACTTGACGCAAGTGGCCCCGATGCTTTTTCAGAAGTAGCTAAAGAGGGAGCCTTCGGGCACGCGCAATCGGCGGGTTACGGCCGTGCAGCCGCGGCACCTGCGACCGCAGCTTTCGCCTTTCGAAGCGACTCCGGCGTAACGAGCCGGTGCTGAATATAGTTATAGGGGGCCACAGTCTCACCGCGCAAAATCAGCAGCCCCAGATGAATCAGCCGCGGGCCGTAGTGCGACGCTTCGTGTGAAACGGAGCCCACGAGCGGCGTTCCACGCCTCCGCATTTCCTCAATCGCCTCCGGGATGCAATCCTGCCCTACGATAGCGACTTGCTTCTCGCGCTTGGCCTCGCGCACGGCTTCCACGGCGCCCAGCGCGCTCGTATCCGTCGCCGCGGCGATCAAAATGCCCTGATCCCTCTTATGATTGCGCAGAAACTCCGCCGTAAGCTCGAAGCTGCGCTTGCGCAATCCCTGTCCATCGACTAACACAAACGATTCATCGCGCAGTTCGGGAAGTTGCAACCGGATTCCGGCAAACGCCCCCTTAATTCTGCTCTGCACGAGCGGTCCGGCCTCTTCAATATCAATGCCCAGCACCCAGCTGACTTTGCCGCTCCACTCTTCCTTGGCGTATTGCGCGAGGCAATCTCCAGCCTCGAATCCGACGCGATAATTGTTCACGCCAAAATACGTCGCGTGCGGGTGGGGGATATCGACCGCGACTATCGGAATTCCCGCTCCGCTGATTTTGTCCGCGATTACTGGCGCAATTTGCTGGTCGATTTGAAACTCGATCACCAGGTCCACGCGTTCGCGAACGAACTCCTCCGCGTTCGTCAGCGCTGTATTTCCGTCATATTTATTGTCCAGAATCATCAAATCCACGCCTGCGGACGATGCCGCGGCTTTCAGGCTTTCCGTCACAGCCACGGAAAACGGCATGTCCGCCGATTGGCTGCCGAAACCGAATCGCATTTTGCGCGGCCTCGATACGAGCCGATACGCGCCGTTCCCCGTCTGCGCGACGTAGCCGCGGTGCGCAAACGTCTTCAATATGCGGTAGACGGTGCTCTTCGATATGCCCGTTTGCTTGTAAATCTCATCTAGCGTGCGGGCCTGGCCTTCGTTTTGCAGGAGTTCCAAAACGTCCAGGGCCTTCGACAAGACTGGAATGACGTAGAGATTATTCGAAGATGAATTCCGCAATCGCGTCCGCCTCTTATGGGAAGTGCACCAAGAATATAATTCGTACCTTCCCCGCGTCCAGCCTTAAATTTCCTTATTGAAATTCCATCAAAAGGACTAGAACCGGGGCGTCTTATACCGCAAAATAGCCTCTTCGAACTTACATGCTCATCTCATTGTTTGTCGCTTGCTACAACGACGCCTTATTCCCGGAGACCGGCAAGGCCGTCGTCGCCGTGCTTGAGCGCCTCGGCCATACCGTCGAATTCCGTTCCACCCAGACCTGCTGCGGCCAGATGCATTTCAACTCCGGCTATCACGCCGAAGCCCGCAAGCTGATGCGCCATTTCCTCGAGACGTTTCGCGGCGCCGAAACCATCTGCGTGCCCTCTTCCTCCTGCGTCGCGATGATTCGCGATCATTTTCCAAAAATCGCCGCCGCGATCGACGATCCGATCGTGATCCGCGAAGTCGAAGCACTTCTGCCACGCGTCTTCGAATTTTCCGAGCTTCTCATAGATAGACTCGGCGTCACTGACGTCGGTGCATTTTTTCCGCACACGGTCACGCTTCACACGCCTTGCCATTCGTTGCGCTCGTTGAATATCGGCGACCGGCCGCAGCGCCTTTTGCAAGCCGTCCGAGGCCTTTCGCTTACAAATCTCGCTAATTTTGATCAGTGCTGCGGCTTCGGCGGCACGTTCGCTGTGAAAAACGCCGACGTTTCCGCCGCGATGCTCTCAGATAAGATCCGCTGCATCCTCGACACCGGCTCAGAAATCTGCGCCGCCACGGACAATTCTTGCCTTCTGCAAATCGGCGGCGCTCTTAGCCGCCAGCAAACCGGCGTCCGCTGCATGCACCTGGCCGAAATTCTCGCCTCCACAGAATCCGACGCGCAATCGAGCATCGGAGGCAAGTCGTGACCATCCGCGTAGGCGACGCCGCGCACGCGCCCGATTTCGAGGCCGCCGCGAAAAAGCTTCTTCGCGATACGCAGCTTCGCCGCAATCTTCGCCATGCGACGGACGTCGCCCGCAAAAAACGCGCGCAGGTCGTCGGCGAAACGCCGGACTGGCAGCTTCTTCGCGAAACGGCGCGCCGCATCAAGGAACACACGATGCGGCACCTCGATATCTATCTTCAACAATTCGAGGAATCCTGCACGCGCGCAGGCGGCAAAGTCCACTGGGCGCGCGATGCTGACGAAGCCAGCCGCATCGTCGTCGACTTAGTCCGCTCACACAACGAAAAGGAAGTCATCAAAGTTAAAACGATGACGTCCGACGAGATTCGCCTCAATCAGGCGCTCGAGGCGGCAGGCATCGCGCCGTATGAAACGGATCTTGCCGAGTTGATCATCCAGCTTGGCGGCGACGCGCCTTCGCACATCGTTGCGCCCGCACTCCATCGCAACCGCATGGAGGTCCGTGAAATTTTCCTCAAGAAAATGGGCCTCAAGGAACTTGGCGATACGCCCGAAGCCCTTGCCGAAGCCGCGCGCCTCTATCTTCGCGAACGCTTTCTGCGCGTCAAAGTCGGCATCAGCGGCGCGAATTTCGCCATCGCCGATACCGGCTCGGTTTGCGTTGTCGAATCTGAAGGCAACGGCCGCATGTGCGTGTCTCTGCCGCGCGTGTTGATCAGCCTGATCGGCATTGAGAAAGTCATTCCACGCCTCAGCGATCTCGATGTTTTTCTCCAGGTCCTTCCGCGCTCAGCCACCGGCGAGCGCATGAATCCTTACAATTCGATCTGGACCGGCGTTCACGAAGGCGATGGGCCACAGGAATTTCACGCCGTCCTCATCGATAACGGCCGCACCGGCGTGCTCGCCGATCCCGAATCGCGCGAGACGCTGCACTGCATTCGCTGTGGCGCATGCTTGAATATTTGTCCCGTCTATCGCCAGACCGGCGGCCACGCCTATGGCTCCACGTACAGCGGGCCGATCGGCGCGATCCTCACGCCACAGTTGCAGTCGATGCAGCATTCGCAATCGCTGCCGTACGCGTCTTCGTTGTGCGGCGCGTGCTACGAAGTCTGTCCGGTGAAAATCAATATTCCCGAAATCCTCATTCACCTTCGCAGCAAAGTTGTCGCCAACGGTGAGTCGCCGCTTAGCGAGCGCATCGGCATGAAGGCCGCAGGTTTTGCGCTGTCCAGCGGTGATCGGCTCCGATTCGCGGAACGCTTCGGCCGGTTTGTGCAGCGCTTCTACGAACGCGATGGCAAACTGCAACATTTGCCCGGCATCCTCAAGGGCTGGACCGAATATCGCGATATGCCCGCGCTCCCCAAACAATCCTTCCGCGAATGGTGGGCCGACCGCGAGAAGCAAAAGGGAACCGGCTCATGAACGCAACTCCCAAACGAATCATGTTTTTGAGCGCCACCCCCCAAACTTCCGTCGCCCTGAGCGAAGCGACGCAGTGTTTGCGTCCCGGATGCTTCTGCGGGAAGGACCCCTCTTCGCTTTTGCTATCTCTGATCGCGATTTTGCGCCGCACCGCGAACGCCACCCGTCACAATGCGTCGCTCCGAAGGCTTTTTGCACCCGAGAAGTCCGCAGTTCGCTTGCCCGCAACCAACAAAAATCCCGTCATCCTGAGTGAAACGAAGGGCCCCTCTTTCTTTTCTCTGTCGAGCGCAGACGTTCGCCGCGTGGCATTCCCTGCGTTCCTGCAGTGGTTTCCGTTTTTGGCTTTTCGCCCGTCCTTCTCTGTGCTTCAGTGTCTCTGTGGCAAATCTATGCTCGCGGGAGCATCCCGATGAACGCCCGCGACGAAATCCTCGCCCGCATCCAGCGCAGCTTTGCGCCCGCCGCGCGCTCGTCCGCCGACGATCACGCCGCGATTCCGCGCGACTACATTCAAACCGGCACGCTCGATCCGGAGGAGCGCCTCGACGTTTTCGAAGACCGCCTGCGCGATTACGGCGCCGAAGTCTACCGCTGCGCTCCAGCTCAATTGCCCGAAACGATCGCCATCGCGATGAACGCGGCAGGCGTTTCCAGCCTCGTTATCCCCGCGGACATCGGTCCGAACTGGCTCCCGAAATCTGACGTAGGAGTTCGGGGTCTGTCTGGCGATCAGGCAGGCCTTAGCTCCGGCGCAAACGACCGCCGCCCAGACGATCAAAGCTCCGGCGCAACCCAAAGCACTTCAGGGGGTCGGAGCTTCAGCTCCGACATAAACGCCGATCCCCAGAAAAGGGCTTTAGCCCCTGAGTCAAAGTCAGGCGGATTCTCCTTCGCGCGCGACGAAAATCTCTCATACACAGATCTCGATCGCGCAGAAGGCGTCCTCACCACGTGCGTAGTCGCCATAGCGCTCACCGGCACCATCATCCTCCGCCACGGACGGTCCGGCCGCCGCGCCGTCACGCTGATTCCCGATTTTCACCTCTGCATCGTGCGCGCCTCGCAAGTCGTGGAAACTGTTCCCGAAGCGATCCGCGAACTCGAGTCGCCCAGCCGCTCTCCGATCACCACAATCTCCGGCCCCTCCGCCACCTCCGACATCGAAATGACCCGCATCAAAGGTGTCCACGGCCCCCGTCGCCTAGCCGTTATCCTCGTCGTCGCCTAGCCCGTTCAGATAGATAGAGCAGTCCACTATCGGACAGTACTCTTCTTCGCGGCATAAACAATCAAAACGCTTATAGATAGCATGGCCCAAAAACGTGAAGGCTAAATAGATTTTGTTTAGATATGATGGTGACTCTCTGAGGTATACCTTTGATCGTCACGAGGCTAGTCCTCAAAAATTGGCGGAATTTCCAATCAGTAGACGTATCGCTTCGTGCGCGAATGTTTGTCGCCGGGCCGAACGCTTCGGGCAAATCGAATTTACTAGACGTCTTTGCGTTCCTTAAAGATCTGGCAAAACCTAGCGGTGGATTACAGAACGCTGTAACGGCGAGAGGCGGAATTTCGAAATTACGATGCCTTGCGGCACGAAGATATCCAGATGTCAAAATAGAGGTTCAACTCTCCGACAACGGAGACAAGTGGTCCTACGCAATCGGAATTCAGCAAGAAGCCAGAGGTTACAGACAGCCGAAACTCGCATACGAGCGAGCTTAAAGAACGACTCGCTGCTTTTCGAACGCCCCGATCAGGCAGACGTGGCAGATCCACTTCGTCTTACCCAAACCTTTCTTGAGCAAATTAACGCTAATGCTGAGTTCAGGGATCTTGTTCGTTTCTTCAACTCAGTTAGCTATTTACATCTTGTCCCCCAGTTGCTTCGCCATCCTGAGGCCTTTACAGGACCGGGTGTTCCAGGTGGCCCGTACGGTCGCAGTTTTTTGGAGAAAGTGGCCCGGACGTCTGAGGCTACCCGACGAGCGAGGCTTCGTAAGATCGAGGCCGCGTTGAAGAGTGCGGTTCCTCAACTCGAGGAACTCACGGACGTCAAAGACGAGACGGGCATCCCACACCTTGAGGCTGTATACAAGCATTGGCGACCACTAGGCGCCAAACAACGCGAAGATCAATTTTCGGATGGAACCCTCCGGCTCATTGGTTTGGTGTGGTCATTACTTGAGAGCGATTCCTTACTGCTCTTGGAAGAACCCGAGCTCTCGTTGAATTCCGGCATTATAAAGAAATTGCCGGCCGTGATGTATAGAATCCAGAGGCCGAGAAAACGGCAGATGCTTATCAGTACTCACAGTTATGACATGCTGTCGGACCCAGGTATCTCCGGAGACGAGCTTTTACTGCTTACACCAAGCGAGGAAGGAACCCAGGTAGAGGTCGCGTCCTCAATAGAGGACGTCAAGAACCTGCTTGAGGGCGGTCTTACAGTGGCCGACGCAGCGCTCCCACGTACCGTGCCGAAGGAGATTTCTCAGCTGGACCTCTTCGAATGAGCCCAATTCCGATCAACTTGGCATTCGAAGACGAACTCCTTGAATCGCTCGCGCTGAAAATCCTCGCAGTAATTCCGATAGCATATGCGACTCGGACCATCTACAACCGCGGTGGGTACGGCTATCTGAGAAAAAACATCAATGGCTTTAACAATGGAGCCAAAGGGACTCCATTTTGGGTCGCGGTAGATCTCGATGCCATCGACTGTTTCCCAGCCCTTATCACTGAGTGGCTCCGAACTCCGAAACACACGATCTGCTAATAAGCGTCGCCGTCCGGGAGGCCGAAGCGTGGCTCCTGGCCGATCGCATCAATTTCTCGCTCTTTCTCGGCATTAAGGTAACCGATTTGCCGACCGACGTAGAATCGCTATTGGACCCGAAGAAGACTCTCGTCGACTTGGCTCGGAAATGCCGAACACGAAGGATTCGAGACGACATTTGTCCCAGAGAGGGAACCACGAACAAGGTTGGGCCGAACTACAACGCAGCGCTAGGCGCATTCATCCGCGAGATATGGGATCCCCTAGCAGCAAAAGCAAACTCGCAAAGTCTTAGCAGAACGATCGAACGCCTTACTAACTTCAGACCCTCCTGGACCCTGCAGGATAACGTGTGACGCGGTCCGGTCACGTGAAGAACGATAATGTCGAGCTTAGCGACAAATAGAAAAACCAGACCCTCCAAAAATGCCGTCAACCAGAGCGTGAGTCTTCCAGTGGCAGAGTTATTGATGCATCCCATGCATCGCAATTCATGCGTGCATTCCCGCGCAACTGCGAGCATACCGTGCCGCGTAGAGACGCTTTAAGTCCCAAACAAGCTGCTTTTTTCGCTCCCGACACGCTATAAGCGAATTGGCTCATGAGAACCGCGCCTTCATCGCTATCCATCGGCTTGAGTGCGATGGACTGCTGCGGAATGCCGCGAGAGTACTGTGTCCG
>JBOGMU010000335.1:0-23039 GCA_050746865.1 Candidatus Acidiferrales bacterium
GACATGCTCCACCCGGGCGACGCAGGCTACAAGATGATGGCGGACGCGTTTAAGTTGGCGATGTTCGCGCCGACGACGAAAGCGCGGCAGTAGTGGGCGCTTTTGGTTTGGAAAGGATTATTCTCCCTTTGCCGCTCGCTCCAACGCCGCGATATCGAACTTCACCATGTTCATCATCGCCGCCATCACGCGCGCCACCTTAGCCGGATCGGGATCGGCAACCAGTTTGAAAAACACCGTCGGCACCACCTGCCAAGCCACGCCGAACTTGTCTTTCAGCCACCCACATTGAATTTCTTTACCGCCTTCGGAGAGTTTTTGCCAGTAAGAATCGACTTCCTGTTGCGACTCGCAGTGAACGACAAACGAAATCGCTTCGTTGATCTTGAAATTCGGTCCTCCATTCAACGCCGAAAACGCAATACCCTCAATCTCGAAGCCAGCCACCAGCACCGAACCCTTCGGTCCAGGGCCGGCGTCTCCCACGCGCATAATGTTCGTAATCTTCGAATTCTTGAATACCGATACGTAGAAGTTCGCGGCCTCTTCCGCCTGCCCATCGAACCACAAAAACGGCGTTATCTTTTGCATATCGAATCCTTTCATGTTTATCGCGTCATTTGCCTGTTTTGACGAAGGGCTGACTGGCGCCCACGCCCTGTTTGTACGTGGAATCAGCTGGTCAGCAATCGACAGGGGGCTACGATTTTTGTTGGGCAACTTGCCTTCGCAATTTCTGGTCGCGCTCCATGATTTCCGGAGTCGCATTCGAGCCGAAGTCCTCGGCCTCGAATACGCGTCGAACCTCGATTTCAGTGCCGCCGTCGAACGGCGCCCGCTTCAGCCATTCCACGGCCTCGTCCATCGAACGGACCTGCCAAAGCCAAAAGCCAGCGATCAACTCTTTTGTTTCCGCAAAGGGTCCATCCGTCACCGTCCGCTTTTCTCCCTCAAACTTCACGCGCTTGCCCTTCGACGAAGCGTGTAAACCCTCTCCTGCAAGCATCACGCCTGCCTTCACCAGCTCTTCGTTGAACTTGCCCATCTTTTGTAGGATCTCCGTGCTAGGCAGAATGCCTGCCTCGGAATCCTTATTCGCCTTCACGATTACCATCACTCTCATCGTCTTGTCTCCGTTTCTTGTTTTAGTTGGGCTGGATCACGTGTCCTGAATCCTAGCTCCATTTACACGTCGAACGAAAGCCGCTCAAATCGACAAGCCTCGCAAAGATTTTTTCTAATCGACAAAAGCGTACTGGTTCTTGGCAGCCCCTCAAGCTTGTGATACACAATAGTTGGAAATGGAAGTGGAACAGGGCAACTCTCGAGAATATGACTATCGCGGCAAAACCTGAGCTTCTAATCGACAGTCCCGCGATTAAGACTTGGCCATAAGTCTTTTGTTGTCAACAAGACCTTCCGTTCTGATCGACAGTAAGGCGGAGAAATTTGGCATGCAATCATGATGCAGGAAATCGCCGCCTGGGCCCTCGAAACCGCCAAACGCCGAGGCGCCTCCTACGCCGACGCCCGGGTAATGGACATCCGCCACCGCGATATCTCCACAAAAAATGGAGAGGTCGGCAACTTATCCGAGTCCGAGTCGCTCGGAATCGGCATTCGAGTAATCGCCAACGGCTCCTGGGGCTTCTCTTCCACGGACCGCCTCACCCGCGAAGGAGTCCAAGCCTGCGCCGCCGAAGCCGTCACCATTGCAAAAGCATCGTCCCTGGCCAAGACCGAAGACATCGCTCTCGCCCCGGAGCGCGCATACGTCGATGTCTGGCAAAATCCGTACCTCAAAGACCCGTTTCGCATCCCCGTAGAGCGCCAAATTGACCGTTTATTGGCAGCTGACAAGGAAATGCGCCGCGTAAAAGGCGTCACCGTCGCCGAAGGATCGATGGCTTTCCGCCGTATCGACCAGCTTTTCGTCTCCAGCATCGGCTCCTCAATCCATCAAACGAAAATGCAATCCGGCGCCGGAATCGTAGCTTTAAGCTTCTCCGGCAATGAGTTACAGAAGCGCTCCTATCCAAATAGCTTCGGCGGCCAACACATGCTCCGCGGCTACGAGCTGATCGAAGAACTTGATTTGGTCGGCAATGCCCAGCGCGTCGCCGAAGAGTGCGTCGCTCTTCACACGGCGGCGCAATGCCCGCAAGGTCAATCGACAATCATCCTCGATAGCTCGCAACTCGGCCTTCAAATTCATGAATCTATTGGGCATCCTATCGAACTCGACCGCGTTCTCGGCATGGAAGCCAACTTCGCCGGCATGAGTTTCCTCACCACAGAAAAGCTTCGCAAATTGAAATATGGTTCCGATATCGTCAACGTCGTCGCCGACGCCCGCCTCGAACATGGACCGGGCCTGGGCACGTTCGCCTACGACGACGAAGGCGTGCCCGCGCAATGTATCCCGGTGATTTCGAATGGGGTATTTACGGGATACCTCAGCAGCCGCGAAACTGCATCCGCCATAGGCGAAAAACGCTCCGGGGGCACCGTCCGCTGCGAAAGCTGGAATCGCTTGCCGATGATTCGCATGACGAACATCAGCATCAATCCCGGCACGTGGAAATACGAAGACCTGATCGCCGACACCGACGATGCAATTTACATGGAGACGAATCGTTCATGGTCCATCGACGACCGCCGCTACCATTTCCAGTTTTCGACGGAGATCGGCTGGGAGATCAAGGGCGGCAAAAAAGGCCGCATGATCAAGAACCCAAGCTATAGCGGTATCACGACGGAATTCTGGAATAGTTGCGATGCAATTTGTTCCCGGGATTACTGGACGCTCTGGGGCACCCCGA
This sequence comes from Candidatus Acidiferrales bacterium, assembly GCA_050746865.1. Classification (GTDB taxonomy): domain Bacteria; phylum Acidobacteriota; class Terriglobia; order Acidiferrales; family UBA7541; genus Palsa-295. The sequence goes on from JBOGMU010000335.1 coordinate 2,823, forward strand.
ACTGCGGAAAAGGCCAACCGCAGCAAACCATGGGCACGGGCCACGGCGCTTCGCCCGCACGCTTCCGCAACGTAAAAATCGGCGTCGCCTTTTCAAAATGACGACCTTACGAGACAGCAACAATCTAAATGTTCGTCATCCTGAAGGCTGCGAATTCAGCGGACTGAAGGACCTCTCTACTTTTGTGGCGAGGATCGTAAACGAGCAATGAGCCGCCCCCTCAAAATCTCCGGACTCGAACGCATCGCCGAGCGCGTCCTCAAAATTGCCAAATCGACCGGCATGGACGGCGCCGAAGTCGATGCAGGCGCGAATGTCGACGCCTTGACACGCTTCGCGAACAACACGATCCATCAGAATGTGGCGGAAGAAACACTCGCAATTTCTTTTCGCGCAATTATCGACGGTCGCACCGCTCGCGCCACGACGAACAAGACCGACGACGAATCGTTGCAGCGGCTCGTTGCCTCTGCCGCGAGCCTGGCGAGAAATCAGCCGAAGAATCCTGATCTTCTGCCTTTGCTTGGCAAACAAAAATATCAAAAGGTCTCGCGCTTCTTCTCCTTGACGGCGGACACTACCCCCCAAGACCGCGCGAAAGTGGTGGCAAAAGTCTGCAAAATGGCCACAAAGCGCAAGCAAACGTCGGCGGGGATTTACGTGAGCGGCAGTTCGCAGTCGCTGCTCGCGAATTCCAAAGGACTCTTGGCGCGCTACGAGCAGACGCGCGCTGAATTTTCTGTCACGATTCTGGAGAGCGATTCTTCGGGCTGGGCCAAGGCCAACGCGCCGGATATTCGCAAAATCGATCCGCTGGCGCTTGCCGAAAGCGCCAGCGAGAAATCCTCAAAATCGCGAACGCCACGCGAGATGCCGCCGGGCCATTACGTCACGATCCTCGAGCCCGCTGCCATCCTCGACCTGATAGGATTTCTCTTCTTCGACTTTGGCGGCACGGCTGTCCTCGATGAGCGTTCGTGCCTCACCGGACGGATGGGGAAAAAGCTCTTCGGCGACAATATCACCGTTTGGGATGACGCCTATCACCCACTGCAAACCGGGCAGCAGTTTGACGGGGAAGGCGAGCCGCGGCAAAGAGTCCTCTTGGTTGATCGCGGCGTGCCGAAAAATCTAGTCTACGCACGTTCCGCAGCCAAAAAGATGGAGGCGAAGCCCACCGGCCACGGCTTTTCGTTGCCCAATGATTTCGGCGAAGCTCCCATGAACATTGTCTTCGCCGGCGGAAATAAATCCGTCGACGAAATGGTTCGCTCCACCGACCGCGGCGTGCTTGTCACTCGTCTCTGGTATATCCGCGAAGTCGATCCATACGCGAAAATTCTCACCGGCATGACGCGCGATGGCACATTCCTCGTCGAAAACGGAAAAATTGCGGGCGGCGTTCGTAATTTCCGTTTCAATCAGAGCGTCATCGAGATGCTCGCCAATGTGGAGATGCTTGGCCCCGCCGTGCGCTCTGCAGGGGAAGAAGCCTTCGAAATGGTCGTCCCTGCGATGAAAGTTCGCGACTTCCACTTCAGCGAAGTCACGAAATTCTGAGCTCGCTAGCTGTGACGCAAGAAAAACTGCGTTTTGTTTAGGTTTGCTGGAACCGCCACATCGAAGAATCCGACCATCATTTCGTCATACGTCTGATCACCCCAATAGACAGTGGCATCGGGATCGGGATTGTGCGGATTGTTTTTCGAATTGTCGTACCAAGCGACCGCTTGCAGTTCCGTCCCTGCTTTCAACGGCATCGGTGTTGCGAGCCGATAACTGAGCTGCCAGTAAAAATTGTAGTTCACGCGCAAGAGCGGCTCGATAGATCCATCCGCCTTCAGGATGTTGTACTCAAACCGCTTTCCGCGCAGATGCATGTGCGGAAAAAAGCTGAGCAGCAGCGCATCATTCGGCAGGGAACCGTGCACCTCCACGCGATAATCAGGCACGCCGGGCGGAATTACAAACGAGCTGTTCGTCAGTTGCAGCGTGAGAACGCGCTTCACAGGCGGCTTCTTCGCAAACACCATTCCAATTGCCGTTTGATCCGTTGTGCCGCGACCATGCGTCGTGTAGTGCATTTGAAAAACGAGATCGCTTCCTGCGGGAATGTATTTCGCCATTCCGGCGGGCCAGTTGTCTGGCGAGCTTCCTGGCGCGTAAACCAGCAGTATGTCTGCCGTAGTGAAATGCGTATCGCGCCTGTCCTGCTCTTTCGTCATATCTGACGCGGTAAAAGGCACATTTTTCGGCGCATCGCGCAGCCACATCGACCCCGGCGGTCGAACGTAAACCACCGCGTGATGCACATTCTCGCGGCTTGTTGGACGGATCTCACACATCTGGACCCATTTGCCTTCCTTAAATCCCGTCGGCACGATCTCGTACGTGTATTCCACGTCGCCCGTCGCCGGAATCCGCACGGCCTCCGGCATCTGCACAACAAGATCCGGCGCAGGAATATTCCAGTCACTGGTGAATTTGCGCGGCGGCGGCGCATCCGAAATATTGCCTGCGGGTGCGTCCGCTGCGGCCCAGTTGCTTAATGTCTGAATCTCCGATGCACTAAGCGAGGGATCATTGGCAAAATGTCCGATTTTCGGATCGGCGAACCAGGGCGGCATCGTGCGTGTCCGCGCATCCGCCACAATCGGCACGGCAAAAGGTCTGGTCTCCTCGTAAGTAGTAAACGCCATTGGCGCAATCTCGCCCGCTCGATGGCAGGTTTGGCAATGCTGCTGAAGAATCGGTAGCACGTCGCCGTAGAACGTTGGCGTGGTATGTGTTTTCTGCGCCGCGGCGTGTGCTGCGAGCCCAAATGTGGAGAGCAACGCAGTGGCAACCAAACCAGCCGCAACGAAAACGCGAATTGTAGTCGAACGCCTCACGCGAATTTATTTTCGCGCAAATTGTCGCACACGTGTGCTGCTGAGTGGGAGCATGGTTTTGAACGCGTGAAATGCTATTGCGCGAATTGCAGGCTGGAAATGGTGCGGGCGATCACGTTCTCTTGAATCTGCACCAGGTCGCTCTCGGCAATTGTCATCCCGAAAATCGTGTACAGGTCACTGCCATGCGGCACAAACACGACCGTTCCCGACCAATCCTTCTGGTCAACGCTGCCGCGAAAGCGCCGTTCGACCGCCTGAATTCCTGACACATTCATGTGCGATTCGCCGAGCGGGCGAAAATTATCCATCACGCTGCGCAGCCGCTGATCGGTGGCGTCAATATCGCTCGCGATGGACTTTCCGACAGACGCTTCGCCGATCAGTAGATAGGTCGTTTGGTCATCCGTGCCCATCGCCGCAATTGCGCCCGGCATGATCGTGCGCGCGCCCTCAATCACTTGCCAGTCGGGCGGCTTATACATCCGGAATCGGTAGGTCTCGTTAATGTACATGCTGCCGTCTACCTTTTCGCGAATCGGCGGCGGAGCCGCAGGAGCAGCAGGCGGCGCGGCAGCCGGCACCGCAGAAGCAGTTGATTTCGCAGGCGTGGACGTTTCTGGCGTCGCGATCGCCAACGTCTTTGGTGTCTCGTTTGAAGTTTCGGAAGCTGCTGAAGCAGACCATTTTCCCTTGGCTGAAGAGGCCGTCTTCGGTGCGTTCGCGTCTTCCGCCGCCACGGACGTATCTGCATCGGGCTTCGTCACCTTTGCTTTGGCCGAATTGGAAACGGTGATCGAAACGACCTGATCCTTGCGCACGAGCGCGAATCCATAGCTCGTCTGAACTTTGAACGAATTGTCGTCAAAGCCCACGATGGAGCCGCTGATCTTGCTGCCATCTTTGAGCTTCAGATCGTCCGCGCGCACGGCCGCCCAAAATAGCAGCAGTGATGCGCCGATCAGGATGGTTCGCCTCATGCTCAAGACCCCGTGCTCCGAGTATGGCCTTGCACCTGCCGCCCAACAAGCGAACCAAAAGCGCCGTTGTCGCTCTAGTACAGCCGCGGTGTCCTGCGATATATTGCCTGCCATGCGATCACTCGTTTACGTTGCGAAGGAATCGGTTCAGATGCAGGAGCGCCCGCGTCCAACGCTCGCTCCGGGCGAAAAAGAACTCCAGGTGGAGTTGAGCGGAATCTGCGGATCGGACATGTCCGGTTTTCTCGGGCACAGCCCCCGTCGCAAGCCGCCGCTTACTTTGGGGCATGAGGTTGTAGGCCGCTTGAGCGATGGCCGCCGCGTTGTAGCCAACCCGCTGATTTCGTGCGCCAAATGTGCTCGCTGCCTTTCCGGCGCACAAAATCTCTGCGAAAACTGGCGGTTGTTGGGGTTTGATGGTACCGAAGGATCGTTTGCGGAGTTTGTCGCAGTCCCTGAAAGCCAGCTTTACGAAATTCCGGATAATCTGCCGTCCGGCCGCGCCGTGCTTGCAGAGCCGTTGGCAAACGCTGTCCACGTTTTTCGAATTACCGCTCCGCTGCCATTCTTCCGGCTAGCGATTGTCGGCGCTGGCACAATGGGGGCGCTGACGTATCTTGTTGCGCGGCAAATCGGTGCGAAAGACATTCTGACACTAGACGTCAATGCCGAGCGCCTAAGTGCACTGAAGAAAATGGGCGTAAAAACAACCGTGAACGCGAGTGATTCCGCCGCGATCGGCGATCTTCGAGCCTCCGGCAAAGCGGATTTCGACGTAGTCGTTGACGCCAGCGGCATCGCGGCTGCTCGTCAGATGGCCTTCGATCTATGCCGCCCGGGCGGGCAAGTCGTTCTTCTCGGAATGGGCGATCAACGCAGCGAAGTCGATTTCGTCACCAGTATTCGCAAGGAACATCGCGTCGTAATGTCGTTCGCATACACGCCGGCCGATTTCCGGCGTGCTCTCGCGCTGCTGATTTCCGGCGATGTCGATCTTGCGCCCTGGACCGAAAAACTGCCTCTCGATCAAGGCCAACGTGCCTTCGAGAAAATGGCGCGCGCACCCGGAGCCACGCTGAAGATGCTGCTTTCCGTGCAATGAGCGTTTAATGACTGCGAATGAGCATTAAAAGCCCAGCCTAAGCACAATCCAGCTTCCTTGCCCACCGCATCAGGAACAAGTGTGTCGGCCAATAGACGATGAGCAGCATGAACGTGAAAATAACGAGCACATGCGTTGGAGCCGCGCCCCATTGCCGATGCAAGAACGGATCTGCGTATGCATAGTTCATGTTGAGCGCGGGGTTCGTGAATCGCGACGCTATAAACGCCACAAGCGCGATGCCCAATTGCAAAGTCCAGCCGCGGCGGTCGTATCCGTATCGCCACACAGCCCACAGCAACAACAGCGGCATTGCAATATGAAATAGCGAGAGCAGCCGCACCCACAGCGCGTAATGCGCGTCAAACATATACTCCGCGCCGCCCAGCAGATACCGCCCGAAGAGAATTTTCGAAGCGACATCGACGGTCCACACAACATCAACGAGAATTGCGGCTACAGCCTGGCTCGAAATCAGTAGGTTGATGTTAAAAATAAATCCGGCGCATGTGAGGATGACGGCGATGTCGCACAAATGAAGGAAGTTGATGGCACCCCAAGTGTGCCAATACGTGGGAACCCAGACCGCAAGCCAAACGACCGCACCCAAACGCAGCACAATCGGGAATTGTTTCGACGCCGGGGCATTCATTCCGCGCAGATGCTATCAGACCAAGTCCGCGCTACAAAAAGAAAACGCGTCAGCCAGTAACCTAAAATCCGCCGCCTCCGCCGCCTCCAAACCCACCGCCAGATCCACCGCCTCCGCCGAAGCCCGATCCTCCGAGTCCTCCAAAACTTCCAGAGCTTCGCGGAGCCGACACCATAGCGGTGCTCGCCTGCATGGACATCATGTTCAGATCGTTCAGCAGCAGATAAGGTGCAAACCCTGGCCCGTAGTATCCCTGAAACCACGACGGCGGCTGCATCGCGATCCCAGAGAATTGCTGCACCCATTTTTTATCGACGCGCAGAGCCATCGCGTACGGCAGATACTTTTCGAAAAGGTCGGGCGTCTTCACCATGCGCTCGATCTTGTCGCCCTCCACGTGCCCCAGGAAATCCTCGAAGCCAAGAACCTTCTCCACCGCTCGTTCACCTGCTTCCGTATGCGCGGGCATAAACCACCCAAACGCGCAAATGATCGCGCCGACTGCAATTCCCGCAATGATCCATGCCAGCTTCGAACTTTGCGTCGCGCCCGAAAGAAAATTGCTGCCCGCCGCGATCAAAAATCCAATAATTACGCCCGTGAAAATGTAGCCCTGCCGAACGCCATCCGGCGAATGAGTGTAATAACCGTCCGAGACAAGTGCGTTCATGATCGAGGTACGGATACCGGGCAGATTCACATAGAAATGGTTCTGCATATCGGAAAGCGAAACGGACGTTTCCGCCTGCATGGCGTTTGCTGCCTGCGTTTCAGTGAATGCGCCGGATTGAATTGCCGAGACGATCCCTCGAATTGCGGCAGCGCCTCTGGCTTGTCCGGGGCCGAACGATGGGAATCCCGAACTGCCCGAAAGAAACATTCCCGCCAGCATTCCGGCTTCGTGCGGACGCAATCCGCTCCACTCGGCGGCCGGCTTCTTTAAATGAAAGAAATATTCGTTGTGATGCCTCAGATGCAGCAATCCGTCCTGCTGGCGCTGCTCAATCGAGATATATCCTTTCACAGCGAGATCAACTAGGGTGGCCGTGATATCGCGCATGTCCACGGAATTATCCACGAGCGTGCCGCACTCGCCCGGCGTCAGCTTGTCCGGTGGCTCGTACTGCACCGCAATGGGATTGCGCCGCGGATCGCGCCCTCGCGTCCACCAAATCCATATCATCAGGGCAAGGGTGATGATCGGCAGAAACAGAGGCCAATTGCTCCGCAGGAACATCCAGATCTTCGTGCCCGCGCTCGGCGGAAAGACAAAGCCCTTATCAAATCCGACGACGGCCGTAAGGCCTTCGTGAAAGCCGAGGTCCCCATTCGTCTGAATATCGACGTGGTTCCCGTTGACGGAAACCTCTGCGTTCTGCGCCCGCGATCCAAAACGCCGGTGTACGCGATCGCGTGTAAGCCTGTGACGCCGTCAGGAAGCACGATGTGCGCGGAGGCGGATTCAATCGGATACTCCCATTCGTCGCCCGTCACGTTCCAATAGAACTCATCGTGATCCGAGAAGCGGAAGCTGATCGCATCGAGAACGCGGTAACGAAGCAGAAGGGTGTGCGTTGCGTCGACGGCATTTGGCACCCAGATCTTGAACTCCGTATACCGCCCCACGTCGCTCTGTTGGTATTTCAATGCATGGCCGGCATCGTCCGTCACGCTGATCGGTTCCAGAAAAAGCGTGTAGCCAAAACCGGCAGGCGTCGTGTATTTCACCGGAATCTTGCGGTAGATGCCGTTCCACGCACCGGTAAAATGGACCTCAATACTTTCCGTAACGTCGATCGTGCCGTTTTTCGCTACGTCCACGTGCTCAACGAAGTTCTGGATCGTGAGCGTGCGCCCCTGCGCCGCCGCGGCGAGAAAGAAACTCGCGGCGGCAAGCGCAAGCACGCGAAGCGAAAGGTGTTGGCGCGAAAGCATCGAGTGTGAGCGTCAGGATGCGGCGCTGCCGAAGCTCACCTTCGGCGCTTCGCGTTCGGCTGCGGCGCTGATTTCGAAGAATTCGCGCGGTTTGAAATTGAACATACCCGCGAGAATGTTCGTAGGGAATTGCGCGATCTTCGTGTTGAAATCGCGCACCACGGCATTGTAGTAGCGCCGCGCGTTCTGAATGTTGTCTTCCAGTTGATTCAGCGTTTGCTGGAGTTGATTGAAGCTCTCCACCGCGCGCAGTTGAGGATAAGCCTCAGCCAGCGCAAAGACCTGCCGCAGGGCGCTCGTCAACATCGATTCCGCTCCGGCCTTCGCCGCCGGTCCGGTGGCGCTCATCGCATTATTCCGCGCCGCGACGACGCCTTCCAGTGTGCTCTTCTCGTGCCCCGCATAGCCCTTCACCGTTTCGACTAGATTTGGTATCAGATCATAACGGCGCTTTAGCTGGACGTCGATGTCCGACCATGCGTTGTCGCATTGGACCTTCAGCCGTACCAGCCCGTTGTACATGGCGATCGTGACTACGATCACGATGCCGATAATAATTAACGCGATCAGCATGCATTGCCTCCGCTATCGCTATCGTCCTCAGTCGCCGGACGAGAAGTTGTGGTGTCTGTGCCTAGCATACGGGCCGCACGCGACCGTGTAAAGCAGCGGCGCCGCCTGCTTGCACTCTCCGCACTCTCTAATACGCTCCAGGCCCGGCCGAAATTTCGCGCGATGCAAACGGCAAACGGCGGTTTCGCTGGCTTGGACTTGCATTTTAGGATACGCTCTCCGCTCTAAACGACGGACCCTTGTGATGCTTTTCAAAACGTTCAGCGCAGCCGTATTTGGAATCGACGCATACCTCGTTGAAGTCGAAGTCGATATAGGTCCCGGCTCGCAGGCAATCTTCAACGTTGTCGGCCTCCCCGACAATGCTGTTCGCGAAAGCCGCGAACGAGTCCGCGCGGCGCTCCGCAATTGCGGTTTCGATTATCCTTTCATCCAGACGATCACAGTGAACCTTGCGCCTGCTGACGTGCGCAAGGAAGGATCGGCCTTTGATCTGCCCATCGCCTTAGGCGTACTCGGTTGCACGGGCGCCTTCTTCGGCAAAGTTCTCGATTCCCACATCTTCCTCGGTGAACTTTCCCTCGACGGCAGTGTTCGCCCCGTCCGCGGCGCGCTGTCCGCCGCCTTGGCCGCGCGCGAACGCGGCATCCGCAATCTCGTCGTCCCTGAGGCAAACGCCTGCGAGGCCGCCGTTGTCGAAGGAATACGCGTCTTCGCCGTGAAGAGTCTGCCTCAAGCCGTCGATCTGATGAACGCGCCCGAATCCTTCGCCCCGGTCACAATCGATACATCGCAAATGCTCGCAGACGCGAGCCAATATGCCGTGGACATGCGCGACGTTCGCGGTCAAATGTCAGCCAAGCGCGCCCTCGAAGTCGCCTGCGCTGGAAGCCACAACATTCTGCTCATCGGTCCTCCCGGAGCGGGGAAGACGATGCTCGCTAAGCGCATCCCCACCGTTTTGCCCTCGATGACGATCGAGGAAGCCATCGAGACAACGCGAATCCATAGCGTGGCTGGCGTCCTCGAGGATTCTCGCGGGTTAGTAGGCACACGTCCGTTTCGTTCGCCGCATCATACGATCAGCGATGCCGGCCTGATCGGCGGTGGCGCCATTCCTCGGCCGGGTGAAGTCTCCCTCGGCCACAACGGGGTTCTTTTTCTCGACGAGTTACCAGAATTTCAGCGCAATGTCCTCGAAGTAATGCGCCAGCCTCTCGAAGACGGCTGCGTCACCATTGCTCGCGCGGCCCTTTCGGTGAATTTTCCGTCGCGTTTCATGCTTGCCGCCGCTATGAATCCATGCCCATGCGGTTTTTTCAGCGATCCCACGCGTAACTGTACTTGCTCGCCGCCGCAGATTCAACGCTACGTCGCCAAAATTTCTGGCCCTTTGCTCGATCGCATCGATATCCACATCGAAGTCCCTGCGGTGAAGTACAAAGAGCTGCGAGGAAGCGAGGAGATCGAAAGTTCGGCAGCCGTTCGCGAACGCGTCGTGCGTGCACGCACCGTGCAGGTCGAACGGTTTCGCGGCGAGAAGAGCGTCTACGCCAATTCCCAGATGCCCCCAAAACTGATCCGCAAGCACTGTGCCATCTCCGACGAAGGTGAGGCACTCCTCGAAAACGCAATCGCGCGCTTGGGTCTTTCCGCCCGCGCCCATGACCGCGTCCTCAAAGTGTCTCGCACCATCGCCGACCTCGAAGGCGCCGAATCCATTGACCCGCGCCACCTCCGCGAAGCCATCCAGTACCGCACCCTCGATCGCAGCTATTGGGCTTGAGAGAAGTGAGTCAGCCTGTTATAATCTAGAACAATCATCTAGGTGGAGGAGAAAGTATGCGCACTGTTGGCCTTTTTGAAGCAAAGCAAAAACTTTCAGAACTCGTGGATCGAGCGGCAAAAGGGGAGAAGGTTGGTATAACACGGCACGGGAAGCTGGAGGTTTATATCGTCAGCGCTCATCCGGAAATTGATGTGGGGGCAGTCTTCGACAGGATTGAAGAGCTTCGAAAGCGTGTCAAGCCTCACAAAAGACTCACAGCCAGGCAGATGATCATAGAAGGGCGCAAGTGATTCAGTTCGTTCTGGACGCTTCCGTCGCCTTGGGCTGGTTTGTCGACGAGCCCGCCACCGATCTGGCCCTTCGTGTGCGCCGGATGCTTCGGGGCGGTTCTCGCGCACTTGTTCCTTTTTTCTGGCATCTTGAATTCTCCAACGGAGTGCTTGTGGCGGAACGACGGAAACTGATTGATCGTGATGGCGCAGATCGCTTTGTCGACGAGATTGAATACTTGCTGCTTTCTGTAATTGAGACGCGTGGCGATGTAGTTCCGCTCCGTGATGCGATCGCCGCATCGCGCTCGTACCGGATTGCTCCCTACGATGCCGCCTATCTCGACTTGGCGCGCCGAGAGGGAATTCCTCTTGCCACACTGGATCAAAAGCTTCAGCTCGCCGCAGTTTCTGCTGGCGTCGCAGTCATTCGCTAATTTCGTGACGTAGATCGGTTTCGTCATACACGTCGGTGCCGAGCTGAGTCGTGATAATGTTTCGGCCACTCGAGGTGACTCACATGAATCGACGAAATTTTCTTTCGGCTGCGAGTTCGGCTCTGGGCGCGGCTGCGTTGAGCGACGGCTCTGCGGCGGCGAATCCGGCTGCTGGCAAGCAGACAGTCGCGAAACCGTCACAGATCAAGCTGGGAACCGTGTATCGGCGTCTCGACGACGCTCATTTGAAGTCATTGACCCGGTATAGCGTCACGCACGTCGGCGGTCCGCCTCCGATTGCGGACACCAATCGCCTCTATGCGACTGTCGAGGAATTGGAACGCGCCCGCGATATGTGCGCGAAAAGCAATCTAACGTACGAGATCGTGACGCCGCCATTTCTAGCGTCGAGCCACATTGACCGCGAACCGCATCCGTCGATCATGCTGGCGGATAGCCCCGAGCGCGACCGCGATATCGAATCGATGCAAACGATGATCAAGAATTGCGCGGCGGCGGGGATTCCGGCGATCAAGTACAACATGAGCATTCTGGGCGTGCTGCGTATCGGGCGCGTCCCGGGCCGAGGCGACGCCACATACAGGAAGTGGGATTTGGCGGAGGCGCATCCGGCAACGCCGCTCACGCGCGCCGGACATGTGAGCGCAGATAAGTTTTGGGAGCGGATCACGTACTTTCTGGATCGCGTGATTCCGGTGGCGAACGAATACAAGGTTCGCATGGCGTGCCATCCGCAGGATCCCGGCGTGCCGCCCGAAGGCTATCAAGGAGTTGATCGCGTTCTCGGTACGGTGGACGGCCTGAAGAGATTCATCACGATTCAGGAAAGCCCTTATCACGGGCTGAATTTCTGCCAAGGCACGATTTCGGAAATGCTTCAGAGGCCGGGCGAGGAGATTTTTGAGGTGATCCGGTACTTCGGTTCGCGAAAGAAGATTTTCAACGTCCACTTCCGTAATATTCGCGGACAGCGACAATTTCTTAGAGGTATATCCGGATGAAGGTGATGTCGATTTTGTGAAGGCGATTCAGGTTTACAAAGAGATGGGCTATGATGGCGCGTTGATCCCCGATCACGTGCCACAGGCTTCCAATGATCCCGATGACGATCAATCGTTTGCATATTGTTTTGGATACATCCGGGCCTTGATTCAGGCCGTCAATCACACGAGTTGATCACTCGACAAGCCGAGCCAATCGCCGCGCTAAATAGAACACAAGTAGTGCAGACCGTCGGCGACTCCGAACATGCTGGAAGCCTCAAAAAGGCAATGCCTTATTACGCCGTGGTGCGGATACCGGAATTTTGGTTTCCATTCGGCTACGCGCGAGAAGCCAGATGAGGTGAGGATTCGTTGAAGCGAAGACCTAGCGAAATAATAGAAGTGCGTCGGATTCTGGTAATGCGTCCATCGGGAGCGCTCGATGCGAGAGCGCAGACAATTTGCGTTCATCGTTGCGATGAGGAGCTTGCCTTGCGGATGGAGAAGGCCGCGCAAAGCCTGGAGGTCTTGCCAAGGCTGACGAAGGTGTTCGATCACTTGCCAGAGAATAATTAGATCGAATGGGGGCGCTGAGCCGAGATTTGAGCGCAAACCTTCGAGATTTGCGTAAACGGGAATTCGGAGTCGTTCGGCAGCCGCATTTCGCGCAACGGGATCGGGTTCAATCGCAGCCGGCGTGATACCAAATTCAAGCGCGACACCCGAGACGGGGCCACGTCCGCAGCCGTAGTCGAGCATGCGCAAACCGCGCAAATTTCCTACGGAGTCTTCCAGTTGAGAAAAGAGCTGTTGGATCACTTCGAGGGGCGTGTCGGGATAATTGGTTGAACGATTATCTGTTGTGGCAGGAAAGTAGTGCGTTGAATAGGCATGCGTGAGTTCCTGATCGGACAACTGCGGATCGGCGAAGCGCAATCCGCAATTTTGTGTCTGGCACTCCCACGCCACTGTATGGGGCAATGTAAATTTCCGAACCACTTCGCCGCCGCAGAACGGGCATTTTGTCATGGCCTGTAAATTTTACTATTGCGAACCATTCGAACGGGTGGGATCTGTACGGCGCACTTTTGCAGTCGAGTCGTAGGGACGCATGCGTGCTGCGCCCTTGCACGCTGCGACAGAGATGACGGCGTTTAGGCTACTGCGCAGGGCAGCGGGCGTCGATTTGGGACTGAAGCGCTGCATCAAAGAAGGCGCCCGCGCGGGAGCGAGACGAACAGACCTGATAGGCAGTGAGGCTGAAGGCGCCACGGAAATCTGCGCCGTCGAGGATCGTGCCGGTCATGTCCGTTTCGCTCAGGACCGTTTGTGCGAAATGTGCGCCGCTGAGGTTTGAGCCGCGCAGGATCGCGCCGATGAGGATGGCTCCCCCCAGGTCGACGTCTTTTAAATCGGAATTTTGCACGCTCGCGGACCATAAGTAGGCGCTGCGCAGGTCGGCGTGCTCGAGAGTGGCCGCGTCGATGTGGGAGTTGCGCAAATCGGCTCGCTCGAATGTGGCGCGGATCAACGTGCTATTCGAGAGCAGACCGTCATAGAGGCTCGCGCCGTCGAAGCGAGCGTCCATCGTGAACGTGCCGGTTAGGATGGCGTAAGACATATTCGCATCGCGAAAATCAGCACGGGCGAGATGCGCATTCTGGAAATTAGAGCGATCGAGATTGGCGTGGTTCATCCTCGCGCTATCCATGAGAGCGGATTGGAAGCTGCTTTGCGTGAGATCGGCGGCGCGAAAATCCGCATTGGATAGATAGGCGCCGCGAAAGTCGGCGTGCCAGAGGCGGGCGTTGGCGAGAAACGCGCCGTAAGCCTGTGCATAACGGAACCGCGGATCGTTGAGGCGAATGCCGCGAACAGAACTGACAGTGTCATCGCTCCAATTCCAGTGAGCCGGCGGCGTGGAGAATTGCGATTCCGTAAGATCGGCGTAAGGGTCGTAGCCAATAGCCCAGAGCGCCGTGGGCGCCCAGCGGCGAATGTTGGCGGGGCCGTATTGAGGTGCGCGACTAACGTTGTGGGGGACGCCCCAGATCGTGCCGAAGGAAATGAACGTCGTAATTGCGAACAGGGCGGCGACCAATACAGGGGGCCTTGATTGACGGAGCTTTTCACCTATGCGCGTTGTTAGCGTTCTTTGAACCGCCCATGTTTCGTGTGGTCTTCCTACTTTGAAAGTGGCGTGAAGAGCAATGCCTGCGGCGACGGACGCAAGAAGCTCGTGGAGCATCGTGCCGTGGATTTCCTGAAGCGTGAGATAGCGCGCCCAGAAAAGGAACAACATAATCGGGACGGTCCAATAGGCGAGCAGGAGGGATGTCGTCGTTTCGAGCGTGCGCGATGGCGCTGTCTCCTGGTTCATCCAGCGGAAATGAGCGCGCAGCAAGCCATGAATGACGCCGGATTCTTTTTCGCCGAGTGAAGTACCATCTGGAAAAACAGCGGGCAGTTCGAGGGCCGCGTCGCAGATTTTCTGCACCTGCTGCAGGAACGCGAGATACATGAGGAACAATGCGACGGGTGCGATGAGGAAAATTTCGGCCGTTGGCATGGCAACGGCGGCCCTCGTGGAGTGCAGAAAGGGCAGAATGGCCGAGTCTGTTACGAGTTGAATGTCTTTTGTTTTCCAGATGGCGAGTGCTGAGACCGCGCTGAGCGTCATGATCGCGCTGAAAAAGCGTAAAGCGGTGCGCGACGCGTCACGAAATATAGCGATAGCAGGGAACTGAGCGATTTGTGCGGGGAGAGAGGCTTCGCGCAAGTTCGCGCCGGCAAGCTGACGTGGAACGATACCGAGCGCCGTTTCGAGCGACGCGCCTTCCAGGTTGGCGCCTTCGAGATTCGCTCCGACGAGGCAAGCCTCTTCGAGGTCGGCGCGCACCATGCAAGCATCGCGCAAATCGGCGAGCAGTAGGTCAGCCCCTTTCAGGTCGGCGTAGTGAAGGTCCGCCAGGCGCAGGTTGACGTTGATTAATTCAAGACCTGAGAGTTCGGCATTGGCGAGGTCCGCCTTCTTGCCGTGCTGACCCTTTGCTTCGATCCATTCGCGATGGGCGGCAAGAGTTTCTTCGAATTCCCAATCTTTTGGTTTTCCCGGTTTGCTGGCCTGAAGCGCGGCGTAGGGCTCGTGTTTTGGAGTTGCATTGGAATTTTCGATCGGACGCGCGGGTTCGTCGGCTTTGATTTCTTCCGAGGCAGCTGCGAGGACTGTCGCGGCGTCTTCGGGGCAGAGTTCGGCGGAGTCGCCAGGACGAGCCGCGGCGGCCAAATCATTTTTCTCGTGTTTGGGCGCGGCCAGAGCGGATGGCCAGTGCAGCGGACTTAGTTCGGCGGCTGCATCGGCGCTGACCTTTTCGGAACGTGACCCGGATTCTGATGATCCGGCGTGTCCGGCAATGATTGCCACGGGCCTGTCCTGATCGGCGATTTTGAGGTGAATTACGGGCTCGGCTGCGGAGGATTCGGCCTTTACAGAGCGGTGCTCTGCTTTCCCTTGAAAGGAAGCGGCCGGAGGATCGGCGAAAAGCTCCTCCAAAGTGGCGGATGCTGACGGTAACTCGCTCGCCGGAACGAGCTTTTTCATGGGGGCGAACGAGGCAATGGGCGAAGGTGAATTGGCAGGCCGCAATCCTTCGGAACGAGTCGATTTCCCACGCGGTTCTCGCTCGGGCGCTTGATTATCATCATCTGACGGCAGCTCCAGCGTCGCGGGCCCCGCCGGGCTCGCGAGAGTGGATTTGTTGTCCACACCCGAACGCCGAAAGAAAAAACGCATGGATAAGTCCGTTTCCTGGAACGTGATGAAAATGCGTGTATGAATGCGGAGATCGGCGGCGTTCCCCCAAGCCGACCCCGCGGACTCATCCTAGCGCGACGAGGTGCAAGCGAACCCCTGTACGATAGTGCAGCGAGCGTACAGCTGGACGAACGATACGGACCAACGATACAAGGAGGTTGAGGAAGTATATGAGGCAAAAGAGTTGCACGCGGCAATTGTTGTTGAGGCGCTGTAAAGTTCGCGGCGACGCTTGGTTGCGGTATGCTTGATAACGCACACTTGCGTGAAAAGCGGTGACAAATTCGGTGAGGGATGACTGTGAACGTATCGGCGACGGATAAGAAAGTGGCGACGCGGACTGAATCGGACAGCATGGGGAAAATTGAGGTTCCCACAGATCGATATTACGGCGCGCAAACGGCGCGGTCATTGATCCATTTCGATATCGGATACGACACGATGCCGGCGGAACTGATTTGGGCATTCGGCATCCTGAAGAAGGCCGCGGCGATGGTGAATCAGGACCTTGGCAAGCTTGCGCCAGAAAAGACAAAGTTGATCGTTGAGGCCGCGGACGAGGTGATCGCCGGAAAGTTGAATGACCATTTTCCATTGCGCATCTGGCAGACCGGCAGCGGCACGCAGACGAACATGAATGCGAACGAGGTGATTTCGAATCGAGCGATCGAAATTGCCGGCGGTGTAATGGGAAGCAAGAAGCCGATTCATCCGAACGACGATGTGAATATGTCGCAGTCCTCAAACGATACATTCCCGACGGCGATGCATATCGCGGCGGCTTCGCGAGTGGCGCACGCGCTGATTCCTTCGGTGGAGGCGTTGCGGCGGGCGATTTCGGCGAAGGCAGGGCAATTCGGCGAAGTGGTGAAGATCGGACGCACTCACCTTATGGATGCGACGCCGCTCACAGTGGCGCAAGAGATGTCGGGTTGGGCGAGTTTGCTCGAGCGGGATGTGGAGAGGCTCAAACAAGTGCTGCCCGGGCTTTATGACCTGGCGATTGGCGGTACGGCGGTCGGAACGGGGCTGAATGCCCATCCGGAATTTGCCGAACGCGCAGCTAAGAAGATTGCAGAATTAACGAAGCTGCCTTTCCGTTCACACCCGAACAAGTTTGCGGCGCTTTCGGCACACGACGAGGTGGTATTTGCTAGTGGAGCCCTGAAGACGCTGGCGGCATCGTTGATGAAGATTGCGAATGACATTCGCTGGCTCGGATCGGGCCCGAGGGCCGGGCTGGGAGAATTGTTGTTGCCGGAGAACGAGCCGGGGTCATCGATTATGCCCGGAAAGGTAAATCCGACGCAGTCAGAGGCGATGACGATGGTCGCCGTGCAGGTGATGGGCAACGATGCGGCGATAGGCTTTGCCGGGTCGCAGGGGAATTTTGAGTTGAACGTGTTTAAGCCCGTCATCATTCACGATTTCTTACATTCGGTACGTCTGCTGACGGATGCTTGCCGTTCCTTTAGGGAGCACTGTGTAGATGGGATGGAGATCGATCGCGAACGCATCGATTGGTACGTGAAAAACTCTCTCATGTTGGTGACCGCGCTGGCGCCAAAGATCGGCTATGACAAGGCTGCGGAGATCGCGAAGAAGGCGCATCATGAGAAACTCAGCTTGCGCGAGTCGACTTTGAAATTGAAGTATTTGAATGAGAAGGAGTTTGACGAACTCGTGCGGCCGGAGAAGATGACGAATTCCACTTCGAACTAGCGCGATTGCACCGTAGAAATACGCAGACAAATTGTGGCAGTTTCAAAGCGGTTCATATTCGTACTGCCCGCTAGTTAACCTTTCGATACACGTCTAATTCCAATGAAGATTTCCTTTGACTCTTCATTAGGACGAATTTAAATTCAGGTTCCCCTTTCGATTTCCATTCTAAAAGCGTAGTAATCCCTCTCGTTCGGAGCAGAAATGCGCATTCTCGTTGCAGAGCAAGATCAAGCCCTGGGAACGTTTCTGGAACGCAGTTTCGACGCGGAAAACTATCACGTTGATCTCGCGGCCAACAGCGAAGTCGCTAAAGCCATGGCAGACGCACAAGAATATGACGTTGCAATTTTCGATCTGAATCTGGCGGCTCAGGAAGGAATGGAAATCCTCAGGCACGTTCGTTTGCGACGCGAGAGCCTGCCGATCCTGGTGCTTTCGAATCGCACACGGCCGGAGGAGCGCGCGCAAGCGCTCGATCTTGGTGCGGATGATCTGGTGGTGAAGCCCTTTGCGTTTTCTGAGCTTTCGGCGCGGGTGCGCGCAATGCTGCGGCGCGGAAAACGCACGCCGGAAACCGTACTGTGTGTGGACGATTTGGAGTTGAATCGCGTAGAACGCACCGTGAACCGCGGCGGCCGGCGCATTGAGTTGACACCGAAAGAATTTGGGCTGCTCGAACACCTAATGCGCAATGCAGGCCAGCGAGTGACGCGCGCGCAAATCATTCAGCAAGTATGGAATCTGTCGTTTGACACGATGACGAACGTCGTGGACGTTTACATCAATTATCTGCGAAAAAAAGTAGATAACGGCGCGCAGGTGAAGCTGATCCACACGATTCGCGGGGTGGGGTACAAGATTGAGGCGGCGCAGGCTGTCGGGCGCGGGGCAGCGTGATGCAATAAAAGCGGTAACGAAGTGCGTCCCGAATTTGAACAAAAGGGGGAGTCGATGGCGGCTGGAGCGATGTTAGCGAGACGTGCTCAGGGCAGGGTGCTAGTGGCGAGTTCACGGCCGGAATTCCGTGCGAACATGATCGGCAAACTCTCGGCGGAAAAAGCGATAGCCACGGAGGCTGCGGGCGGCGCCGATGCGCTGTTAAAACTCGAACGCGGCGTATTTAAAACGCTGCTGCTCGATCCACATATCGAGGATCTGGATGCGGATGAGCTCGTCGACATGATTCAGACACGTTATCCGGAGTTAAACGTGGTGATGATGGATGCGCGATCGGAATCTGAACAGTTGTCGCTCGATTTAGCGGAAGTGGACAGCGATACAGTGGCCGATCAGGCTGCCGAGCCGCAGGAGACAGACTGGCTTGAGAATGAGGACAGTCCTGCGAGGCTTTCGCCTTCTGTTGCCGCGGTAGGAAACACACAAGCGGCGGGAAGAGCGCGGATGCCGCCATTACCGGGAATGATCGGCACCAGCGCAACGATGGAGCAAATTTACCGCTTGGCGCGCCTGGTTGCGCCGCGCGATACGACAGTACTGATCGTCGGTTCCACGGGGACAGGCAAAGAACTTGTGGCGCGCGCAATCCATGAGTTGAGCCGGAGGAGTCGGGGGCCATTTGTAGTGGTGAACTGCGCGGCGATTCCGGAAAGCTTGCTAGAGGCAGAGCTTTTTGGATTTACCCGTGGCGCGTTTACGGGCGCAGTACAGTCGCGACTGGGGAGGATTCACGCAGCGCACGGCGGGACCCTGTTTCTGGATGAAGTGGGCGAATTGCCGTTGAGCATGCAAGCGAAGCTGTTGCGGTTCGTGCAGGAGGGCGAAGTGCAGCGGCTCGGTAGCGCCGATTTATTTCGCGTGGATACGCGGGTGATTGCGGCGACGAACGCGAATCTGTTGCAACGCGTGCGCGAAAAACAATTTCGCGAAGATCTTTATTACCGGCTTGCAGTGTTTCCGCTGGATTTGCCTACACTCGAAAGCCGGGCCGACGATATTTTGCCGCTGGCGCGGCACTTTCTTGAGTCGTTCTGCAGGAAAAACGGCGCTCCGGCGAAGACCATTCATCCAGACGCGGCTATTCTCCTGAAACGCCACAATTGGCCGGGAAATGTGCGCGAGTTACAGCACTCGATAGAGCGAGCATTTGTGCTGGCCGATGGGAACGCACAGATCCGGCCGGAAGATCTGTCGATGCCGCGGGCAGGGGCTTGAATCAGAGAATTCTAAGCTAAAGGGCAGCTCGGTGGAATCTGCCGTGCATTACTTGCCGGGCGATGTCATTAACTCCAGCAACGCACGGATCAATTCAGGAACAACGACCACCGTCGCGCCCAGTTGTTTTACGCGCGACCAGTCGCTCACGAAAGAATGTGAGTCCCGGTGCGCCGCGAACTTCGGCTGCGCGACAATCGCTCGTCCGGGCATTTGAGACTTTTACTTCCGCTGCCGATTCCCTTGAACGTTCCTATTCTCATTTGCAGTCGGAAGTTTTGCGGCTGCGCTTCGACCTGGAGCGGACGAACCGCGATCTGCAGTCAAGCCTCGAAGAGAACGCGCGCATGCGCTCGTTCTTGGCGCAGGTGCTCGAAAGCATGCCTTCCGGTGTAGTCGTGACGGATCGCAACGGCCGCGTTCAAATGATTAATCCGGAAGCCCGAAAACTGCTGGGTGCGAACGTCTGTGAAGCGACGGCCTTGCCGCCTGAGATTTTGGCACGCGCGTTGGCGCCCAAATGCCCGGGAGCTGCCGCAGAGCAGGAATGGGAGATTGCGACCGCGGAAGGCAAGCGGACTGTCGGAATCAGCTGCGCGGTGCTGGGCGAAGGCGACGGATACGAGTCGGTGCTCTTGCTGCGGGACGTGACCGAGGAGCGCCGGCGCATTTCGGAGCGAGAGGCTACACGGCGGAAGGAATCGCTAGCGGAGATGGCGGCGCTACTTGCGCATGAGATCCGCAATCCGCTCGGCAGTCTGGAGCTTTTTGCGGGATTGCTTGCCGATGCCGCAGCGAAGCAGCCGGATTTGAGGCGCTGGACCGACCATGTCCAGGCAGGGCTGCGGTCGCTTTCAGCTACGGTGAATAACGT
>JBOGMU010000336.1:0-22197 GCA_050746865.1 Candidatus Acidiferrales bacterium
GACCGGCTGAAAAGAAAGCCGGTCGCTACGAAACCGGCGGTTCTAGCGGCACTATTGCTCATGCGTTAAGTTTAAATGTCAGCATGGCACAGACTTTTGGGTCTTCCATTCTGGTTGCCATTGCTCCATGGGTGAGAAGGCTTTCTTCCAATCGAGGGCAAACGAACCCGAATGCGGGTAGTCGTAGGGATGCGTGCACAAGCCTTTGCGTACCGGATTCATCCAGATGTAGCCGGCAACGGCGTCTACCTTTTCACCAGCGCGACGAATTCGATCATAAAACCGCTTCTGTTATAAATATCCGCCGGTATGTTGCCGATACAGGTGCGCCGTTTTTTGTTTCAGGTCTGTCATGAATGCAATGAGATTGCTTTCTGCATCGAGGCCGCAAACCAAGGCGTGGAAGTGATTCGGCATGACGCAGTACGCGTAGACATCGAAATGATGTGCGATTGCAAGCTCACGAAGGCGTTTGATCAGCCATTGTGCCGCCTTTGGATTGGCGAACATTGCACGACGGCCCGCGCAGCAGAATGTGATGAAGTACGAATTGCGACCAGTATATCGTACGGATTCGAGGCGGATTGGTTTGCGGCGAAAATCCATACGCGGAAACGTATCGTACGTTGAAGATGCGAAAAGACAATGATTCTTTTCGGCAGAAGGCACGGAAGAGATCGGAGGTGGGCGGCGGCTTTCCGCGTGAATGGGCTACAACGCGGTAGCCGGCGTGGCCGGCTGAAACCCCACGCGGACAAGAGAAAGCCGGTCGCTACGAAACCAGTGGCTTGCGATATTTGTTAGATATGGGTATACAATATGAGGCGCTTTGCCGCGAGGAGGCGGCGCGCGAATGAGAACACTGCGGGCATTTTTGAGGCGCGTGGCTGCGCTGTTTACGCGCAAGAAGATCGATGCGGAGATAAGCGCGGAGATCGAGTCGCATGTCGCGTTGCATATTGAGGATAATTTGCGCGCGGGGATGACGGCCGAGGAGGCGCGACGGCAGGCCCTGATCAAACTGGGCGGGATCGAGCAAGCTACGGAAGCGGTTCGTGTGCAGCGCGGCGTCGCATGGATCGATTCGTTGGCACGAGATGTGCGTTTTGGCGTGCGGATGCTGCGGAAGAGTCCGGGATTCACGATTATTGCGGTGCTTACGCTTGCGCTTGGCATCGGTGCGAACACGGCGATATTCAGTGTGATTGATGGTCTGCTGTTGCGCGATTTGCCGGTTCAGCACCCGGAGCGGCTGGTGCAGATTACGCAGGCGCGGGCCAATGGCAGCGGTTCTCCGTTGACGTACCCCATGTTTGAGTACATCGAGGAGCACCAGAAGGTCTTTTCCGGCGTTTTTGGATGGCTCGGCGACGGAATCTTTCCTGTGGGCGCCAGCAGATCAATTTCTTTTGACGACGTTTGGATGGTCTCGGGGAGCTTCTATTCCGAGCTTGGGATTTCGCCGGTGGTTGGCCGCGTGATGATTCCGAGCGATGCCTACCCGGCGAATGGAGCGCCTCCACAGGTTGCTGTGCTCGGTTACGGGTTTTGGCAACGGCAGTTTTCAGGCGATCCGAGCGCAATCGGCAAGCAAATAACTGTGAATGGCCATTCCTTTACAGTGATCGGCGTAACGCCGAGAGGTTTTACGGGCATGAGCGCCATCACTGCGCCGGACGTGATGATTCCGATTACGGCAGTGCCGATTGTAATGGACGCGCGCGTGGACCTTACGGAGACGAGCCGGCCGTGGATGTCTGTTGGGGCGCGCCTCAGCGACGGAGTAAGCGTCGAACAGGCTCGCGCGCAGGTGAAGACCTTCTGGCCGCAATTGCGCGCTGCTACGTTGCCGCGAGAATATTCGGGACAAAGGCGGCAAGAATTCCTGTCGGCGGCAGTGGATGTGAGTTCGATTGCGACGGGCACCGCGTTGTCACTTCGCGCGGTCTTCTCGCACCAGCTACTTCTGCTGATGGGTATGGTCGGATTGCTGTTGCTAGCGGCGTGCCTGAATCTCGCGAATCTTATGCTAGCGCGCGGGGCTGCGCGTCGGCACGAATTGAGCGTGCGCGCGGCGTTAGGGGCGAATCGATGGAGATTGATCCGGCAGGTGGCGACCGAGAGCGTTTTCCTGTGTGGATTAGGCGCTTTGCTCGGATTTGCGATGGCGATCTGGTGCGGCCGAATGCTGGTGAGTTACATGATGCAATATTATCTCGTGCCGCCAGCACTGAACCTCACGCCTGACCTGCGTGTTTTTGGCGTGACGGCGACAGTCGCGATTTTGGCCGGGCTGCTCTGCGCTTTGGCGCCCGCGTGGATCGCCGCGAAGCAGGACCCTTCGCGCGCTCTGCGACAAAATGCACGAGGTTTCAGCGGCTCGACCGGAAAGGCCGGCAAGGCGCTTGTAATTGTGCAGGTGGCGCTGTCGGTAGTCTTGCTTACGGGCGCAGGACTACTTGCACGAAGTCTTGCGTCGCTCTGGTCAGCTTATCCGGGATTCCAACAGGACGGGATGGTGGATATCAGTCTGTATCCGCGGACGAACGGTTACAAGGGCCTCGATATCGCGAGCTACTACCGAGAGCTTTTGCGGAGGGTTTCGTCGGTGGAAGGAGTGCGCGGTGCAACGTGGACATCGGTCACGCCCGGACGGAATAGCCCGCAAAGAGACTACATCTCGTCAGTGGGTAGAGCGTCGCGCAAAGGCGTTTCCGCTGTCGAGGGAGATATTTCCCCGGGCTTTTTCGACACGATTGGGCTTTCGTTGACGGCTGGCCGGGATTTCGAGTGGACCGACAACGATCATGGCGCACGCGTCGCAATCCTAAATGACAAAATTGTGCACGAGTTGTTTCCGTCAGGAGACGCTTTAGGCCGATTCGTTCGCGTCGGTGACGATCCGCGGAATGCGGAGGTCCAAGTGATAGGCATCGTGAACGACGGACGATTGCTGGACGTGCGCGATCCGCAGGGGCCGTCTGTTTATTTTCCGATGCTTCAGGACCCTGTGTTTCAAAAAGGAGGTGGTGACGTCTTGGTGCGGACCGCGGGAAGTTCAGAGGAAACGACTCGAGGCGTGCGAGAGCAGATCGAGTCGCTTGGCCACGAATATGTTTTCAACGCCAGGACGGTTAACGACATTTTTGCGCAGACGCTGCTGCCCGAAAGGACAATGGCGATTCTGGCGGGCTGCTTCGCGACGGTGGCGCTGATGCTGTGCGTGATTGGATTGTACGGATTGATGGCGTATGCAGTGACGGGACGGACGCGTGAGATTGGAATTCGCATGGCGCTTGGGGCGCAACGAGCGGAGATTTTGAGGAGCGTGCTACGCGAGAGTTTGTTGCTTACGGGCATTGGGGTTGCGATTGGATTGCCGTGCGCGATCGGGGCAACACGATTGATACAGAGCATGATTTACGGAATTTCGCGGACGGATCTGGCGACGTTTGCGTTGGTGATTGGGACGCTGGCAGCGGTGGGAATTGTGGCGGGATATGTTCCTGCGCGGCGGGCGATGCGGGTGGACCCTATGGAGGCGTTGCGGAATGAATAGAGGAAGTAGAGGAGGCAGGGGAGGCAGAGGAGGTATAGGAGTTTAAGGAGAAAACGCCGTACCGTGTGAACGTGAGCATCTTCGATTCTTGCGGCTGGCCGGCGTGATGGCGGCCGAATGCGCTGAACCGCTGATGGCCCAGTGAAAGAAGGCGGGCCGTTATGCTGAACGAAGGAGAAACAAAAGGGGTGCGTCGCCGCGACCTTGAGGCCGGGCGCAGCGCAGGATGACGACCTTACATTTTTACATTCTTTTGTCGGCGGGAGGTAAGTGGGTTAGGATACGGGCCGCGAGGAAGGAAATTTTTTGGAGGTGCGAGGATGAAGATTGATCGGCGGAATTTGATGGCGCTTTTGCCGGCTGTGATTGCGGAGGGCGCGGTGATATCGGCGTTGGGGCAGGCGGCAGCTGGGCAGGCCGCTCCAAAGCCGGCGAGCGCGGGCGCGGCTAAATCGGATGTGGTTCCATCGGAGGTGCTTGAGTTTGACAAGCTGCCGGTGAAGAAGGCGGCGACGTCCACGAGCCGCGCGATTTTGCACGGGAAGCTCGCAACGGGCGAGTCGATTGAGGTGCATGAGACGACGTTGGAGCCCGGCGGCGCGCCGCATCCACCGCATCATCATGAACACACGGAGATGTTTCTGATGCGTGAGGGCGAAGCCGAAGTGACGATCCTGGGGAAGGCGCAACGCGTGACGGCGGGCGGGATTGCGTATGTTCATTCCAACGATGAGCACGGGATCACGAATAAGAGCGACAAGCCGGCGACGTATTTTGTGGTTGCCGTGGGGCCGGGCGCGGCGTAGAAGGGCGGAGGTTAGAGGTCAGAAATTGGAGGTCGGAGTACAACGATCTGTGTTCCGTGAGACGGCGGGCGCGGCGAGGAAAAACCACCCGATGGCAACAGAGAGCCGTCCTCCAAAAAGCGCCGACGGTTATGGCAGGGTTAGAGATTCGAGAGGCCGCCGATCAAACCGCATGTAGGCCGCTGTTAGGCAAAGGCACCAACAGCTATTAGGCGTGTAATTCGAAGGGGTTAGGCTCTAGAAGTGCCCGCAGGCGATCGGGCAAATCGGTCATTATGCCATCCACGCCCGTTCGCACCGCCGCGCGCATCTGATCCGCTTCATTGATTGTCCAAACCACCGCCTGCAAATCGGCGCCATGGGCGCGGTCCACTAATTCGGACGTAAGTATCGAAGATTGAATGCAAAGTTGCCGGGCTCCCGCGTCCTGTGCCGTCTTTACGAGATCTGGCCGCGCCGCCTGATCGCTGTCATCGACGAGCAATGCCACCATGATCGAGGGATCCACACGCCGAACGGCCGAGATCGTCGAAGGATCGAACGAAATAACGACTGTCCGCGCCGCGTTTTCCGCCTTGCGTATTGCGGCCACCAGCGTGTGGTGCATCCCCCAGGCCACGTCGTATTTTACCTCGAGATAAAACACCACGTCGTTATCCTTCGAGAATTGAAGGACTTCCTCCAGGGAAGGTATCTTCTCGCCAGCAAATTCCCGGTCGTACCACTGGCCCGCATCGAGCTTGCGTAACTCCTCTAACGTGGCGTTGTGAACTGCCCCATGCCCGTTCGTCGTACGTTCTAATGCCGCATCGTGGATCGCGACGAATTTTGCATCGCGCGTAAGGTGCAGATCGGTCTCGATGAACCCCGCCCCAAGCTCCACCGCGCGCCGAAACGCCGCGATCGTGTTCTCTGGTGCGTGGCCTGACGCGCCTCGATGCGCAATCACCCAAGGGGCTCGCATGCGTTCATCGTAGCAGAACAATTACGATTTCTTTCGCACTGTGCACCCGCGTTGTGGAAAGTTTCAATGCTGCTCTCGCACTTCTGCTCCTTTCTTGCCTCACGCGATCTCCACGCATTCAAGTCCACTCGATTGTGCAAATAATTTCTTCATTTGGCCGCATCGAATGGTACTCGGTATCCTGCTTCGGCCCTCGGAGTCTGGCGCGCGTGGTCATATCAAAAATACCCGGTCTAACTGATTGCAATCCAATGGGATACCGAGCAGCATGCCGGCAGGTTGCAGATATGCTTTGGCCGTGCGATTGCCATCGGGTTAAGCAGGAATTGGGCTAACGCTTCGCAGTTTCGGTTGCGGGTCATAGTACTGCCTCGCCGGTTGCCGGAATCGCATCGAGTCGGCCCGCACTTGGGAGAATCACTTGGGCCTTTTTGTACTGATCATCATTGCGGTGGTAGTGGCGCAGACTTGGCATGATTGGCGTAAGAACAGCAAGGACTTAGTCCTTCCCGAATGGGCAAAAGGGCTCGCGCTCGGAGGCGTTCTGGCCGTCTCCATAGCTGGCCTCGCTTCGTTTGCGTCCGCCTGGATGCAGGATCCGATGAGCCAGCTCGGCGGCGTTTTCGAATCGCATGAAATCTGGCCGCAAATCGGACTCGTGGCCATCTCCGCCACCGTAATTCTGCTTATGGCCCGCAAGCGCCGCCTTCCTTGGATGTTGTTGCTGGCAGGCATGATATTGGCGGCCTTCTGGGTCGGCACTGTCTTCGGATCGTAAACTACTCGCCGGTCCCTCCCTTTCATCCGCCGGGTCCTTCAGATTGGCATCCGCCATTCGCCGGTAATCCTCCGCCATTCGCCGAAAACCTCGCGACCTTCGTCAGGGCCTAGTCCTATTCTCTGTCCATGAATGCAGACGCAAGACCGGCGGGAGAAGCGGCGATGACGAACCAAGATCGAAATTCAATCCAGCGGCCCGAGAGCTGCCATTGCACGGACAAACGCACCACATGGGCCATCGGGGCGGGGGCGCTGATCGTTTTGGGGCTTGCCCTTCAATGGATTCAGGTGCTCTTCACGCAATTCGTCTCTCAAAATTCCTGGTTCTTTGCCACGCTCTTTGGCGAAACCTGGAATATGATCGCCGTCTGGCTTTCCGCTGCACCTTGGCGACAGGATGTGCAATATTGGCCTTTATTGCTTGTAATTACGGGTGCGGCGATTCTCTTTTCGCGCAGCCCGCGCAGAGCGATGGCAACCAGCGAATCCCGCACAGGATCACGTCGTGACGCCTAGGTATCGATCGCATCGGGGATTGGTCGGCGGGCTCCTGATTCTCGCAATCGGCGTGATTCTGCTCCTGGATCAGAAAGGTATCGTCTCCGCCGGACATGTTTTCAGCGTCTTCTGGCCTGCGTTTTTCATGTTTTTAGGGCTCGAAGACTTGATCGCGGGTTACAGCCAGCAAAAGAAGGCCTGGGGAGCGCTTCTCTTTATTGGCGGCTCCCTCTTTCTGCTGCGTAATCTTGGCTACTTTCACATTCGCTTTGCTCTTCTTGGTCCGATAGTTCTTATAGGGCTTGGCATCTGGATGCTGATTTGGTCGAACGTCTCGCCTTGGCATCACGGTCCGTTTCGCGGACACGGCCCGTTTGGACCGCGTGGTCCTCTGGGACCGAATGGCCCATTGGGTCCGAACGGCCCCGTCGGGCGGATGTTCAGCTCACGCGAGCCAATTCCGCAAACTCCGCCGACTCAGAATCCGGGGCAAGCGAGTGCCGAAAACGCGAACTCGGCAACGCCTAATCCGGGCGCCTCACAACCGCCCTATTCCGGCGTTTCAGGTTTCGCGGGCGGTTTCGAGCCGCAGAACTGGCACGAATGGCGCCGGCAACAGAAATGGGAGCGACGGCAGCAGAAGTGGCAGCAGCGCAGGGCATGGAAGCAGCAATGGACAGGTCAGGACTGGGCGGGACAACAGCCGAATGCTTCGGGTGGCGCTGAGTCGAATGAGTCGCAATTCAGCTATTCGGCCGTTTTGAGCCATGTGGAGCGCAACATTACGGCCAAAAACTTCAAGAGCGGCAACGTTTCGGCGTTTTTCGGCGGGTTCGATATCGATCTTTCGCGGGCGGATATCGAGGGCGATGAAGCAGTCATCCTCGCGGATGCGTTCTTCGGCGGCGGAGAGATTCACATCCCAGAGACGTGGCATGTCGTGATCGAGGCGAGCGCACTCTTCGGGGCATTTATGGACGAAACCCGGCAACGCCCGCCGGAAGGTGCAACACCCGCGAAGCGTCTCATTATTCGCGGAACCGCGCTTTTTGGCGGCATAACGATCCAGAACTAGGGCAAACACTGCGCGGTCCTTCGGCTGACTGATCGGGCCTCGTTGGGAGCAAGGTGAGCAGACGGTATGCATCCCATACTTTCGCAATGGCGCCGGCTTGCGATGTACCTGGTCGCATGGACCCCGATCGCGGTGCTGCTGGCGTATCTGCTGGCAGCTTCGAGCCAGTTGACGAGGACGGAGGCGTTCGTCGTCGCCATTCCCCTGTGTGTGGCATATGCCTTCGTCTGCCTTTCCGCTTATTACGAATGCCGTGCGCTGCCAGTCGATAAGACAAGCGACGTAAAGCTCGTGCTTTCGCATATTTGCGCCGGGCTTGTGGGAGCGGGCATATGGTTGCTTGCGGCCAAGGTGCTGGTGATCGAGCTGGCCCAGACGGCCACATTTCGCGGAATCGATAAGAGATTTTCGCCCGCTATTCCGGTTTTAGTTGGTACGGGCATTCTGCTCTACCTGCTTTCCGCAACTTCTTACTACGCCTTCATAGCCGTAACTGCCTCTCATGAAGCTGAAGCCCGCGCGATCGTCGCCCAGGTTCTGGCGCGCGATGCGGAATTGAAGGCGCTCAAGGCGCAAGTAAATCCGCACTTTCTCTTCAATAGCCTCAATTCCATCAGCGCGCTAACGAGTTCCGACCCCGCAAAGGCGCGAGAGATGTGCATCCTTCTCGGCGATTTCTTGCGACGCACCCTCGGCCTCGGCGCCAAAACGGCGATCTCTTTGGAAGAAGAACTTTCGCTGATTCATTCCTTCATTGCCGTGGAAAAGATTCGATTCGGAACGCGGCTGGACATGCAGGAGAACGTCGACAAAGCTTTGCTCGGCTGCTCCGTGCCGCCTCTCCTCTTGCAACCTCTCGTGGAGAACGCAGTGGTGCATGGAGTGGCGAATCTTGTGGATACTGGCTGGATTCGGCTGGGTGTAAAGAATGTCGATGGGCGGCTCGTGTTGATTGTGGAGAATCGGTTCGATCCGGAGGCGCCGTCGCGGCACCGGAACGGCGTCGGGCTTTCGAACGTGAAGCAGCGGCTCGAGACGCGTTACGGCAACCGCGCAAGTATAGACGTGGCCGTGACCGGCGAGCAATTTCGCGTAGCGATTTCGATGCCCGCAGAGCAGGCTGAGGAGCCCGTGGCTGTCCGATCGATCGCCGGAGGGCACGCTTGATTCGAGCGATGGCGCAACAGGAACGATGCAAATGTCCCTGCCACTTGGGAGTCTGTCTGCACGCGGGGCCATGTTGCTCTGCGCTTCATCTGCACACTGGAGGCGTTCTCTGCCGCATGATGGCGTTGCTCCGAAGAATCAGGGAACAGGAGAAACAGTGAACGCGGAGCCACAAAAGAAGATTCGGGCCGTGGTTGTGGATGACGAGGAGCTTGCGCGGCAGGTGTTGCGCGAGTTCCTGGGGAAGCATCCCGAAATCGAGCTGATTGCGGAATGCGCGAACGGATTTGAGGCGGTCAAGACTGTCGCGGAGCAAAAGCCCAATCTCGTGTTTCTTGATATTCAGATGCCGAAGCTGGATGGCTTCGAAGTACTGGAACTGATTGGCAGGGACGCGACTGTGATTTTTGTGACGGCGCACGATAATTATGCGATCCGCGCGTTTGAAGTCCATGCGGTCGATTACTTGCTCAAACCCGTGGCAACGGGGCGATTCGATGCGGCTCTTGAACGC
The DNA here is from genome assembly GCA_050746865.1 of Candidatus Acidiferrales bacterium. Classification (GTDB taxonomy): domain Bacteria; phylum Acidobacteriota; class Terriglobia; order Acidiferrales; family UBA7541; genus Palsa-295. The sequence continues at coordinate 9,364 of JBOGMU010000336.1, forward strand.
GCCAAAGAGCGGCTCAGCGGGAAACCACAACCTGCTCAGGTATCAGCGAGCGAGTTGGCGGCGTCGGCCCGGCCTCCCGCCCAATATCTGGACCGGATTCCAGTGCGCGATGGTTCCCGGGTCTCGATCATTCCCGTAGCAAAACTCGATTATGCGGAGGCCCAGGACGATTATGTGGCGCTCGCGTCCGAGGGCAAAAAGCATCTGAAGCAGCAGACAATCGCCAGCCTTGAGGCGGCACTCGATCCGGCGAGGTTCTTGCGGATCCACCGCTCCTACATCGTCAACCTGGAACGGGTGACCCGTGTCGAGCCATACGCCAAGGATAGCCACATTGCTATCCTTTCCAATGGGACGCAGTTGCCGGTAAGCCGCGCAGGGTACGCCCGCCTCCGCGAGCTCCTCGACCGCTAGAAATCTCGGATTTTGATCCCGATTGGCAAATACGCCGGAGCAAGTTCGGCTGTGCCTCAATGCTCGGGGGCGACGTAGCCTTCCGGGAGTTTGGCGCCTTCTCCGAAGAAATACTGTTCCATTTGCTCAGCAATGATTTTTTGGGAATTCGCATCGAGCGGGTTAAGCCGGAACTCGTTCATCAGCATTTTGGAGTGCTCGACCCACGTGCGCCAGGCTTCCTTTGAGACGTTGTCGTAGATGCGCTGGCCGAGCTCGCCTTTCCACGGCGGGCGGTCGAGGCCAGGCATTTCCTTTCCGAGTTTCACGCAGTTCACCATGCGGACGGTTTGAGCAGGCGGGTTTTGTTCGGCCATTGATTTCTCCTTGAAGAAACGATTCTACGATATTGGTGTGGATAGGAGGTAGAGGAAGTAGAGGAGATACGGGAGGAAGAGGAAAAGATCGCGGACCGTTTTACTTGCCACGGTTCGATTAGAATGGACAGTCTCCTCAGGAGGATGCAATGAGTGTTCAAGGTGAGGCTGCGGCGCAGACGAATCAGACGGATGCTTATTTTTGCGAGGTACCTTCGGATCCTTGCGCGATTGTGATGTTTGGCGCCTCGGGCGATCTGGCGCAGAGGAAATTACTGCCAGCGCTGTTCGATCTGGCGCGGCATGGATGCCTTGCGCCGCGATTCCGTCTGCTTGGGTTTGCGCGGTCGCCGCTGAGCGACGACGATTTCCGCGGCAAGGCGGCCGACGCGATGAAGAAAACTTCCGGCGGCAACGACGATCACGCGAAAGACTTCCTCAAGAACATTTATTATTTCCAGGGCGACTACGACGATCCTGATTCGTTTGAAAAGCTAAGCGACAGGCTCGAAGAGTTGGATCGATCGGGAAATCTGGGAGGCAACCGGCTTTTTTATCTGGCGACGCCACCGGAAGTCTATCCGCACGTGATCGAACATTTGGGGAATGCGGGGCTGGCTCGGTCGAAGAACGATAAATCGTGGGTGCGAATCATTGTGGAAAAGCCGTTTGGGCGCGATCTGGCTTCGGCGCGCGAGTTGAACGCGAAAGTGTTGAGCGTGTTCGAGGAAAAGCAGGTCTACCGCATCGATCACTATCTCGGCAAAGAGACAGTGCAAAATATGCTGGTTTTTCGCTTTGGCAACGGCATTTTTGAGCCGCTATGGAACCGGAATTATATCGATCACGTGCAGATTACGGCGGCGGAGGCGCTGGGTGTGGAGCGGCGCGCGGCGTTTTACGAGAGCGCGGGCGCATTGCGCGATATGATTCAGAGCCACGTGCTGCAATTGACGTCGCTGATTACGATGGAGGCACCGCCGAAATTCGATGCAACAGCCGTGCGCAATGAGAAGATCAAGATTTTGCAGAGCATTCGGCTGTTCACGCGTGAGACCGCGTTGACGGATGTGGTGCGAGGGCAGTATGGTCCGGGGCAGATCGACGGGGGAAATGTGCCGGGCTATCGGCAGGAGCCGGGCGTCAATCCGAAATCGATGACGGAGACATATGTCGCGCTGCGACTGTTCGTCGATAACTGGCGCTGGAGCGGCGTCCCGATCTATTTGCGAAGCGGCAAACGGCTCGCGAGGCCGGGAACGGAGATCGCGATCCGATTCAAGCAGGCGCCGCATATGGTGTTTCGCGGCGAAAATTTAGAATCAAATTCGTTGGTGCTGAATCTTCAGCCGAATGAAGGAATTTCGCTTTCGTTTGGCGCAAAGTCGCCGGGCGCTGCGATGCACATACAGCCTGTGACCATGGATTTCAATTATCATGCGACGTTTGGGGGAGCCACGCGCGAGGCTTATGCGACGTTGATCAACGATTGCATTCGCGGAGAGGCGACGCTCTTTGATCGGGCTGACAGCGTGGAGGCGGCGTGGGAATTGATGGATCCGATTTTGAAGGCGTGGGAGAACGATCCGGAGCCGCCGGAGTTTCCGAATTATCCTGCGGGGAGCCAGGGACCTGCCGCGGCGAATGAAGTGACGGGCGTGGATGGGAAGAGATGGAGAGCGCTGTGAATAATGAAGTAGAGAGGCACAGGAGGCATAGGAGGTAAAGGAAAAAACACGCAAGTGACGAGTTAGCGAGGCAGAGCAGGCTGGAATGCAGAGAGACAAGGCAAAAACCATTATTCAGGATGCGCGCGGCAAAAGGGAAAACATGATTCTGGCGGGGGATATCGGCGGGACTAAGTCGAATTTGGGATTGTTCGATATAGCGAGCGGTAAATTGGTGCGCGTGCAGCACAAGCGTTATCCGAGCGCGGAGCATGCCGGACTCGATGACATTGCGGAAGACTTTGTGCGCACAACGGGCGGGAAGATTACGTCGGCTGCCTTTGGGATTGCCGGGCCGGTGCTGAACAATTGCGTGCACACGACGAATCTGCCGTGGACTGTGGATGGATCGTCGCTGGCAAAGCGCCTGGGACTGGATCATGTTTATTTGTTGAACGATCTGGAGGCGACGTGCCACGGGATCGAGGTAATGCAGCCGAGCGATCTGGAGACGCTCTATCAAGGCACGCCTGTGCTTGAAGCGACTCGCGCCGTGATTTCGGCGGGCACTGGAATGGGGCAGGGGACGATCTTTTGGGATGGCGAAGAGTTCGTTCCGATTCCGAACGAAGGCGGGCACGCGGACCTTGCGCCGCAAACGAATCAGCAAGCGGACCTTTGGAAATTCCTGAAGAAGAGGCTGGAATTTGTTTCGGTGGAAATCATTCTTTCGGGACGCGGATTTCAGCATCTGCACGAATTTTTAGATCCCGCGATGCGGCACGCGAGTTTTGACGAGAATACAGACGAAGCGGCGGCGGAAATTACCGGAAACGCGCTCGCGGGAAAGTGTCCGGCGTGCGCGGCGGCCGTGGATTTGTGGGTGGATATTTATGGGTCGGAGGCGGGGAATCTGGCGTTGCGTTCGGTGGCACGCGGCGGGATCTATGTGGCGGGCGGGATCGCGTTGAAGATTTTGCCGAAGATGAAGACGGGGAAATTCGTGGCGGCGGCGCAGAAGAAGGAAAAGCTGGGCGAGTTTTTGAAGCTGGTGCCGATTCATATTGTTTTGAATGAGGATTGTCCGTTGCTGGGCGCGGCGAATGTGGCGTGGAAGAGAGGATGAAGATCGCTGCGAAACCGGTGGCTCTCGTTCAACGGCCGAGTAGCGCTCACGCCAATCAGGATGACGGATTTGAGTTGAGTGGAAATAGAGTGGGGAATTCGGGCGGGGCGTCGGCGATGCGATTAAGTTCGGGATAGTGCTCGCGGAGGATTTCGGGGACTTTGACTTTTTGGCCGGTGAGAAGATTGATTAGCTGGAGGGCGTTGACGGCGCCTTTAGCTTCGTAATGATTGTTCGTGATAACGAAAGTTTTTTCGCTATGCTGCGCGACGTGCTCGACGCGCTTTGCCCACGGTTTGAGCTCACTTTCCGAATATAGATAATTGTAGCGTTCGTGGCGCGGGGTTTCCGGGTCGTCGCTGAACCACGTATCGTAGCGGCGACCGTGGAGGCGAATGTAGCCGACGGCGGCGGTGGTGCGCTCCGTGGGTTTCAGCGAGCGGCCGATGACGGGCTGATCGATATTGCAGAAACCGACGGCGCGATCGTGGAGCATTTCGTAAAAACCGTGATCGTTCCACGAAGCGTGGCGGACTTCGACGACGAGCGGATAGTCGCGGAAGCGGGCAAGGAGAGTTTTCAGGTATGCGGCGCTTTCTTCATCATGATGGAAGGAAAACGGAAATTGGAGGAGCACGGCGCCGAGCTTGCCTGCGTCGCGGAGAACGTCGAAGCCGGAACGCACAAGGCGTTCGTCTTCGTTTGTGGCGGTCGTCGTGTGCGTGAAGCCCTGCCACATTTTCGCAGTGAAGAGGAAACGTGGATTCGGTGCCACGTGCGTAAGCCAAAGATGGCAGTGATCCGGCTGGAGCGGTGCGTAGAACGATGTGTTGATTTCGATTGTGTCGAACCATTGTGCTAGAAACGCGGCTTCGTGGAAATCTCGCGGGCGCTTTTTTGGATAGAGAATGCCGGACCAATCGGCGTAAGACCAGCCGGCGGGGCCGATGCGGATTTGGGCTTGATGCATGGGACAGTTAATTTTATCGCAGATGTTTAAGGATGCGAGGAGGCAGACGAGGCAGAGCGGTGTGTGTCAGCGTGGGCGGACGCCAAAGAGCAAGAGAGGTCCTTCGGCTCGCCGCTTCGCGGACGAGACTCAGGATGACGGAAATGTTATTTTTAAATATCGCACAGAGTGGCGCCCGCGGAAGTCACCTGTCTGTGGAGATAAAGGGGCCAAAAAGGCAAAGGAACTTCGCCCGAGCTAATTTTTGGTTACGCTCCCGTTTCTGGCGATGGCGGGTAGGTGATGGATCGGCCGCGGACTTTAGCGAAGGGCGTGAGGGAGTGCATGCGCGGTTTGGCGGTGCTGACGATGTGCGCGACGGGGATGCCGCGGATTGTGAGGGCGTCTGCGATGAGAGAACGGTGGCAGCGCCAGGGTACGGCTTCGGCGCACATGATGGCTGATTGTTTCTGGCGAGCGAGCTTGATCAAGCGTTCCAGAGCTTCATTGAATTCGGGCGTTTGCATGTAGTCGGCATATCCGCGAAATGAGGAATTGCGCCAGCCGCCGTTAACTGAGTCGCGATGGGCATGGCGAAGACCGCCGAGTTTGCGCAGGTGCACGTAGCCGATTCTTGCGCGTCGCAGCTTTTTCGAGAGCGTCTCGCGGTTGAACTGCGGATTGTGGCGCGAGCGCGGAATCGTGCGCACGTCGATCACGCGTTGGATGCCGTGGGCCCGCAGGAGATTGCGAAACTCGTCCCACGGATGTATGGAATGGCCGATAGTTAAGACGGTGGGCGATTTCGTGTTTTTTGTGTTCAGCGGCATTTATGGGTACGTTCCGAAGACGTTCCGTGAGAGGCGTTCCGAAAAACTGCTGCGCTGAATCCGCGGCGCTACGTTTAAACCTTTCCCAGCGACGCTTCAACCATTCTAATCCTTGACGCTGTGTACGGCCGTGGTGAAGAATTGCGGCACGATGCGGCGGGTCATTTACGGGTTAATGGCATTGCTGGTCCTTTGCAGCATTGGAGCTACGCGTGCGGCGGGCTCGGGCGGTTGGGTCGAGGTGCGAAGCCCGCATTTTGTGGTGGTCTCTAACGCGGGCGACAAAGACGCGCGGAAGGCTGCCGTGCAGTTTGAGCAGATTCGCGCTGTTTTTCGCGAAGCGCTTCCCGTGAGACAAAGCGGGGCGGGCCCCGTGGTCACGATCCTTGCGGTGAAAGACGATAAGTCGCTGCAGGAGCTGCTGCCCGATTATTGGACGAAAGGGCATGCACATCCCGCGGGCCTTTTCGTGAGCGCGATGAATCAGTTTTACATCGCAGTGGATTTGGACGCGGAAGGAACGAATCCTTACGAGACGATCTATCACGAGTATTACCATTCGCAGACGGCGCCGTACTATCCGGACATGCCTACATGGCTTTCGGAAGGCTTAGCGGATTTTTTTGGGCATTCGCGCATCGAAGGAAAGACGGCCATTGTGGGCGAGGCGGCGCCGGAACTTCTTTACCAGCTTTCGCACGGCAGAATGATTCCGCTCGATGCGCTTTTTCGCGTGGACCGATCGTCCCCTTATTACAACGAAGACAGCAAAGTGACGATGTTCTACGCCGAATCGTGGGCGCTGGTTCACTACTTATTAATCGGAGATAACCAGGCGCATAGAGCGATGCTCACGACGTACCTTGCGGCGCTGGATGCGGGAGCGAAGCCGGATGATGGGGCGGCGAAAACGTTTGGCGATTTGAAAAAGCTGCAAGCCGATCTAGAGAGTTATATCCGGCGAAACGCATTTTACGAAGTGCACTATCCGGCGCCGGCAGAGTTTTCCGAAGCGGATCTAAAGGTACATTCGATTTCCGAGGCGGACGTGGACGCATACAAGGGAGGACTTTCGGTAGCGCGCGGGCGTTCGCAGGATGCAAAGACTGTGCTGGAACGGGCGATTCAACTGGACGCGAAGAATGCGCGCGCGTACCAGAATCTCGCGATGACGCAGTATTTTCTGGGCGATCGGGCTAAAGCGTTGGAGTCCGCATCGAAAGCGATTTCGTTCGATCCGCAAAGCATGGTGGCGCGATACTTGCGGTCCTATCTCACGTTTAATGACTCGCCTGAGGAGCGCAACCCGCAGATCGAAACAGATTTGCGGGCGGCGATCGGCGGCGATCCGGATTTTGCGCCGCCTTACGGATTGCTTGCGGTCTACATGGCGGGACAGGAAGAGAATTTGCCGGAGGCTCTCAGTTTTGCACAGAAGGCGATTTCGCTGGAGCCGGGAAATGCCGAGTTCCGCCTTGCAGCGGCGCAAGTACTGATGCGCATGACAAATTTCGGCGCAGCGCGCGCTGAGTTATTGACTGCGAAGCAGAGCGCGGCTACGTCGCAACAGACCCTTCAGGCGGAGATGTACCTGACATCGCTTGACGATATGGAAAGAGACGCGAAGCTCGCGCAGGAGGCCGCACAGAGCGGAGGGGAGCTGCAGCGGCGCGACGCCCTCGGAATCGACCGCGATCCGAATACGGTCGAGGCTACGGGTACGGTAAGCGAGGTAAATTGCACGGCCGGGTTGAAATTACAGCTTGAGACAACCAGCGGGACGCTGGCTCTGCGTGACGCACCCGGAGGAGGCGTGAAAATCGAATCGAAAAACAAAATTCCCGAGAACTTCACGCCGTGCAGCTTGAAGGGAAGCCGTGTGACGGCTGAATATACGGCGGACGCAGGGCAAACACACAGCGGAACAATTCAGGTGCTGGTGCTTCTCGATATGAAGCCATGAAGCCGAATCGTTCAGATGCGTTTGAAGGCGCGCTCGATCTCGCGCGTGGAGTAGCGGAGAACGACGGGACGACCGTGAGGGCAGCTCATTGGATACTCGGTCTTGGCGAGTTCGGTGAGGAGCCATTCCATTTTTGTGGTGTCGAGCGGCGTATTGATTTTGATGGCTGCGTGGCAGGCTGTGGAGGCGGCGATATTGGATTGCAGCGAATCGATTGAGATGGCCTGGTTTTCGCGCGCTACGCCGTCGAGAATTTCGCAGAGGAGCTTTCCGGCGTCGCCGCTTGAAATCCCCGCGGGCGCGGCCTGAATCGCCACGCTGCGGCCGCCCATTAATTCCGCTTCGAAGCCATTCGCGCCCAGTTCCTCGCCGATCTGCTCGAACGTGGCGAGCTGGCGCGGATTCAATTCCACGATCAAGGGAACGAGCAGGCGCTGTCCGCCGAGTTCGCCTTCACGGCGCGCGCGCAGATGCTGTTCGAAGAGAACGCGCTCGTGAGCGACGTGCTGATCGATAATCCAAAGACCCTCGGCATTTACCGCGACGATGAAACTGCTGTTCACCTGGCCGAGCGGCTTTAAATCCAAGAGATCGGCCAGCGATGGAATACTGGCGGTGCCCGACGCATCGACAATAGCTGCGGAATTGCCGTTGCCGGTCGATTGTTGCGGCGCCGGCTGCACAGGCCACGGAATATTTATGTTGCCGCTCGGATCGAATCCGAGGCGCTGCGCGAAAGGTTGTGCGGGCGCGCCGCTGAGGCCGAAGTCCTGGGTGAGCTGCGCCGTCGAATCGAGCAAATCGTGCGGGATTACGGCGCGAGGCGGCCCATCGGCGGGTGAAAAGCCGGAGTCGCTATAAGGATTGGGCTCCGACGCCGCGAGCGCGCTGCCGTATTCGCGGTCCGTGGTAGCGGATGGCGGAGGCGGCGCGAAGGACTGCGCACCCGCTGCCGCACCCGCAGCACGTGTGGCGGGGAATCCAGGAACTGGCCGCGCAAGCGACAACGCATGGCGAATGGCGTCGCGGGTGAAATCGTGAATGAACTGCGGATGGCGAAAACGAACTTCGATTTTTGCCGGATGCACGTTCACATCGACTTCCTGATAAGGCAAGTCGAGAAAGAGCAGCACAACCGGGAAAACGCCCGGCGGAGTGATGTTGCGATAGGCCTCGCTGATCGCGTGCAAAAGCAAGCGATCTCGAACGAGGCGACGATTCACGAAGATGTAGATGCCGTTACGATTGCTGCGCTGGATTTCGGGGCGCGAAACGAATCCGCCGACGCGCAGCAGCGCCGCCTGCTCATCGGGCTCCATCTGCGGCTCAGTGACTGCGGATCGGACTGGACCTTCGGTTAGCGGAATTTCCGCCAACTCGTCGAGGGCCTGTCGGCCGAAAATCTGATAGACGCGGTCGGCGAGCTTTTCAACGGGCGCGCAATCGAGAATCATCTGCGAGGGAGTCTTCAGCACAAAATGGCATTCTGGATGCGCAAGCGCATAATGCGTAACAAGGGAAGCGATGTGGCCGAGTTCGGTCGTTTCCGACTTTAAGAATTTTCGGCGAGCGGGCATGCAGTAAAAAAGATCCGAGACGCTAATGCAGGTGCCGCTTGGCGCGCCGGCGGGCTTTACGCTGACGAGTTTTCCGCCGGCGAATTCGACACGCATGCCTTCGCCTTCCTCGGTGGTGCGCGTTTCGAGAACGAGGCGCGAGACGGCGGAGATTGAAGGCAAAGCTTCGCCGCGAAAGCCGAGAGTCGAAATGGAAATGAGATCGTCCGCATTCCGGAGTTTTGAGGTCGCGTGGCGCTCGAAGCAGAGAAGTGCGTCGTCGTGATTCATGCCGCAGCCGTCGTCCGTGATTCGGATGAGGCGCTTGCCGCCGGATTCGGTTTCGATGCGGATCGAACGAGCGCCGGCGTCGAGAGCGTTTTCCAGAAGCTCTTTCACGACTGACGCAGGGCGCTCGACAACTTCGCCTGCGGCGATTTTGTTGGCGACGTTTTCCGGAAGGATGCGGATTTTGGACATTCGGCCCCTTAGGGGGTCGGAGCTTTAGCTCCGACATCATGCGGCACCCCTAAATGGGCTTTAGCCCCTGAGGTGCTGATCTTGAATTTGTTGGGCGCTGGATCGAGGGCAAAGTGTCCTGATGCGGTGCTGTGCGCCCAGTCATCCGGGTTTTCGACGAGGTGCGCGTGTACCGGATTCATTCGAATGTACATCATTTTGCTGCGATAGTCGTTTGCGTCCCGAACCGCCTCTTCGTGGAAACCGGATTGCCAAAGAGGAAGTTTGCCGCCCTGTCGTTGGTGAATTTCATTCGAGCTGCCGCCTTTGATCAGCTGCATGCATTTCTCCAGCGAATGATCGCGAGCAGGGGTGATGAGCAAGTGCAGGTGATTGGGCATGATCACAAATTCGTGCGGCAGGTAGGCTCGCTTTTCTCGATAGCGCAAGAAACATTCAATTAGAATGCCTGCAGCTTCGTTTGATTGAAGCAGGGCGCGGTTCTCCCAAGTCTTCGTTGTAACGAAGTAGGTGCAACCTGGTGTGGTCCTGTGTGTTAGGCGACCCACGGCATTTCCTCAGGGGCTAAAGCCCATTCTTGTGGCAGCCCTTTATGTCGGAGCTGAAGCTCCGACCCCCTAAAAACCGAAACCTTAAAACCTATAATTCAAGGAATCAACTTTTAACGTCTTGAGTTCCTAACCCTTGAAATCCGAAACAAACTGATCCTAGGTCTTCGGCTGCTCGCTTTTGATTGTAATTCCCAATTCGTCCAACTGTGATTCGTCTACTTCGCTGGGGGATTCGGCCATCAGGTCGACAGCGGCGGTTGTTTTAGGGAACGCGATGACTTCGCGGATCGATTTTTCGCCGGCGAGAATCATGGCGACGCGGTCGAGGCCGAGCGCGATACCGCCGTGCGGCGGCGTTCCGTACGTGAGTGCGTCAAGAAAGAAGCCGAAGCGGCGCTTAGCTTGCTCTTCGCTGAGGCCGAGCGCTTTGAACATGCGCGCCTGCACATCCTGGCGATGAATTCGAATGCTGCCTGAGCCGAGTTCGTTGCCGTTGAGGACGAGGTCGTAGCCCTTCGAGCGGCACTCCCATGGCGCCGTTTCGAGCTTCTCAATATCTTCCTCGTAAACGCCCGTGAAGGGATGCTGCGCGCTTACCCAGCGCTTTTCGCTCTCGCTCCATTCGAAGAGCGCAAAACCAGTGATCCAGGCGAATTCCCATTTCGTGCGGTCGATCTGGTTTAGTTTATCGCCAAGATAAAGACGGAGTTGTCCGGCGGCGAAAAGCGACGTGTCCGTGTGCGGGATTTGCTCTTTGGCTGCTGCGGCGACAATCAGATCGCCAGGCTTCGCGCCCAAGTCGGCAACGAGCTTTTTGAGGCCGTCAGCGCCGAGATTCTTTTCCAGCGGCGACGAAATTCCTTCTGCCGTCAGCTTTATTGTGTAAACGCCGCGAGCGCCCGCGGATTTCGCAAACTCCGAAAGCTCGTCGAGCTGCTTGCGGGACCATGAGGCGGCGCCTGGCGCAACGATGGCCTGCACGTTGCCTTCAAAATGCAGAGCGGCGCGCGCGGGCTCGAAATGCTCGGTGACATTGTGCAATTCCATGCCGAAGCGCATGTCCGGTTTATCGGAGCCGAAGCGGCGCAGCGCGTCCTTGTAATCGAGATGGCGGAACGGACGTTGGACTTTGACGCCAATCACGCCGCAAGCCGCCTCCATGACGCGTTCGATCACGTCGAAGATGTCTTGCTGGCGCGGGAACGACATTTCAAGGTCGAGCTGCGTGAATTCGAGCTGGCGATCGGCGCGGAAGTCTTCGTCGCGGAAGCAACGGCAAATCTGGAAATAGCGGTCCATGCCCGAAATCATCAGGATCTGCTTGAAGATTTGGGGCGACTGCGGCAACGCGTAGAACTGGCCGTGGTGAATGCGGCTCGGAACGAGGCAGTCGCGCGCGCCTTCGGGAGTGGACCTCGTGAGAATCGGCGTTTCGATTTCGAAGAAGCCGAGATCGCTGAGCACCTTGCGGATTTCGAAGATGATCCGGTGGCGCAGTTCGATATTGCGGTGAAGGCGCGGGCGGCGCAGGTCGAGGTAACGATAGCGGAGGCGCGTTTCTTCGCTTGCGGTGACTTCGTCTTCGACCTGGAAAGGCGGCGTTTTGGAATTGTTGAGGACGTGAAGTTTTATCGCGACGACTTCTACGTCGCCCGTCGGAATCTCGGGATTCGATTTCTGGCGCAGGATCACTTTGCCTTCGACGGCGACGACGTATTCGGAGCGCAGGTCCTCGGCCTTTGCGTGCGCTTCGGGATGATCGGCGTTGAAGACGATTTGCGCGATGCCAGCGCGGTCACGCAGATCGATGAAGATGAGTTGGCCGAGATCGCGGCGACGATGCACCCAGCCCATGAGGACGACGTCCTGGCCGGCGTCAGATACGCGCAATGCGCCGCAGTAGTGTGTGCGCTTAAGATTTCCGAGTGTGTCGAGCAACGTCAGAGTCCCCTTCGTTCGGATTCGAGATATTCGAGCAGTTCGGGTTCGGCGAGCTTTTGCTGATTCGCGTCCGCGAGGCGTTTCAGCGTGTATGTGCCGCTCGCGACTTCGTCTTCGCCAATAATCAGCGCGTATTTTGCGCCCAGTTTGTCCGCGAGGCCGAGCGATTTTTTGAACTTCATCTCTTCGGCCGGCAGTTCGATCATGAGGCCGCAATCGCGCAGCTTGCGCGCCATCGCGACGGCGGTTGGATACGCTTTCAGACCCATCCAGGCGATGAAAACGGCGAGGCCGGGAAGATGCGGCAGCTTACCGCTTTCCTGGATCGAGAGAATCGCGCGATCGGTGCCGATGGCGAAGCCGATGCCTTTTGTCGGAGGGCCGCCGAGAAGTTCGACGAGACCATCGTAACGGCCGCCGCCGCAGACGGCGTTTTGCGAGCCGAGACCCGCGGCGGTGACTTCGAATGTTGTGCGTGTGTAATAGTCGAGGCCGCGAACAAGGCGCCAGTTTTCTTCGTAGGCGACATTGCGCAGCGCGAGCTCGTCCTTCAGCTTGGCGAAATGGGCGCGGCAATTTTCGCAGAGGTGATCTGAAATACGCGGCAGTTTTTCAATGATTGGCTGCTCTTCGGGCAGCTTGGAATCGAGCACGCGCAGCGGATTCGTTTCGATGCGGCGTTGGCTATCGACTCCGAGCTGATCTTTTACTTTGCGGAGTTCGTCGCGCAGGAGTTCGACATATTTCGGGCGGCATTCTTTGCAGCCAATCGAATTGACGTAGAGCGTGATCCTGTCCAGGCCGACGCGGCGGAAAAGCACGACGAGCATTTCGATTACTTCCGCGTCGATGCCGGGCGCGTCTGATGGGCCGAGGACTTCCGCACCCATTTGGTAGAACTGGCGATAGCGCCCTTTCTGCGGGCGTTCGCGCCGGAACATCGGGCCGGAGTAGTAGAGCTTCACGTTGCCGGGAAGCGTGTGCATGCCGTGCTCGATGTA
>JBOGMU010000337.1:0-7472 GCA_050746865.1 Candidatus Acidiferrales bacterium
AGCTTTGCAGTTGACCTAAAAAACGAGGCCCTGACTGTCTAAGTTAGCGGGGAGCACTACAGAGTTAGTATTAATACCCCCTGAAACCTAGAGACTTCACAAAAACCTCGCATTTGCAACTGGCGTCTTGAAGGTCGGGGAGTCCTCATCGGAGACAACAAAAAACGGTGGATCAGAGGAATCAACAGTAAACCAACAATTTGTCGTCATTTTTAGCTTCCTGGCTGACCGTCTCGCCGTCATTACTTCCGTTCTGCTGCGGTAACAAACACCTTGTTGGGTAATGCAAATTCGATTTGTGTATTGCTTTCCGAGCGTAGGTTCTGGATCTTATACGAATATGTTATACGCACTGTATCTTTGTGTGATGCCGGCTCCAGGTACCAGCTACGCAAGTTTGCGACAGCCGCATCCGTAAGTTCAACATTCACTGATCGTTCTTTACTCCCCGCAAGTTCGATACGGCTGACAGCACCATTGCGAGTAATGACAGCCACTAAGGCAACTTCACCAAAGATCTGTTTCTCTAAGGCTTCCTGCGGATACTCAATTTTATCCGCAGCTAATAAGCAGCGGCCTCTGATTTCTAAGTTGCATTCGTGAGGCGATGTGACAGGAAGATCAATTTCCGTAGAGAACTTCCGTTCGCCACCAAACGGCATTATGTACAGCTTATTGTCATGCGTGGCCGCATCGAATGAATACTCTGCATGTTCTTGCTCGCTCCAGTCGATTTCAGGTTTCAGCGACTCAGTCCAAGGATAAGCGAGTGGATGCAAAAACTTTTGCGCGGCCTTTCGGCTGCTGAACATGAGAATAGACATCTGTGTGCGCGTTGAGTAGCGCTTCCTCAGCGCGCCGACGAGGCAACTCAATGGTTCCCGCGCAAAGTATCGGATTGGCAAGCTAATATTCATGCTGATGCGAGCAGGCGAATCCTCCACGATGTGCCCGACCTGATACGTCGGGGGTTGACACCGCGCGAAAGCCGCAGGCGTCGAACAGCAGACTAATAGTGTTTCAAGTAAAATCCAACGGACCACGTTAGTTCGCACACTTTTTCTCCTTCAGTCGATCGTTGATCACCGAACTAGGCACAATCTTCGTCACATTCAGCCCTAGAAGCTCCTCTAATTGATAGTCATCAAGACCAGTAAGATTATGCAGGGCTTCAGGAAATCCGAGGAAATCCGGGACAGCCTGATCTGCCCTATTTTTCCGTGGGCAAACGCTCTCTCCTAGCTTTATAGTAGGTCGGGCTTACCGAAATGCGGTCGCCCATGATGCGGCGATGGACACCCTCCAGGCGATTCAGAAAATTAAGGGCGCAGAGTGCGCCATCTTTGTCTTTTTAAGCCCACTTAAGCCCATTTTAAGGCGCCAATTGCGCCAAATTCGCACCATATTCCGCGCATCAGTTGTCCCAAATTGACGATAAAAATCCTTGCAAGTACCTTAAACGTGTGGTAAACTTTTGTTCGGTTTTTAGGCGATGGCAACCGTGGCGACAAATACTCTCCCCAACAAACGAAGAACCGGCGCCGGCCAAGTCAGCGGCTTGGAACTTCGACCAGACACGCATTTTCTAATCGACAATCTGCCGATTAGAAATCGGTGTAAGCCCAGCAGCATCAACAAAAGCCCGAGTTCTAATCGACAAAAAAGGGGGCTTTTTTAAACTCACATTCGGGGCGTGCCCATCATTACGCGGAAGAGGTCGGGATGCTCGAAGATTTCAGCGTTGAGCAGGGCGTGAAGGGTTGAGCCGGCGTCGCGTAGTTCTTCGAGGCGGCCTTCGGGTGCGCCGCGCCAGACTTTGCGCAGGTCCTCCATTAATTGCTTTTCGAGAATCTCGGGATCCACGGTGGAGCTTTCGTCCTCGAGATAGCCGATGATTTTCTCGAATTCGCCGTGATCGAGCCATATGCCGTGGCAAACGGTACACCAATCGGCGACAACTTTCGAATTACCGAACACGACGGTGACCATATTGCCGTGGCCCTTCGGACATTTCAGGTCCGAGGCGACCGCGCCGCTCTTTTCAAGATTCTCGATTTCGTCGTTCATCCAGCGCAAAGAGCCATCGTCGACTTTGTTCTTCAGTTTGCGAAGCTCGTCCTGAACGAGCCAGATGCCTTTGCATTTCGGGCAACCCTCGAACGGCATCGAGAAAATTTCATAACAATTCAAACTTGTTTTGTCGCGCGGGCAAGTGTCGGCCGTGATCTCTTCCTTCTTTTCGGCGCCGCGAATGGGCATGGCTTGAGTCTTTACGTCAGTCTCGCGGCTGGGCCGCTGGACGCGCTGAAACCAAAAGGGCACATGAATATTGTTGACGAAATCGGAGAAGCCGCGGCCTTTGACGGGCATGATGCGCGCGAGTTCCTGATCGACAAGATCAAGTTGGCCGGAATCGAGCCAAAATCCGCCACAACCGGGGCAGCGATGAAGAAAAATCGTGTCCGACTCGAGAAATTTCACTCTATCGAGCATGGAATCATCGCAGCGCGGGCACTTTTTCGGCTGCGCCTCGGGCGAGGGATTCTTGCTCGCTTCGCAATATTCGATGCTGCCTTCGACCTCGAACGCCATTTTGTCGAGTTCGCCTGAATCGAGCCAGAGACTGCCGCACTGCGGGCAGATGTCATAAGAGAGCGAGTCTTTTTTGGTTTTGACCGTTACGTTGGTCATAAATGCGTCGCAATTCAGGCATTTCATTTCGCGAATCTCCGAGGATCGAGTGACCATTCACACGATAACGGCGCGATGCGTGGTGGTCAAGCGAACGAGGAATCAATTGCCGCTGCGGGCGGGCTGCTGTTGAGCAGGAGTTTGGGGAGTAGAGTCATGGATGCCGAGACCGATCTGCATGGCGGTGTCTTTGGGGAAAATTACGTCCTGGCCGCGGGCGATGAAATGCGTGTAGACGGACATGCCCGCGCCGTAGCCGCCCATGGAGTAGCTGAACGCGCGGGACTGGACAAAAGCGCCGAGCAGAGCGCCAACCAGTTTATACCCGCCAATGCCACCTGCCATCCGACTCCCTGTGGTGCCGCTCGGATTGGCCGTCTTGGCGTCGGGATCGCCTCGCGCGGCCAGACCGGCGAGCCCGATTTCGACAGCCGTTGAGAGGTAGCGCGTTTTCGGCGTGGTGGCCTGCGCGCCGCCTTCCGAGTCGAGCTTCACGTTGGCCGATTTGCCGGCCTGGACGCTCTCGAGGTTCGCTTCGATCGCCTGCGGAACGCCATCGGGCAGACGCAATTCGTGAAACGCGACGCGTAACTGGCCGTTTTTATTCAGGCGACGCGCAGGACGGACTTGAGCGACCGAGCCTTCGAGAACGCTGCCTTCGGGAACAATGAGGCGTCCATTTTCGAAGAGCGGCTGCGTGATGACGGCGCTGACGGTATCGCCTTTGTGATTCGAGGCGGAGGTGACGGCCATTTCGAGGCGCGCGTGAACGACTCCGCCAGTGGGTGAAATGTCGCCAATCGAGCGCGCCATTTGCGGCGTTAGCGGCTCGGAGCCGAAATCCAGAGGCGCCTGAAGCTCGGCGAAGTAGATGGCGCCCGCGTCGATATATTGAGGATGCGCGGGAAGCTGTTCGATCGCGTAGTGCTCAAGGCGGTGCAGCTTGCCGGGCGCTTTCGCCTGCTTCATTACTGCGTTCCACTGGTCGTGGGCGAGCTGTTTGGCCTCGTGTGTTTTTGCGGCGGCTTCGCTGCCGATGCTCTTTTCCGGATTCGTGTTCCCCGGAGAGGAAACGAAATCGAGCAACTGGCCGGAGCCGGGCGTCACTCTCGTTTCTATGGACAGCTGCTTTCCGCCGGGCAGCGAAACATCGTCAAATTCGATTTCAACTTTTCGCGGCGGGGTGAAGTCGGCGTTGAGCGCGGATTCGGTGCGGCGACCCGCGGAGACTGCTTCGATTTGAGTGATGCGGCCGGTGACTTCGGAACCAGCGGGAATGACGAGCTTATCGAACGCGTAGACGGCCTCGACGAGGCGTCCGCGAACGGGCTGGCCAACGTGCTTGACACGCAATTCCTTGTCGAGCGTGATTTCGAGCGGCGTACCCCTCGGCACGGTTAGCGCGATCGTCGGCGGCACTGGCGCGGAGGTTTCGGATTCCTCCGGACGGTGCTGGAGCTGAATTTGCGACGGCTGGAAGGAATTTGCCGGCGAAGGCGGCTGCGCATTTTGGGCGAGCGCGGGCGCAACGAAAACGCCGCACACGACGAGCGCGAGCACAGAACGTAAGCACATGCGCGGGCGCGCGATTTGGCGTGTGTGGGCCGATGGCGATTTGGGATGCGAGCGTTTCACGTGCCTTTGGCGGAACCGACACTCCCCGGTCCCGTTCAATTAACCGTCAGATGCGTGGCCGGTGATTAGTGCTGCATTCGAAACGCGCCGCCGCGTGCGTCACTTTTTTGTGGCGCGAGTCATCAGGTATTGCTGATGCATCGCGTTGTCTTTGAAGTATGGCGCGGAAAGAGCGTCGTATTCGCTGCGAAATTGGGCGAGTTTCGCGGGATCGCTTTTCTCGAGCGTTTCGACGAGCTTGATAACGGGGCCAGCGGTTTTCTCCGTGTGCATGCGGAAGTGCTGCGGGCTCAACGCCGGCACGAGCATAAGACCGGTATCGAATGCGACATCGCGAACAGCATCGCCAAAACGTTGGAGGACGATAGGTTTTTCGCCCCATTGCGAAAATGGCGGCGCGGGCACCGGTGGAGGCGGCATATAGCGCGCAACGAGCGCAAACATTTGACCGACTAATTCCGCAGGCGGCCATGTGTTGAAAGCGATCGTTCCGCCCGGCTTTAGAACGCGCAGCATTTCGGAAAGAGCTAAGGCGGGACGCGGAGCGAAGATGTGTCCGAACTGGCTGGTGACGACGTCGAATGAGGCATCGGCGAAAGGCAGCTTTTCGACGTCGCCTTCGTGGAATTCGATTTCTGCTCCCGCAATCTCTGCGTTGTAGCGCGCGCGTTCGAGAAGTTCGGGAGTGAGATCGAGGGCAGTGACTTTGGCGCCGATTCGGGCAGCGGGAATGGCGGCGACGCCTGTGCCGCAAGCTACGTCAAGAACGCGATGAGTGCGCTCAATGCCCCCGAACTTCACGAGATTGGCGGCGGGAATCATCGTGCTCGTTTCCAGCGGTGCAAAATGCGCCCAGCCCTGCTTTTGCATTGCTTTGAATTGGTCGAACGCGTCCATGGGCGGCCTCCTATATGAACTTGAATTTTGAAAAGGGTGGCGGAGCAATCACAGCATAGGGGGCACAAGAGAGGAAAAGCAAGAGAGGTCCTTCGGGTTGCTTTGACGCTATGACTTAAGGTGGCGCTATGACTTAAGGAACGGAGCGGCGCGAAGATCCATTCTACGCGTAGGCTTGGCGGCAAGATTCATGCTCGCGGCAGCTGCGCGGACAATTCGTCTTATCGATAAGAATGTAATTGTGACAAGCCGTGCAGATGACACCGTAAATGGTTTCGTCGAACTGCTCGTGGCCGGCGCGGGCGGTATGCTCGGCGCGGGCTTGTTCGCGAGGGATGGCCATGGTTTAGTGGCAGCCGCACGCTCCGCCGCAGCAGCCACCCCCACTTGGCGCGGGCGAACCTCCGCCGGAAGCTTTGGTGCCGTTTGCGGGCGCGGCGAAAACGGAGAGCTGGATCGTTTGCTTGCCGCTGTCACATTTCGGGCACGTCACTTCGGTTTCCTGGTTAAAGACGATGCGCTCGTAGTGCTCGCCGCAGTCGTCGCAAATGTATTCGTAGATCGGCATAGTATTTGACCTCGAGGTCGAGATGATTTTAGCAATCAAAGTGTGGCACTGCAATTGCAGCTACTGATCGGTGTGAAGCGGCGAGTCGTCGCGAGTGGCGTTGGCCGTGCTGCTTTGAACCGCGCGCGTAAGGTAGTAGAAGACGGCGCCGACAAGAAGCAACGCTACGAGTAGAAAGCCGACGCGTCGGGGTGCGTCCAAACGTGTTGGCGGAGATGCGGATTTTGAAAGTGCGGAATAGCCGAGGCTGGGGCTTTCCTTCACTCGCTCCTCCCGTGATACATACAGACACCGACGGAGCGAAATTGTGTCCGGCGGCCTCTATCGGGAATTGAGAGGGGTCCTTCGCTTCGCTCAGGATGACGCCATTTCATTCCGATGCGGGGACTGCATGATCACGGGTCACCTGAGCGACGCGATCAACCGTTTGTGCTAACGTACTCTTTCGTAATTCGTGTCTTGGAGTACTTTATGCTTTCAAATCGCTCAATAACACCATGCACCGTAATTCCGGTTCTTTATTACCCCGATCCCAGAGCCGCAGCCGACTGGCTTTGCGAGGCATTCGGGTTCACCGTTCGGTTGAGGGTGGGCGAGAATCATCGAGTACAGATGAAATCCGGTGGTGGCTGCCTGATCGTGACTGAAGGGAAAGCCACCGTGGAGAACGCCGATTACATAATGGTACGCTTCGCCGACGCTACGAGCCATTGCGAGCGCGCCCGTCAGGCTGGCGCCCGCATCCTGTCAGAGCCAGTGGACCACATGTATGGCGAACGGCAGTACAAAGCCGAGGATTTTGTAGGACGCCGCTGGACCTTTACGCAAACGATCGCCGATGTTGATCCGATAGATTGGGGCGGGGTGCCCGTCGATCTTTGAGAAGATAAAGGACAGAAACGAAGTAAATGAAGCAAAGGATCCACCAGCGTCTCGAACTGGCCTAGCAACAAGGTCTGGAGTGTCACCCTAAAATGCAAAGGGGCGGATTTTGAAATCCGCCCCTTTGCAGTAAGGAAGAGGCGCAGGAAGCACGCGCCCCTACGGTGCTGATTAGTCGCCGGCGACGGGCTCAGCGATGGGCGGTTGTGCAGCGGCTTCGTGGCCATTGCCGTTTGCGTTTGCGATCTGCACAGGTTTCACAGTCGCGCCGGGCACGGCCATGTGTATCTGCTGCAATGAGCCAATCTGCACGACTTCCTCTTTGGGCTTCTTGAGGACGAGTTCTTCGTAGATGCGGCGAACCTTGGCCGCCTCCTCAAAGGCTTTCTTGCGGCGGATGCGATCTTCCTCGGCTGCCGTGAGAGGAATATCGTGCTCGAGGTGACGAACGCGAGAGGCGTCTTCGGAGTCAATCTTGAGCGAGTGTTCATAGCTGTCAAGATTGACCTTCTTGCCCTTCGCGTAAATCTCGTGCTTGCCATGCTCCTTGTACCACTGAGCGACGGTCGCATTCTTGTGCATATTTTCGATGATCTTGCGCCAGCCAATGCCCGTGTTATACGCGCAGAAGGAGATTTCACCCTGCTGAGTGGCGTACGGAATGATGCACATCTCGGTGCGGCGGAAGTCATAGTTAAAGAGGTCCTGGAACCACATGCCGGCCACAAAGAGGAAGTTCCAAGGATCGGAGCGGCGTTTTAGCGCGTCCTCATAAGTGCGATCGGGGCTGGAATCGCCG
>JBOGMU010000338.1:0-11894 GCA_050746865.1 Candidatus Acidiferrales bacterium
GATGGCATCCGATAACTCATCTCTGCAACGAATCCTGATTGTCGAAGACGAGGAGAACGCGCGCAAAGGCTACGAGGCCTTGCTGAAGAAGTGGAATTACGAACTTCTTGGCGTCGGCAGCGGCGAAGAGGCTCTTGCGAAGTTTCCCGAATTTGCCCCCGATATCGTTCTCGCCGACGTCGAACTTCCCGGCATGAACGGGCTCGAACTCCTCAGTCATCTCGGCGACGAGCTGAAGCACGTTCCCGTCATTATCATTACCGGTCGCGGCAGCGACGAACGCGTCGTTCACGCTATCGAATCCGGTGCCTACTGGTACATCGAAAAGCCGCTCAAGCCGCCCGTGTTGCGAGCGCTCCTTGATCGCGCTTTGGTTCGTGCGCGGGACCAAAAAACCGTCGCCGCCCTCACGCGTCAACTGCGCGATGCAGGCAGGTTGGGCACGCTCGTCGGTACGTCGCAACCCATGCAGGAAGTTATGCGGCAGGTCGAGATTGCCGCGCCCTCTACAGCTTCCGTGCTGATCACAGGCGAAACCGGTTCCGGCAAGGAGATGGTGGCGCATTCCATCCATATGCTGTCGCCGCGCGTGGACAATCCATTCGTAGCGATCAACTGCTCCGCGATTCCGGAATCGCTGATGGAAAGCGAAATCTTCGGACATGAGCGCGGTGCCTTTACGGGCGCCGCTGAACGCCGTCTCGGCTGTTTCGAACTTGCCGATGGCGGCACGCTGCTTCTCGACGAAATCGGCGAAATGCCCCCACAAACGCAGGCGAAGCTCCTTCGCGTCCTGGAAGACCACAAGATTCGCCGGCTCGGCAGCAAAGTGGAAACTCCGGTTGACGTGCGCGTCCTTGCGGCCACTAACAAAAATCCCGAACAGGCGGTCGCCGACGGTCATCTGCGGCAAGACCTCTACTTCCGTCTTAATGTGTTTCACATTCATCTCCCGCCGCTTCGCGAACACAAGCAGGATCTGCCTCTGCTCGTCGAACATCTGCTGGCGGAAGCGTCCGAAAGGCACGGCAAGCGCGTCACAGCGGCGGGCGCGGATGTCATGGAGCTGTTTAAGTCTTACCCGTGGCCAGGAAATGTACGCGAACTGCGCAATGTAATCGAGCGTGCCGCGATCGCTTCGGATCGAGGCATAATCACGCGTCAGCATCTGCCGAGCGACTTCGGTCATGCCCCGGCCTCTGCCGTGGGCTCCGCCTTGGGCGGGTTGCGCTTCCCGGTCGGCACCACCGTTGACGCGGTAGAGCGCGAGTTGATCCTCCAGACGCTTGCGGCAACCAGCCAGAACAAAACGCGGGCCGCAGAGTTGCTGGGCATCAGTCTAAAGACGCTGCATAATAAACTTAAAGAATATGAGGCGGGGCGGAAAGATGCGTCTCAGCCTGAAAACTAAGTCGACATTAGCTATTTCGGTCCTGGTTCTCCTCGTGGTCAGCGGACTTTCCGGCCTGTACATCGGCCGCCTTACCCAGCAGACTCTTCGTGATGCCGATGTTCGCGCCGCCTTCATCGCGCAGCAGATTTTCGGAGCATGCGGCAACGCGTTGCACGAGGCGGAAGAACGCGGCGACGCACCCCTTTCGGAAACTCCCGAGGAGGTGCGCACATACGCGCAGCGGGCATTTGACAACAGCAGCGCGCTCGACTCGCTGATCGAATCCGACCTCGGCTACTCCGCCACGATCTACGACATTCTGATCACGGACCAGAACGGCATTGTCCTTAAGGGCAGCGATGCTACGCAGCGAGGGCGAAAAGTCGCCGTCCGGCCCCCGCTGGCTACTCTGGTGCGCGCCGGATTTTTCCAGAAACTGCGCGAACTCTACGGCCCGCCACAAATTTTCGAGTATTCGTATCCCTTCACACTCGCGCAGAACACTCCCGGCCAAAATACCTTCGACATCCGTGTCGGCCTTTCTTCTGCTCTGATGAGGGATGAGCTTAACCCCTCGCTTCAAGCCGCCGGCGAGTACGCCATTGGGGCCGTGCTGATCTCCACCTTTCTGGCGTTCGGAGTCAGCCTTTTGACATTTCGCCCGATTGACCGCATTTCTGCGCAACTTGACCGCATTTCGGCCGGCGAATTTGAGAGCGAGCCCGCGGTCGATCGGACGGACGAACTCGGCGTCGTCAGCACCAAAATCAGCGGCATCGGCAAGCAATTAAAAGATGTCCGCGAAATCTTCAGCACCATGCAGGACAATCTCGACCAAATCATGACCGGCCTCGGCGAAGGCCTGCTTCTCTTCAATGCCGAAGGGCGGGCTGTTCTCGTCAGCCCAGCGGTCGAAAAATTTCTCGGCCGCGCCGCCGATGAACTTCAGGGACACGGCGCGGGAGAGGTCTTTCCTCCGAGACATCCACTGCATGACGCGCTTCGCATCGAAGGCGATGAGATCGAGCCCGTCGAAAGCCGGGAGGTGGTCCTCGAAGGCTTAAGAGGGCCATCCCGCATCAGCGTGAGCGCGCAAGTGATTCGCGAAGAGGGTCGCCGCATGGGGACTCTGGTTACGTTGCACGATGTGGAGTCGTTCGAGCGCATCGGAAATCAGTTGCAGCTTTCCGAACGCCTGGCCGCACTGGGGCGCGTCACCGCCGGTGTCGCGCACGAAGTTAAGAATCCCCTCAACTCAATGCGCCTCTGGCTAGAAGTATTGAAGGGCAATATGCCGGTCGAACCGGAGCCGCAGCAGGCCGTGAAGATGCTCGATAGCGAAATCGATCGGCTCGATCGCGCCGTGAAAACCTTCTTGAATTTCACGCGTCCCGTGGAAATTCAGCTCGAGGAAACGGACCTGCCCGCGCTGCTTCACGAAATCCTTCAGGCGGCGAAGCCCTCGATTGTCAAAGCCGGCCTTGATCTCCGCGTCGATCTTCCTGTTGAGTTCCCGTCCGTCTTGTTGGATCGCCAGTTGATCCATCAGGCTGTTCTGAATCTCTTGGTCAACGCCTGCGATTTCACGGGGCCTGGCGGGCGAGTTTCGCTCTTGTTGCGCCACTCTGGCGACTCTGCCGTAATCTCCGTAGCGGACACAGGAGTTGGCATTCCGCTCGACGAACAGAAGAAAATTTTCCAGCTCTTTCACACAACGCGCCCCGGCGGCTCAGGCATCGGGCTTGCCAACACCTTCCGATTTGTACAATTGCACAATGGTCGGATAGAATTTGAATCGGAGCCAGGCCGGGGAACTACTTTCCGAATCGAGCTTCCCCTCGCCCGCCACGCGGAATTCCCGGCGGAAGCTTCGAGCGCCAGTGAAAGCTTCGCATAAACTGTTATGCCCAGCCGTCGTCTCACAATTCGAACATCCTTTTTGCTGGCCGCTGGTCTGCTGCCGCTGCTGATTGTCGGGTGTGCGCAGAAAAAGGTTCAGGCCGCCGTTCCCGCGCCCACACCGCCTCCCGCGACGCACGCTCGGCCGATGACCGTTGCACCTGACACCGACGCGGCTCCACCGATTGAAGCCGCGGAGATTCCTCCCGAAATTCCGCAGACTTCGTCGCCTGACATCGTGGATTTGGCTCCAGTCCCCGTCGTCCCTGTGCCGCGGAGGCCCGTCGAGCGCGGTCCGGTGGAAACCGCCGAGCAGGACAACTCCTCGCATCCCGCGCCAAAAATCGCGCCCGATCTTTCGCCAAGCGATCAAGCTGCCAAACAAAAGCAAATCGAAGATGACTCCGCAGTGGCAAACCGAAATCTTCAAGTCGTTCAAGATCGCCAGCTTAGTCCGGTACAGCAAGATCTCAAGGAGAAAGTTCGCGAATTCCTCAACCAAGCCAACGATGCGAGCAAGACAGGCGATTGGGTCAGCGCACAGAGTCTCGCGCACCGCGCCCGCGTGCTTTCCGAATCCCTGGTTAATCCCTAGCCCAATCGCTCGGCATTTCGTAGTTGATTTTATGAGGCGATGGTCCGTTTTTTTTCGTTAGCGAAGAAGTCTTCAATTCTCTTGAAACTTTTTCGAATCGACTAAACTCTAGTCCGCATCTCCTACATCATGGAATATCGACAGCTCGGCCACTCAGGTCTCAAAGTTCCTGTTCTCAGTTTAGGCACCGGCACGTTCGGCGGGAGGGGTAAATTCTTCGGCGCATGGGGTTCGAGTGACGTTACAGAAGCCACTCGTCTTGTCGATATTTGCCTTGATGCCGGTGCGAATTTCTTCGACACTGCCGATGTCTATTCGAAAGGCCTCGCCGAAGAGATCCTCGGCAAAGCAATCTCTGGCCGCCGCGATAGAGTTCTGATCTCCACTAAGGCAACGTTCGCGATGAGCAGCGAGCCAAACGATGTCGGCTCCTCGCGTCATCATCTGCTTGCTTCCTGCGAAGCGAGCCTTCGCCGCCTCGGCACCGATTACATTGACGTTTATCACATGCACGGCTTCGACGCGCTCACGCCCCTTGAGGAAGTGCTCAACACGCTCGACGGCCTGGTGCAAAGCGGCAAAGTCCGTTACATCGCCTGCTCGAATTTTTCCGGCTGGCACCTAATGAAATCGCTGGACATCTCGCGCCAGTACGGCTGGTCAAGATACGTCGCGCACCAAGTCTACTATTCGCTCGTCGGCCGCGAATACGAATGGGAATTGATGCCGCTCGGTCTCGATCAGCAGGTCGCCGCAATCGTGTGGAGTCCCCTCGGGTGGGGACGCCTGACCGGAAAGTTGCGCCGCGGCTCGCCTTTGCCAAAAGTCAGCCGACTTCACGAAACGGCCGAATCCGGTCCACCTGTCGATGACGAATATTTGTATCGCATCGTCGACGCGCTCGACGAGGTGGCGAAAGAAACGGGGAAAACGATCCCGCAAATCGCGCTCAACTGGCTCTTGCAGCGTCCCACCGTCGCCAACGTCATCATCGGCGCGCGCAACGAAGAACAGCTACGCCAGAATCTCGGCGCCGTCGACTGGAATCTCACACCCGATCAAGTCGCAAAGCTCGACGCCGCCAGCGAGGTCACTCCAGTTTATCCTTACTGGCACCAGCGCCAATTCCAGGAACGAAACCCGATTCCCACCGCATCGCCCACGCGTAGATAGACTCAACCTTCGCATTCATATCGGTCTGGCGATTTCGCCCAACCCGAAGTATATTCGGCGCTCGGATCGCATACTCATGTTGCGTAAGGAGGCTTAATTGTTCTCTACGTCACAGTCTCGCTCTCTCATCGCGCTTGTAATCGCCGCGGTTCTCGCGTCGCTTCCGTTGCCTGCGACCTCCGCACCCACGTCCGTCGTGAAGCCCGGCAGCCGCAGCCTTATGGACGCGCACAATTGCTATCCCTATGCCGAATGGTGGTCCGACCGTATCGATCGTGCGCTCTCGGCGGGCACTCCGCTCGCTATTGAACAAGATCTTCTCTGGTATACCGATCCGCGCACGGGCCAATCACGAAGCGTCCTTTCGCACGGTGCTCCCGCTTACGGCAACGAACCCACGATGGAAACCTACTTCTTCCAGCGCATCCGCCCGATCATGGAGCAAGCTCTGAAAGACGGAAATAAAGCCGATTGGCCGCTCATCACGCTGAATCTCGATTTCAAGACCGAGGAGCCGGAACATCTCGCCGCCGTTTGGAATCTGCTCACGACTTACCGCGATTGGATTACCACCGCGCCGCGCGTTGCGGATGAATCGACCATGCAGCCGCTAGACGTAAAGCCATTGCTCGTACTGACCGGTGAATCCGACGCTCAACAAAAAATCTTTGAAGATCGTGTTCCCGTTGGCGATCGACTGCTCGTTTTTGGCGCGGTCCATACGAATATGCAAGACCCGATGGGCACGCCGAACGTCATCGAATCAGGTCCACCAACAAACTACCGTCGCTGGTGGAACAATCCCTGGAGCGTCGTCGAACGCGGCGGCCAAAACAATGCTGGCGCATGGACCTCCGAAGACAATCAACGCCTACAGTCGCTCGTGCGCTACGCGCACTCCCGGAATTTGTGGATTCGTTTTTACACCCTGGATGGATCGACCGTTCCCGAACTCAGCAGCAACGGCTGGTTTCGCCAATACAATTTTGGGTCGCTCGCCGCCGCAAAAATTCGCTGGCGTGCCGCAGCAGAGGACGGCGTCGACTACATCGCCAGCGACCGTTATGAACTCCTCGGCGCATACCTGCGCCAATTCCGCGCCGTCCAACATCGCTAAACGATTGCATCCGTCCCGGCCGCCTTTTGGGCGGGCGCAGTTGCATTTGTAGCAGGCACCCTCATGCGGGCCGCTTCGGGATCAATTTCCCGCCGGCTTCCACTTCTCCACAAATGCCGTCACATCCTCCGGCCCAATCTTTACGCTCGATTCGAATTCGCCATGCTGCTGGCTAAAAACGACCTTCCCATTCGCATCGAGGACCGCGAGCACGGGCACACCCTTATCGAGCGGCACCTGATACTTCTTCGCAACGTCCAGGTTCTTGTCCATGTCGCCGATGTTCACGTGAACCACCTGATAGTTCGCCTCTATGATGGGCGAGAGTTCCCGCGAACGAAACGCCGCATCCAGCACATGGCAGTCGTAACACCAGTTCGCGCCGAACACGAGAATCACGCGCTTGTGATCTTTCGCGGCCGCGGCAAGAGCCGCCTGAATTTCCGGTGCAGCATCTTCCGGCGCCGGGTACAGGTCGACATTCGGTTTCGCGGGTTCCGGCAAGCGCTCCGCGGGCCGAGGCTCCGCGTCGCCGCGCTGGGTCATTCCGATCTTCCAGCCATCGCCTGTTTTGATCCAGACTTGCCCGCCCTCTACGACGAACGGCTTCTTCACACCACTGTCACTCAGATCAAATTCGATCCGCAGTACCAGCACAATAATGCTCGGATTCGGCCGCTCTATCTCGAGGATTTTCGGATTCACATTGCTGATCCCGCGCGTCGTGAACGCCGACCAAAATGCAGGCTCCTCCGCAGGATCGGTGATCGTTTGTGTGGGCGTTTTCGTCTGCGCCGCGGGCGTCGTCGAATAGAATTTCGCAAGCGCCGCGCGGTCTCCCGACGCTACAGCCGCTGCCCACTGATTCACCGGCACCGGAACTTCCTCGCTCGAAGCAGCCGTCTGCCCCGCCTTCGCGGCTTGCACGGCCTGCGGCGCCGCTGAGTACTGCACCCCGAGCAAGCCCGCACAAAATAAAGCACCGAAACTCGCCATCCGCATCCGTCGATTTCGTTTCATTCATGTCTCCGTCGCGCAACTCGCTAGTGCTTCTGATCGCTCCACATGGGCACTTCTCGCCCAATTCCCTTCTCCCGCGCCAATTCATAAACGCGCGCCGCCGTCGCCACATCTTCCTCTGCAATCCCGATCGACTTAAACAACGTAATCTCCTCCGCGTCTTTCCGTCCCTTAACTTTCCCCGAAACAATTTGACTAATCTCGCTTACCGCTTCCCAACGCGACTCGTCTCCTTCGAACGCCTGAATCAGATCCCCCGCTTCCATCTTCGCCTGCTCAATCGAATCGACCGCAATCACATCGCACCAAAGCACCGATTTCGCATCGAGTTCGGCTTTCTGTGCAAAATTCGATCCCGCCGCATTGATGTGCATACCCGGTGTAATCCATTTTCCGTCGACCACAGGCTTGACCGTGTTCGTAATTGTGATGAGCACGTCCGCACCGGTGACGGCCGTTTTCGCCGAATCGACGGGAATCACGCTCACGCCGAGTTTGTCTGACATTTCGCTCGCGAAACGGTCACGACGCTCCTTATCGCGTCCAAACGCGCGAATCGTCTCGAATTTGCGCGCCAGGACAACTGCCTCAAGCTGCGTTCGCGCCTGCAGGCCGGTGCCGATAATTCCCAGTGTGCGTACATCCTCGCGAGCCATGAACCGCGTCGCGACGCCGCTCGCCGCGCCCGTTCGCATCTGCCCGAGGTAGTCGCCCTCAATCATCGCAACGAGTTCGCCCGTTTCCGCCCGGTACAGAGGAATGAGAAACCGCGCGCCCTTTGGCGAGGTCGTGTAAAGTTTCATCCCCAAATACCCGGCGTCCTCATCCGACGCCGCCATGTAATGCAAAAAGCTCTTCTGAGCAAAATGCAGTCGTCGACGCGGCTGTGTTTGCGCCGTCCCTTCCGCCAGCCGCCGGAAGCACGCCTCGACCACCTCCATAGCCAAGGGCATTGTCAGCGTTGCCCGCACATCCGCCTCACTCAAAAACAGCGCCATTGCGTACTCCTTTTCCGGCACAATTTTGCCATGCCGCGGGCCAAACCTGCGCAGGATTGCGAACAAAATAAGACGGACAGTGTCTAGTGCAACTTCGGCGAGAACTCGATCACCATTGATGGCGCTGCGGACGCCGCGGCACGTGAAATTGGTCTTTGCATTCTTTCGGAGTCTGGAGACGTATTCGATTTCCGCGGTTATCGCCGTTATTGGATGGGAATTGCGGCAACCCTACACGGGTCTGTATAACGAGGAGCAAGGTGATGACCTTACGTAGATTTACGATTTATGAATCAGCAGTACGAGCTAGACATTGCTGTCAAAGATGTTCGCTCTTCGCTCAGAGTAAGGTACAAGTTAGCCAGAGAGAGAAAACCTTAAACCCAAATGAACGGGCCGCTCCACTCTCCGGTGGGGCGGCCGCATCTTCTGGCGAAGAGATGAGTGTCGACAAACTACTCTCACATCACTCCGTAGCAGCCGGTCAACGGTTTCCCGACGTGCGCAAGGCGCCGCGATATCCGATCTCAGCTCCCACGCATGCGGTAGAGCCTTTGAGCGGACGGGAGATATCCGGTTGGGTCTCCATAATCAGCCGCAGCGGCTGCTACTTCCGTACCGCTGATATTCAACAGGCGGAAACAGTTTTGCAGCTTCGAATCGAATGGCACGAATCGACATTCGAGACGTGGGCGCGAACCGTTCACGCCATCACCGAAGATGGAATGGGGATCGCGTTCATCGATACCGATCCAGCCCAAATGCGCACACTCTTGGGTTGGATTGAGGATCTGGCCAAGCAAGTTCCGCAATGACGCTGAAAGAAATCGCAGAAGCCTCGGAAAAAGCAGGATTCAAGCCTGTCCCCTGTACAATTCTCTGCGCCTGATCTTCGTGCACGGGCCAGGCATTGATCGTACTGGATCAGGCATTGTGACGCGGCGCCTTCATAGATGACAAATGAGCCTGTGCCAACCCGACAGAGTCAGGTTGCTGTGAAGCCCGGAGAACCAAGGGTCTCTGTGAGAAAAGGAACGCATGAAGCGTCGCTGCTTCATGTCATGCGCTCAACGTCCACTACTCACGAGCTACGAGAGATTGGAATAGTTACGGTTTGCTTGCGGTGTTCGGGAGCACCATTGTTTACGTGAGCGTTACCGCGTCGTCTCAGCTGCGCCTGGACATGTTCAATCGCTCGATAAAGTTCGTCGATGTCCTGCGACGTGCTTTTCGCTCTACCAGTATCGAGGTCAGCGGCGACATCCCGACAGAGAGAGATTGTGCGGTGAATTCGATCCGCAGCAAGAGTGGAAAGCAAATCACTGTTGTCGATCTCGCGAAACTGATGCTCCCGCAACTGTTCAAGGGTTTGCGCAGCCTTGCGGATTAGATCCACTGCGTCACGATATTCCTTCACTAGACGAAGGTCCATTTCCTCGCGTTGAAGTGCCTTTTCGAGGTTCTCGAGTTCGACGATCGTCTTCTTCACCTGTAAATCCACGCCCCAGAAGCTTTCATCGGGGGCAATCAGTTCTACGATAATGCCGTGAGCAACACCTTCGCGAGCATTCGGTTCCGCAATGACTCTCGCCTCAGCCGTCCGCGCAGAGAGAAAGTTAGTCAGCGTGACCCTGCTTCCTGCGTCCGGATACGTGCCCATCTTCAAAAAGCCACCGTTGGCATTCACCTGTCGAGCGGCAGCGTCCTCCTTCATCTCGACGCCGTCCGGTCCGCGCCATATCACCTCGATCGGAACCACTACCGGGAAACGATGGCTCTTCCGACGCTCGACTTTAGAGCCATCCGCGCTCATCTGCCGTTTCTTGATTGTCACAGTTGTCCTCTCGACGAATTAGTCCCGCATTGCTTCCGCAGGGCTATATTCCAACCCGACTCTATCTGGCCGTGAAAACCCGGACAATCGGGAGCTTTTCAGGCGTTGCTCACCTTCTAACCTGATCGTGCGGGCAGGCTCGAAAAGCTACTACGTCCGAGCCGGACCTGCTGGTGCCAGCTTACCCAGAGGATTTCTCTTGACTCAAAAACTACATGGTAGTAATGTTCGCCTACAAAGTAGTAAAGGAGACCGCGTGCCACAACCCAAGCTGAGCAAACTCGAGCTTCGGATTCTGGAAGCCCTTTGGACTCGTGGAAGCGCTTCCATCCGCGAGATTCAAGAAGCATTTCCTGATCCGCGCCCTGCTTACACCACGGTCCAGACGATTGTTTATCGGATGGAAGCAAAGCATACGCTCCGGCGCGTCCGCAAGGTGGGCAAGGCCGATATCTTCGAGCCACTTGTTGCCCGCGAAGTCACGCGAAGCCGCGTGCTGGACGAGGTCTTGAGCTTCTTCGGCGGCCAGGCGGCCCCGATGATGGCGCAGCTGGCGGACGCCGGCAAACTGACGCCGAACGACATTGGCGAACTGGAGAAAACGCTCAAAAAACTGAAGGCGCAGCGGAGCCAGGAAGGAAAGGATGAGCCCAAATGACCCAGGCAGTCATCGCACATCTCTGGCAATCGACATTGTTCGCCATCGCGGCGGGCTTGCTGACTGTGGCGTTTCGCGGCAATCGCGCGCAGGTTCGTTATTGGCTGTGGCTGAGCGCATCGCTCAAGTTCCTTGTGCCATTCGCTTTGCTGCTGAATCTGGGTACTTATCTGGAAACGTGGCTGCCTGCCGCCCGTCAGGTTGCAAGCCAAATCACGCCGGCCGTTTCCTGGACGGTCGAGGCGTTCAGCGTGACAGTGGTCTCCACAACTTTGCCTCAATCGGGTATGGCCGCTGCAGCGACGAATACCATTGACTGGATTCCCGTTGCCCTCCTCGCGCTATGGCTCGCCGGATTGGCAACTGTCGCATTCATCCGATTTCGTGGCTGGCTCAGGATCCGTGCGGCGATCCGCGCCAGCGTCGCAGCGGCCACTCCTGAGAAGGTAGAGATTCGCGTATCTCGATACCATCTGGGACCGGCTGTAGTGGGCATCTTGCGCCCCGTTCTCGTATTCCCTGAAGGAATTACGGAGCGGTTGACGCCGCCGGAACTGGAAACGGTTCTCGCGCACGAACTCTGCCATGTTCGCCGTCGCGACAATCTCTTCGCCGCGATTCACTTGATCGTCGAAGCGATCTTCTGGTTCCATCCGCTTGTCTGGTGGATCAGCGCACGTCTCGTCGAAGAGCGCGAACAAGCCTGCGATGAAGAAGTGTTGAGCCGGGGCAGCCACCCCGAAATCTACGCGGACGCGATTCTCAACGTCTGCAAGTTCTATGTGCAATCGCCGCTCATATTTGCATCCGGAGTATCCGGCGCCAGCATCCGCCGAAGAATTGAGGCCATCATGTCAAACCGCTTCGAACAATTGAGCCGCGCAAAGAAGCTTCTGCTGGCGGGTGCCGGAACAGCCGCATTGATTGGTCCGATAGCGATCGGACTGCTCATCGGAGCCGCAAACGTTACTGTGGTCGACGCTCAGTCGCCCGTATCGTCAGGACAGAAATTCGAAGTCGCTGCCATTCACCCTTGCGACCGAAAAACACCCCCGCCAGGTCTCCGCGAAATGGGCGGCCTGGGAGAGACCGGACCATCGCCCAACCTGGTGATCAAAAAATGCGTCACCGTGATGTCACTCCTGCAGGATGCTTACAACATCTTTGCGGACGGTCAGGGCCGGTCGATGGCGGTACAGGCCCCTCC
>JBOGMU010000339.1:0-9465 GCA_050746865.1 Candidatus Acidiferrales bacterium
GCCGTAAAGAATGCGCCGCTGCACGGGCTTCAACCCGTCGCGGATATCGGGCAGCGCGCGCCCGATAATCACGCTCATGGCGTAATCGAGATACGACTTCTTCATCTCAGATTCAATATCGACCGGAGTGAGAATCTGCTGGTTTTGCTCGTCTGCCATTTAAACCCCTTAAAGCTCGTGAGTAATACGCGGTGAGTAATGTTCGGCGGCGTCTTCGTCGTACGCCACAGCGATTCGCAAATGGCGCGACATCACTAAATATCCAGATTGACCACGTCGAGGGCGTTGTCTTCAATGAATTTGCGGCGCTGCTCAACGTTTTCGCCCATCAACGTGGAGAAAATATCTTCAGCAGCGACAGCATCTTCGAGGCGAACCTTCAGCAGTGTGCGCGTCTCGGCATTCATCGTGGTTTCCCAAAGCTGCGAGGGATTCATTTCGCCCAAGCCCTTGAAGCGCGTGATCGTGAAAGCGGACTTCGCGTCTTCGAGAACGTAACTGAGCAGAGCCTGCGCGTTTTCTTTTTCGGCCTTGTCGCCGTTGTGCGCAATAGTGAAAGGCGGCTTGTTACTGTCGGCAATCGCGTCATGCAAAGTTCGTAGTCGCTTGAATTCAGCCGAGCCGGCGAGCGCCCAATTGATGCGCTTTTCGCCGCCATTTGTCAGAACGAGCTCGTGCAGGCTATGCTCTTCGTCAAATTCGAGCTTCGTATCGAAATTCAGCTTGGCTTTCTCGATTGCCTTCGCGAGATCTTGTAATTTCTTCTTTTCGGAAAAATCGGTTTTCTTGTCGATCTCGCTATCGGCCAGGAGTTCGATTAACTTGACATCGCGTAGCTTGCGCGCGAGTTTCACGGCCACTTGATCGTATTCCTGAATGTTGAGCAGGAATTGCGTGAGGACGCCGCCTTCGAGCGCCTTGCCGTCTTTCCCCTTCACCACGTGATCTTCGGTGGCGCGCTTCATCAGCTCGCGTGAAAACTCACGCTCATCGCGAATGTATCGTTCGCTTTTCCCGCGCTTCACGCGATACAGCGGCGGCTGAGCGATGTAAATATGTTCCTTATCGATCAGCTCGCGCATGTGGCGGAAAAAGAACGTGAGTAGAAGGGTGCGGATGTGCGAGCCGTCGACGTCCGCATCGGTCATGAGAATGATTTTGTGGTAGCGAAGCTTTGAGGCGTCAAAATCGTCCTTGCCGATGCCCGTGCCCAGAGCCGTGATGATGGCGCGAATTTCTTCGTGGCCCAGCATCTTGTCATAGCGCGCTTTTTCTACGTTGAGAATCTTGCCTTTAAGCGGGAGGATCGCCTGGTAGCGGCGATCGCGGCCGCCTTTTGCCGAGCCGCCGGCCGATTCGCCCTCTACCAGGAAGATTTCGCAGCGCTCCGGGTCGCGCTCCTGGCAATCCGAAAGCTTCCCGGGCAAACCGCCTGAATCCAGGGCGGACTTGCGGCGCGTAAGTTCACGGGCTTTGCGCGCTGCCTCGCGAGCGCGAGCCGCGTCAATACATTTGCCGATGATCTTGCGCGCGATCGAAGAGTGCTTATCGAAATAGGTGCCGAGCGCGTCATTGACGAGCGATTCGACTACACCCTTGATGTCGCTATTGAGTTTTCCCTTCGTCTGGCCTTCGAACTGCGGCTGCGGCAGCTTTACGGAGACGACGGCTACCAATCCTTCGCGAACGTCATCGCCGGTGATCGAGACGCCGTCCTTCTGGTCCTTCAGCATGCCGAACGAGTTCGCGTAATAGTTAATCGTGCGCGTCAGCGAAGAGCGGAAGCCGGCAAGGTGCGTGCCGCCGTCCACAGTATTGATCGTGTTGGCGAAGGCAAAAATATTTTCTGCGTAGCCGTCGTTGTATTGCAGCGCAATCTCCATCTCCACCTGATCTTTTTTGCCTTCCATGTAGATCGGTGAATCGTGGAGAACGCCCTTGCCGCGGTTCAGATGCTTTACGAATTCGGCGATGCCGCCGCTGAAGCGAAATTCGGCAGTCTTCTTATTGGCAGTTCGCTCGTCTTCGAGCGTGATTTTCAGGCCCTTGTTGAGAAAGGCCAGCTCGCGTAGGCGCTGCGAAAGCGTGTCAAAGCTGTAAGTCGTAACAGTGAAAATCGAGGGATCAGCGTGGAACGTGATCTTCGTGCCGGTCTTGCGCGTCTTGCCGGAGGATTTCAGCTTCGAAGTAGGCGCGCCCTTTTCGTACGACTGCTCCCAGACTTCGCCTTCGCGCCAAATTTCGAGATCGAGCCAATCGGAAAGCGCGTTGACAACAGACACGCCGACGCCGTGCAATCCGCCGGAAACCTTATACGTGTCGCTATCGAATTTGCCTCCCGCGTGCAGAACGGTCATCACAACTTCGGCCGCAGGCTTC
The DNA here is from genome assembly GCA_050746865.1 of Candidatus Acidiferrales bacterium. Taxonomy (GTDB): domain Bacteria; phylum Acidobacteriota; class Terriglobia; order Acidiferrales; family UBA7541; genus Palsa-295. Next base: position 2,380 of record JBOGMU010000339.1, read on the forward strand.
TTTTCCGTGGCGTGCATATCCACGGGAATGCCGCGACCATTGTCCGTGACGGTGACGCTGTTGTCCTCATGCACTACCACGTTGATTTCGTCGCAGAAGCCCGCCATCGCTTCGTCGACGGAGTTGTCGACAACTTCCCAGACAAGATGATGCAATCCCATTTCGCTTGTTGAGCCGATGTACATCGCGGGGCGTTTACGAACAGCTTCGAGACCGCCGAGGACTTTGATGGAAGTGGCGTCGTACTTGTGTCCAGCCGAACCAGGCCCTTTTCCGGCCGGAGTTTCCTTATCACCCATGGATCGTGCATCCCCCAGGATTTCCAAAACCAAATTGTATTCGTGCAGAAAAATAGCTAGTCGATCATCGGGAAGGCGGTCGAGCAGGCGTGCGCGACACTCACCTTGCCCATTGGCCCCATGCTATCCGGGAAAATCAGATTGCCGCCCGAACTGGGACTCGAAGGGTTTCTCGAAGCCTCATCCCGCTCCGTTCCGGTCACCCGGGGGAACGCGGCGAGGCTGTTCTTTTCTCCCCTGCGGAAAGGGGACGGTCCATCCCTGCTGGCCCGCGCTTCATGGCGCTCCTTCTGGCAGGAGCAGCCGCTAGACCAGCAGCTTGAGCTGAACCGAGTGCCGTCCAGATCAAAGAACGTACAAGAAAAATTGTAGCTGAAATGCAGCGATTCCACAAGGCAAATCTGTGCTTGGAATATGCATTATCTGCCTATTTTTCATTGGGTTGCGGGAACTTTTCGCGATACACAAACGCAAGATGCCGAAGTAATGATCCGGCGATTTTTGCGGTCAATTAAACAGGGATGGCTCAGCCGCTTCGGTCAGATGCGCATAGGCATCACGACGTAGCGATAGCGGCTCGATTCGTCAGCAAGCGGACGGAGTTGACTGGCGGACTGGTCGTCTTTCATTTCAAAGCTGATTGGACCATCGGGAGCGGCAGCAAGGAAATCGAGAAGATACTGCGCGTTGAAGCCAATCGTAATCGGCTCACCAGTATATTCTTTGTCCAGCGCTTCTTTCGCTTCACCGTATTCAGGACTTGAGGCAGAAATCTCCACGCCTTCTTTCGCCAAGACAAAGCGGATCGCGTGCGTCCGTAGATCGGCCAACTGAGAGACTCGGCGGAGCGCATCCTGAAGCTCGCCACGCTCAAGAACGAGCGTCTTGCTCGAATCCCGCGGGAGAACAGCTTCGTAATTCGGGAATTGTCCTGTCAACTTACGTGACGTAAGCAGGCGCTGGCCAAAACGGAAGAATAAATGGCTTTCGTCTTGCCCAAACTCGACGGCCGCGCCTTCGCCTGATTCAGACGCGAGCCGCTGGATTTCCGTCATCGCTTTTTTGGGAATAAGGACGCGAGTTTCCTGTGAGAAGCCTTCCGTCTTATGCTCCGTTTCCACCATCGCCAGACGGTGTCCGTCGGTTGCGACCATACTGACAGAGGCAGGCCGTAGGACCAGCAGCGCGCCATTGAGCGTGTACCGCGATTCCTCGGCCGAGATTGCGAAGGTCGTCTTTGCGATCAGCCCGCCCAAAAGACCGGCAGGAATCTTAATATTCGTATCTGGAAACGACGGAAGCGCCGGGAAATTCTCCTTGGACATGCCGACGAGCTTGTAATTCTTTCGCTCGCAGGTGAGCTGTATCCAATGATTATCAAGCAGCTTGAATTTAATCTCGGCTTCCGGCAGTAATTTCACAATGTCGTAAAGCTTCTTCGCAGGGATCGTGCCCGCGCCTTCCTTTTTTACGCGCGCTTCGCATGACGTGCGAATACTCAATTCGAGATCGGTTGCCGTAATCGCGAGTCCGTTGCCTTTGGCTTCGACAAGGAGATTGGACAGAATGGGGATGGTCGTCTTGCGTTCCACGACGCCTTGCGTGAGTTCCAACTCTCGAAGCAGGTCGAATTTCTTTACGCTGAATTCCATCGCTTGCGTTCCCTCACCACGCTTGGTGTCCATATCCCGCGCGACTGAACTCATGGCCCCGCCTTTCTCCAACGCTATAACGGCTACTGTACTGCTTTTTTATATCTAACTCAAAATAAGAAAACCGCCGTCTTCTTCGGACCTGTGGATAAGTTCGAAACCAGCGTAACCCGTACATTTAAATTCGGTTAAGAATCGTGCTTATCTGTTGAAACTCCTCGAACACTGCGGATAACTTAGGCCAATCTGAACGGTGCGTGGGCTTTCACGCTTCATTCACAGCGCTTCCACAGTCAAAAAACACAGGCCGTGGAATTCGTGGTCTCAAGCCTAACCGAATGAATCCATTAGCCGCGTAATCGTCTTGTTCAAATCTTTGTCGGTCTGGCGAAGAAGCTCAATCTTATTGATCGAGTGGAGCACGGTCGTATGGTGCTTTCCGCCAAATTGCTTCCCGATCTCCGGCAGTGACGCCGACGTAAGCTGCTTGACCAGGAACATGGCGACCTGGCGCGGAAACGCAATCATTTTTGAATTGCTGCGCATTTTCAGGTCTTGTGGCCGCAAACCGAAATGTTCCCCTACGCGCTTCTGAATCTGGTCGATCGTGACCTTTTTTTCCTGTGTTTCCAGAATATTTTTCAGCACCTGTTGCGCCGTGGGCAAATTCACGGGAACGCCGGTGAGCGAAGCGTAAGCCATCAAGCGAATCAGCGCGCCCTCCAGCTCACGAATATTTGATTTGATTGAGCGGGCAATAAACTCGGCGACGTCGTCGGGAAGGTGAACGCGTTCGTTATCCGCTTTTTTCTGGAGAATGGCGATTTTCGTCTCCAGATCGGGCATCTGTATGTCCGCAATCAGGCCCCACTCGAAACGCGAGCGCAGCCGCTCTTCAATCGAGGAAATCTCTTTCGGCGGGCAATCGGACGAGATGACAATCTGCTTTTGCTGATCGTAAAGCGCGTTAAACGTGTGGAAGAACTCTTCCTGCGTCCGCTCAGCGCGTGCAATGAACTGGATATCGTCGATCATCAGCACGTCCATATTGCGGAATCGGTCGCGGAAGGCCGGCATGCGCTCAAAACGGATCGACGCGATCACTTCATTAGTGAATTTCTCGGCGCTGATGTAGATCAGACGGAGCGACGGATTGCGGCGCTTGAGCGTGTGGCCGATCGCCTGCATCAAGTGTGTCTTGCCAAGGCCCACACCGCCATACAGGAAAAGCGGGTTATAGGATTTGGACGGAGTTTCGGCGACGGCGACCGCCGCTGCGTGAGCAAACTGATTCGAAGATCCAACGATGAACGTATCGAAGGTGTAGCGCGCATTTAGCTGATTGGCAGCAGAGTCGAAATCGAGCTTCGGCTGTGCAAGAACCGGAGCATTCGACGGAATCGGCTCAGGCTCGGCACAAATGAACTCGATCATCAGGTCCGGCCGGCCGATTTCGACCAAAACCGCCTGTACCAGCTCGCCGTAGGTTTCCTTCAGGCGCTTGCAGAAAAGCCGCGTAGGCACGCGCACGATCAGCTTGTTCTCTTCGGCGCGTTCCTGCCTGGTAGGACGAAACCAGGTGGCAAAACTGTGAGGATTGACCCGGCGCTCCGTGTGCTGCAGGACTTTATCCCAAAGTGTCATGAAAAAAGCCGCCCATCGATTTCCACATGAGTTGAAATGTTGTGGAAATCCAGCCGGACCTTCCGGCTAGCCATCTAAGTCGTTTGAGTCTTCCGGTTGTGCGTCGCAGGAAAGCTGCGACTGGTGAATACTCTCGTTGAAAACGCCCGTTACGACCAGAGACGCGAGTTGGGATTCTGCCTAAACGAAGCGCGAGGAGCAAGAGAAAATTACGCAATTCTTTTGAAGGCACCGCGCTCGCATTGCACAGCTTTTCCACAGGGTGCGTGAAGCGACGATTCGCGAAAATCTTTGCATAAATCGCAGTAAATACGGCTATCGGAGAGACTCTCCACGCACAGCAACCAAAAGGGCCTGTGGAAAAAGAGTGGAAAACCGAGATTGCCCTTTACGGATATGGCGCACTAGCGATAGTGCTCAGAGTTTCGACACTGAAACGTGTTTACTGAGTAGGATTTTTCTCATTTTTTCCGACCGCCTGGGCGGAATGCTCGGCCGTCATCTTATCCGGACGCGCGAACCCATAAATGCCGCCGGAACTCGACCCGATCAAGAGCCGATGGGGCTCAATCACAATTGCGGTGATTTGGAGCAGCGCACCGTCCGGCGCTGTCATGTAATACGTATCCATCGGGTTGCCATATTTGTCGAAATGGACGAGTTCCGGCCCGATGGCAGCCCAGAATTCCTGCGTTTGGCGATCGACGCCGACAGCCGTGAGCTTTTTCTCTGTGAGCGCCGGTGGCCGCGGATGATCGAGGTTGATGCGCAGGCCGCCAACGTATGCCAGATCGCTTGCACCGAATCGCGTGAAGGTTGGCGTTTTGCTGTCGGTACCACCACCGGCCGCACCGCCCGTTGCCCCTGTAGCGTTACGTTCCGTGCCGGGTACGCCAATGAGTGCCATCCCTGCGGCTGATGAAGCTCCTGATAAACCGGTTCCGAGAGCAGCTCCTAGCGGCGGGCCTGCGATATCGGCACCCGTGCCTGGTTCTGCGCCGTTTCCACCGCGACCGAATGCACCACGGGGCAATGCTCCCGGCCGAATTAGCGTATGCCTGTAACCGCCGGGCTCCGGCCCCAGAGAGGCCAGATAATAGCTGGAAAAGCCGCCTACGCCCGCTCCGGTCGATGGCCCTACTTGCGGCGCTCCCGTAAGGTAGTCCTCGGTGGTCGGAATGACGCTGGTCGGATCCTTGATCGGAATAGCGGCCGTATTGGTGTCTGCCGGAATCCCATCCGGGTTGCTACTGGAAAAATCGTTGCTGCTAGAGAAAGTGCCTGGGGCAAAATATTTCAGGGTGGCCGAGTTGTTGCTGCTTGTGCCTGACCCAGCGTCCTGCGTGTCGGGCGAGCCTGTACCGGTCGCTCCGCCGCTTCCTCCCGCCGCACTTGGGCCCGCCCCGATGCCGAAGCTCGGCCTCTCAAGCGAAGTTTCAGCTGTTAGTGAGCCTGCCACAGACTTAGTGCCTGTCACGTCCCGGTGCGCCATCATGCTGGCCAAACCAGAGCCTGCGCTTACTCCAAATCGGACCCTACCCGTGTCGCCGAGGGTGGTCCAGCTGCCCAATTGGCTGGAAGCCGTCAGGCGCGTGAAATTGAAGCCCACCTGCACCCGATCCTCTTCGCCCCCTGGGAGATCCGCCTCAAAAGGGACGTTTGACGAAAAGGCGGCATAACCGAAGCGGTCAAATTTCTTGATCTGAGGATTCGTCGCGGAGAGCACGCCGAAATACAGGTTGTCGGCGGAATCGCCGATGATGCGGCCCGTGTCCGCAAGAGGAGGGGGCGTCGTCGCATCTTCCTCATCCGGCGACGGATTCGAAATCACGTGCGGTTCGCCGAATCCGCGAACGAGCTGCCCGTTTTCGTCAAAAATCTCGATGGGATGCTCGGTGCGAAGTGTAGTGACAGCAATTTGGCCGTTAGAGAGGGCTACGACGGAAGTAGGAGCGAACACGGACGCCTTCGATTTCAGCGAGCCTTCTGGCGAAAACGTATAAACGATGTTCCTACCTCGATCGGCGATCACAATGTCACCATTGCTGGCGATGTCGAAATCAGCCGCATAGCCGAATTGGGAAACCGGTGAGCCCGCACGCGGAATCTCGCCGGCCTTGCTGCCGTTTGCCTCGAATATCTGGAGCGCGTGGCCGGGATTTGCCAGCACGTAGAACCGTCCAACGGAATCTTCGCGCATGGCGATGATGCCGCCGTTCACCTGCGGAAAAACTCGTCCCTCCGCAGGGACCATGTTGTGGAGGTTCTGTCCCGCGGACGGAATCGGAACAACGGCCGCTAGAGACACCGCGAGCGCAGCAACCCAAACCGGCTTTTTAACACGGACCCGCATTCACCCCTCGCCTTGCGGATGAAAAATCAGATGCCTGAGGCCTTTTCGCAGTTGGCCGAAACCCGGGCAGTCCCATATGTTCGTGGATAGCCCGTGAATGTGTTTATTTACCACATTTTCGGCGTTTGGTTCCTGCCGATTGCAGCCCGATTGCAGGGGCGTAGCTAATCCAGCCGATAGTTCAAGCGCTCGATGCCGCGGGCGCGACCCGTCGATTCATCGATGTCGATAAGAACCGCGTTCATCTGAATATCGCCTTCAGCGACCGTGAAGCGAATTGGCAGCGCATCATGGAACCGCTGGATGATCGGCCCTCTTTCCATGCCGATGATGCCGTCATGGGGACCAGTCATGCCGACGTCCGTGATGTAAGCCGTGCCGCCCGGCAGCACGCGGTTATCGGCCGTCTGGACGTGAGTATGCGTACCGAGCACGGCGGAAACTTTGCCATCAAGGTTCCAGCCCATCGCAAGTTTTTCAGACGTGGCTTCCGCGTGCATATCGACAATGATCACCTTTACGTCCGGCGGCAGCTTCGCAATCTCCGTCTCCACCGTCCGAAACGGATCATCGATGGGAATCATGAAAGTGCGGCCCTGAACGTTGATCACCGCGTATTTTACACCGGTCTTGGCCGTTCCAACGTAGACGCCCGCGCCTGGCGATCCGGCCGGAAAGTTCGCTGGCCTCAGCAACCGCGGCTCATGCGGAAAGTACTCCATGATTTCGCGGCGATCCCAGATGTGGTTGCCGCCGCTGAGCACTTCAATGCCGGTGGCAAGCAACTCCTGCGTAATCCGCGGCGTGATGCCAAAGCCGGACGCGGAATTTTCGCCGTTGGCGATGCAGAGATCCACTTGGCGCTGCGCCAGAATATCTGCCAGACGCTCGCGAACGATGCGCCGGCCGGGCGAACCGACAATGTCACCAATGAATAGAACTCGCATATGAGTTTTGTTCGGAACAATCGGCTCTGCAAAGAAAGAAGCGGAGCCGGTCTGCTTCGCCGTGCGTTACTAGGCCCTGAACCCCACAAATAGGTGGGTGCCCTACGCCTGCTTTAAGGCTTCTTTCCGGCAAGCCGGAAAGCGTGCACAAGGGCAGGGCGACTCGAGCGCCCTGGGATCCAGTGTTGGTT